>JBELGW010000024.1:11457-37388 GCA_042091715.1 Polaribacter sp. | reverse complement strand
GTTACCCGTCGACAGATTAGCAATCTGCTCCATTACCACTCTGGCACCTCTCCTCGGGTTAACACCGAAGTGTTAGTTAAAAATTGCGAGTGCAAATGTATGATTACAAATGGAATTTCACAACATTTTTTTGTGTTTTTTTTAAAAAAAAAGATATCAATCTGGATATGTGATTCTTAAGTGATACATATTCATCAACTTCTTCTTGACTACTTTCTTTATCTTCTCTATTTCTCGAAACGTAATGTCAGAATTTATAAACTGATAATCCGCTTGCTGCTTGGCAACCACTTTATCAATTAAAGCATCTATAGATTGCGCTGTTGGTTGCTGTAAACTTTTTGTAGCTGCCTCAGATGCATCACAGATCATGAGAATTGCCGTCTCTTTCGAGAAAGGAATCGGGCCTGGATATTGGAATTTCTCGGTCTCTACAGGTACATCTGGGTTTAGTTCTTGCTCTTTCTTGTAAAAGTAATAGACCAAACTTGTTCCATGATGTGTTCGAATAAAATCAATGATTCTATCCGGTATGCGATGTTCTTTTGCCAATTCTATTCCCTTAATCACATGATCAATGATTAAAAATGCACTATCTTTTGGCGACAAATCATGGTGAGGGTTCACTCCTGTTGATTGATTTTCGATAAAATACATTGGATGTAATAATTTACCGATGTCATGATACAATGCGCCTGTTCTTGCCAACATAGAGTTTGCACCTATTTCATTTGCAGCAGCTTCTGCTAAGTTTGCCACCTGCATCGAATGCTGAAAAGTTCCCGGTGCTTTTTCATTCAATTCTCTCAACAATTTGGTGTTGGTATTAGACAACTCTAGTAACGTGACATCAGAGACCAATCCAAATATTTTTTCATACATGTAAATAAAAAATAACGACAAGAAGGACAATACACCATTTGCACAAAACAACATAAAATACTCCCAATTTATCTGTGAAGCATTTCCTTCTTTGATAATAGAAAAAGCCAAATAGGTAACCATATATATCAGTGTAATCTGACCGATAGAAATGAATAATCCCGCTCTTTTATACAAGTCGGAAACAGTCAAAATTGTCACCATTCCTGCGATAATGTGCAAATAAATAAATTCAAAACTATTGGGCACAATAAACCCAAGCAATAACACGGTTAGTACATGCGCGAACAACCCCAACCGAGCATCAAAAAAGGCCTTTAGTACAATGGGAAGAATGCTTAAAGGTACCATGTACAAATAATCAGTATTGTACTTTACCACCAAAGTTTGAATCAAAACCATTAAAAATACATTGAAAAAGATAAAGGTCACTTTGGTGTTATTTGTATAAATTTCAGGTCTATATTTTTGTAAAAACAACAAAAGCATTAACAAGGCCAATGTCACCAATACTGTATATCCTGAAATAATCCATACGTAATTTGATGCCGTCCAAACCTTCGACTCAGACTCAATTTTCAGCGAGTTTAAAATGGCTAATTTTCTTCCTTCAACAATATCTCCCTTTAAAATAATTAGCTCACCGGTGGCTACCAATCCTTTTTGATATGATATATTCTTAAAAGACTCATCCAGTGCCTTTTGCGTAAAATTACTATCAAAAGTTACATTTGGTTTCAAAACAGCTAATAGAATGTTTAACAGCTTGTTTTGCCCATAACTCAACGGAGGATCTCCTATATGCTTCGTAATCAAATCTAACACCTCTTTATACAATAAAAGCTCGCGATATGATATTTCTTCTACTTCCGTATTTTTTCGTAAAAAAATAAGTGTATTATCGTAGAGTTTTTGATTCTGATTGGCTTCATCAATAAAGCCAATTTTATAGACCTCATTGATTATAAAATTTCCAATTGTCACCAATCGCAGCATTTCATTAGTACTCAAAGCACCCTCCTCTTGTAAGCTATTCAATCGCTTTGTAAAAGCAGTTTTTACCGCAATCACAATGGCATCATCATAAACAAAGTATTTTCTATTGGTTCGACTTATTTCTTGTCTCTCTAGGTCCAACTCCTCACCTGTTTTCTGAATAGAAAAATCAAATGTAGCATACAGATTATCATATTGCCATGGGGTACCACGATTAAAATCGTATTTAAATTGCCCACCCTTAGGGAATAAATAAACGATTGATACAACAGAAATTAAAAATAACAATACCTTGTACACCATGGTATTGTTCTTATAAACCTTATTGATGACCTTGTTCATGTCTTTTGCGATATACGTGTAACTTATACAAACTTACTTTAAATAGTTTCGCTTTCAAAAATTACATTTAACTTTATTTCGCATAGAAGAATGCGCTACTTTATTTTATGAATCATAATAAATTGGCTATTTTCGCAATGTTCAAATCAAAACTGTATTAATTAAAAGATCACATATCATATGAAAGAAGTAGTCATTGTGTCCGTTGCACGAACTCCAATAGGGAGTTTTATGGGAAGTTTATCATCAATTCCTGCCCCTAAGCTAGGAGCTGTTGCAATTAAAGGTGCTTTAGACAAAATAAACTTGTCACCAGAAATGGTTCAAGAAGTGTATATGGGGAATGTTGTTTCTGCTGGTTTAGGACAAGCACCTGCAAGACAGGCGGCACTATTCGCAGGAATTCCCAATACAGTTCCTTGTACTACTGTGAACAAAGTTTGTTCATCTGGTATGAAATCAATTATGCTGGCTGCTCAAACCATTGCATTGGGTGATACTGAGATTGTAGTTGCTGGAGGTATGGAAAACATGAGCATGATACCACACTACCAACACGCAAGAAAAGGTGCTAAATTTGGACCTGTAACATTAGAGGATGGTATGCAAAAAGATGGTTTGGTAGATGCCTATGAGCAAGTTGCTATGGGAGTTTGTGCTGATGCATGTGCCACTGAATATGATTTCTCAAGAGAAGACCAAGACGCATTTGCTATCAGCTCATATGAGCGGTCTGCTGCTGCATGGAATGCGGGAAAATATGCCGATGAAATTGTTCCTGTAGAAATTCCTCAAAGACGAGGAGCACCTATTATCTTCTCGGAAGATGAAGAATACAAAAATGTAAAAATGGAAAAAATTCCTGCCTTGCGCGCTGCCTTTTCAAAAGAAGGTACTGTAACCGCAGCAAATGCCTCAACAATCAATGATGGAGGCGCAGCATTGGTGCTTATGTCTGCAGAAAAAGCGGCAGAACTAAAGCTAACTCCACTCGCTAAAATTAAAAGTTATGCAGATGCTGCACACGAACCAAAGTGGTTTACTACGGCACCTGCAAAAGCCTTACCGAAAGCACTCGCAAAGGCTAACCTATCAGTTGATGATGTTGATTACTTTGAATTAAATGAGGCTTTTTCTGTAGTAGGATTGGCAAATATGAAAATTCTAGGCATTACTGATGATAACGTGAATGTAAACGGTGGTGCTGTTTCTCTCGGACACCCACTTGGGGTGTCAGGCGCAAGAATTGTGATAGCACTAACGACTATTTTAAAGCAAAATAATGCTAAAATTGGAGCTGCTGGTATCTGTAATGGTGGAGGTGGCGCAAGTGCTATGGTTATCGAAAGAGTTTCATAATAACACCTGTATTTCATCTAAATTTCTCTGACTATATGCGCTACGGCATCTGTAATTTAAGTATTGTTCCAATAAGGATTGCACCCTCTGAAAACTCAGAAATGGTCTCACAACTATTGTTTGGAGAACAGTTTAAAGTACTAGAAAAGAGAAAAAATTGGAGTAAAATACGATTGACATTTGATTCGTATGAAGGCTATATTGACAACAAACAATTTGAGGAAATAACGGAAGACGAATACACAATCTTAGGAAAATCTGACCCTATTTTAGCCGCTGAATTAATTGAATTCATTATCGATAATGAAGGTAAGTTATCTACTATTTCTATTGGTGCTACGTTACCACAATATACCGATAAGAAAATACGATATAACCATGCCGAATTCCATTATGACGGTGCTGTTATGAGCGGCAAGAAAGACAAGCAACATATTATAAAGAATGCATTTATGTACTTAAATGCACCCTATTTACAAGGAGGAAAAACTCCTTTTGGTATTGATTGTGCGGGATTCACGCAAATGATCTATAAGCTTTGTGGATACCAACTTCTTAGAGAAGCGAAACAACAAGCAACACAAGGAAATGTGTTGAGTTTTATTGAAGAAAGTCAACCGGGAGATTTAGCTTTCTTTGACGATAATGAAGGGATTATTAACCATGTAGGTATTATTATGAAAGACAACTACATCATTCATGCTTATGGAAAAGTACGAATAGACAGACTAGATCATAGTGGTATTTACAATGTTGATACCAAAAGGCACACCCATAAACTGAGGGTTATTAAAAGTATCATATAAAAAAAACCGAAACGTAAATGTTTCGGTTTTTTTTATCGAAATATGAATTATTCCAATGTTTTAAGTACTTTTCTTAAAGCGTCTGCCTTATCAGACATTTCTAATTGCTCATATACTCCAATCAGCATTCGCACGGTATTCACATCTCTTCCTGCTGCATCTGCCTTTTCTAAGATAGGTAGTATATTATTAAACAATACATTACGATCAGCCTGAAGTTTATCATAATTCTTAAAATCACTCGGAGGCAAGGCATTCATTTCTGTAACAATCGCTTCATCTTTTAATAATAAAGAATTCGCAAGCATCCAGCTACCTTTTGGGTAATCTGATTTCAACTCCAATGCTTTTGTAAAATACTTTACTGCCTCATCAATATTTTTCGCGTTGTAATTTACAATTCCAATATTGAAGAATAAATCAGGGTTTGTCGGATCCTTTGCTGTAGCTTCTTTCATCAACGCCTCAAACTTTAATGGCTGCTCCATATCGTTGTACAAAAAAGCTTCTGATAGCAGTAAATCTAAATTATCTGGTTCTCCCGAACGGATCTTTTTTATCAACGTTATTGCCTCGTCATATTTTTTCTGCTGTGTCAAAATATTTAACATGTTCTTTGAAAATGTCACACGCTTCGATTTCGTCTTGTATGCTTTTGGATTGATGTAAGCTCCAGATTTTGACATAAAGTCCATTTCTTTTTGAGAATTGAAAGAGACTTTTTTCCCGGTCTCTTTTTCTGTTGCTTCGAAAACATCAGTAATTGATGTATAGCCAGTCTCTATTAACTCAGAGTATAATTTAAAAGCTCCATCGTAGTCTTTGGCTTGCAATGCTAATTGCGCAGCATTCGACAAAAACAAAGTATCTCTTTTATCTAAGGTATATCTCAAATAAAATGCCTGAGAAGAGCCTTTAAAATCTTTTGCTTCATTTAGGCTAAAAGCCTTTTTATTGAGTTCTTCCTTGAGCAGATTCAACATAGGCATTGCCTTGTCTGTGTATCTCTTTTTACCAACTTGCTTTTCAAAAGCAAACAAATCGTTATAGGAAGCCGCTGCAGTTTTAAAATCTTTCTTACCTCCATAGGCCTGACCTTTTAAGAAATAAAACTTCGATTTCATTTTGTCATCTGCATTCGCTATTAAAGGCTCTGCTGCTCCTATTGCGCTAACTGCCGCTGCATAATCTTTACTATTGAGTGCTTTTTGTGCTGATTTTAACTCATTCTTTTGCGCAAAAGACACCATAGTACACATTCCTAACGCAACTGATAATACTTGTTTTTTCATTTTATATTTAGTTTAATAGTATTCTTACTCTTCACTCTCCGTTGAGGGAGTTTCAATATCCGTGCCATTTTCATCTTCATCCAAATCTTCCTCTTCATGTTGCACCTTTGCAACAGCTGCAATACTATCAGAGTCTTTGATATTGATCAATTTTACACCCTGAGTTGCTCTTCCCATAACACGCAAGTCTGCAACTGCCATTCTTATGATAATACCCGATTTATTAATAATCATAAGATCATCTTCATCTGTCACATTTTTTATAGCTACCAATTGACCTGTCTTTTCAGAAATATTCAATGTTTTAACACCTTTACCTCCTCTATTGGTTATTCTATAATCCTCTAAACTAGAGCGTTTACCGTAGCCTTTTTCAGAAACTACTAAAATGTTACTTTCGTGATCATTCACAGCAACCATACCTACAACCTCATCCTGCTCATGTTGCAAGGTAATCCCTCTTACTCCAGATGCAGTTCTACCCATTGGACGTGTTTTAGCCTCTTCAAAACGAATGGTTTTACCAGACTTTAATGCCAACATCACCTGACTATCTCCAGTGGTTAATTTTGCCTCTAGTAATTCATCTCCATCTTTAATGGTGATTGCATTTATACCATTGGTTCGTGGACGTGAATACTGTTCTAAAGAAGTCTTTTTAACCTGCCCTTTCTTGGTTGCCATTATTACATAATGACTATTAATATAGGCTTCATCTTTTAAATTTTTAGTGACCAAGAATGCCTTTACTTTATCATCTTGTTCAATATTAATTAAATTTTGCATGGCTCTTCCCTTGGTGTTTTTACCTCCTTCAGGGATCTCATAAACGCGCATCCAAAATACCTTTCCTTTTTGAGTAAAGAACATCATATACTGATGATTGGTACCGACAAATAAATGTTCGAGGAAATCCTCATTTCTCGTAGTAGCTCCTTTCTGCCCTCTTCCTCCTCTATGCTGAACCTTGTACTCATCAAGATTTGTTCTTTTCAAATAACCAGCATTCGAAATAGTAACAACCACTTTGGTGTCAGGAATCATATCTTCAATACTCATGTCTCCACCCGCATATTCAATTTGAGATCTTCGTGCATCCCCATACTTATCTCTTACCGCAATCAATTCATCTGTGATGATCTGATAGCGCCTAGATTCATTGTCTAAAATATCTTTCAAGTCGAGTATCGTTTTCATGATCTCTTCATATTCAGCACGCAACTTATCCTGCTCTAATCCAGTCAACTGTCGCAAACGCATTTCTACAATGGCCTTGGCTTGGATTTCTGACAATTCAAAACGGGCAATTAAAGCTGCTCTGGCTTCGTCTGCATTTTTAGAACCTCTAATGATTTTAATCACTTCGTCAATATTATCTGAAGCAATAATTAACCCTTCTAAAATATGCGCTCTTGCTTCTGCTTTCTTTAATTCAAATTTTGTTCGTCGCACCACAACATCATGTCGGTGCTCAACAAAATAGTGAATCAGTTGCTTCAAGTTCAATTGCTCTGGTTTGCCATTAACTAGTGCAATATTATTAACACTAAATGAGGTCTGCAACGCAGTATACTTAAATAACTTATTCAGCACTATATTTGGAATCGCATCGCGCTTTAAGACATAAACAACGCGCATTCCATTTCGATCAGACTCATCTCTAATATTGGCAATGCCTTCCAATTTTTTCTCATTCACCAACTCAGCAGTCTTCTTAATCATTTCTGCCTTGTTTACCTGATATGGAATTTCAGAAACAATGATACATTCTCTACCTTTCACCTCTTCAATAACAGCTTTTGCACGCATTACAATGCGTCCTTTACCCGTGTGAAAAGCATCCTTTACACCATCGTAACCATAGATAATTCCACCGGTTGGGAAATCCGGAGCCTTCACATGCTGCATCAACTCATCAATCTCAATAGCTCTGTTGTCAATATAAGCCAAGGTACCGTTTACAACTTCTGTTAAGTTATGAGGCGCCATATTTGTAGCCATACCTACAGCAATCCCTGAAGCTCCATTCACCAATAGGTTTGGTATTCTCGTTGGAAGTACCGTGGGCTCTTGCAAGGTATCATCAAAGTTCAAACGATGATCCACAGTGTCTTTTTCGATATCAGACAACATTTCCTCAGAAATCTTCTGCATCCTTACCTCTGTATAACGCATTGCTGCCGGACTATCACCATCTACAGAACCGAAGTTTCCTTGACCATCCACCATCATATAACGAACACTCCAATCTTGCGCCATTCGGACCATGGAATCATATACAGAGGTATCACCATGTGGGTGATACTTTCCCAAAACCTCTCCAACAATTCTGGCAGATTTCTTATACGACCCTGTAGCTTTAATACCTAATTCATGCATTCCAAAAAGCACCCTTCTATGAACGGGTTTCAAACCATCTCGAACATCTGGTAAGGCTCTTGAAACAATAACTGACATTGAATAATCAATGTACGCAGATTTCATCTGTTCCTCTATATTAATTGGAATCAACTTTTCTCCGTCTGTCATATATCTATATGTATTAATTTTTTACTAATTTCCTTAAACGAGCAAGGTACAATAATTCCTTTTTTATGCAAACAATTACTAGGATTGATTGCCTGGAGTTATTAACATTATTTTATATCTTTTAACAAGTAATAACAAGATGATTACCAACCCCTTAAACCGAATATGATACAGACAAAATGACAAAAAGAGAAAAGTGGCACTTTTTTTGCTTTTTTTTTACTAAATTTCAAATAAATTTAGAACAATACACCTAGAAATATGGACGATAACTTTTCACCAAGAGTAAGAGACGTAATTACCTTTAGTAAAGATGAAGCTTTGCGATTAGGACATGATTTTATTGGAACAGAACACCTTTTATTAGGTTTACTAAGAAAAGGAGATGGCAAAGCTATTGACATCTTAACGGCTTTTGATGTTGATTTAGAACTGATGCGAAAAAAAACAGAAGGGCTTAACCCTGCTGCGCCCAATTTTGATAAAGAAGAAAAGAAAAAGAGCTTGCATTTAACAAGGCAAGCTGAGAAAGCGCTTAAAACAACTTTTTTAGAGGCCAAGCTATATCAAAGTGAATCCATAGACACAGCGCATCTCTTATTGTGTATCTTACGAAATGAGAATGATCCAACAACCAAGCTACTGAACAAACTATACATTGATTACGACCAAGCAAAAAGTTTGTACAAACAGCTACATACTGATGGTAGTGATCTTTCACTAGACCCCATTGCAGAAACACCTTCTGATGATGAGTTTAGTCAAGACAAATCGAATCCATACAGCCAATCAAAAGGTAAGACTCAAAAGAAATCAAAAACACCGGTACTAGATAATTTTGGAAGAGACCTAACAGCATTGGCAGAAACCAATAAACTAGACCCAGTTGTAGGTCGTAAAAAAGAAATTGAACGCGTTTCTCAGATTCTCAGTAGAAGAAAGAAAAACAATCCAATGCTTATTGGAGAACCAGGTGTGGGTAAATCTGCTATTGCAGAAGGACTAGCCCTGCGTATTGTGAACAGAAAAGTGTCCAGGATTTTATTCGACAAACGAATCATCTCTTTAGACCTAGCGAGTCTTGTTGCGGGTACAAAATATAGAGGTCAGTTCGAAGAGCGAATGAAAGCACTGATGAATGAACTTGAGAAAAATGATGACATCATTTTATTCATTGATGAAATTCACACCATTGTTGGTGCAGGAGGAGCAACAGGCTCTTTAGATGCATCCAACATGTTAAAACCTGCATTGGCAAGAGGAGAAATACAATGTATTGGAGCAACCACCTTGGATGAATTCAGAACGAATATCGAAAAAGATGGTGCCTTAGAGCGTCGTTTTCAAAAAATTATCGTTGAACCCACTAGCGTTGAAGAAACGGTTCAAATTCTCCACAATATAAAAGAGAAATACGAAGAACACCATCATGTAGATTTTACAGATGATGCCATAGAAGCTTGTGTAAAATTGACCAATAGGTACATGACAGATCGTTACCTGCCGGACAAAGCAATAGACGCCTTAGATGAAGCCGGCTCAAGAATTCACATTACCAATATTGTGGTGCCAAAACAAGTATTAGCACTTGAGCAAGAATTAGAAAAAATTAGGACACGTAAGTCCGATGCGGTCAGCGGACAAAAATATGAGGAGGCAGCGAAGCTAAGAGATGATGAAAAAAATATTGAATCCGCATTAGATTCCGCTCAAAAACAATGGGAAGAAGATTCTAAACTAAATAGAGAAATTGTTACTGAAGACAATGTTGCCGAAGTGGTTTCTATGATGACAGGTATTCCTGTAAACCGAGTCGCCGAAGCAGAAAGCAATCGCTTGAGTGAATTGCCAAGTCTTATCAAAGGGAAAATAATTGGACAAGACAATGCAGTAACTAAAGTTGTGAAGGCTATTCAGCGTAACCGTGTTGGATTAAAAGATCCTAATAAGCCTATTGGCTCATTTATATTTTTAGGTTCTACAGGAGTAGGAAAAACTCAGTTAGCAAAAGTTCTGGCTAGGGAGCTATTTGACTCAGAAGACTCGCTCATTCGAATAGACATGAGTGAATACATGGAAAAGTTTGCCATTTCTCGATTGATTGGAGCACCTCCAGGTTACGTTGGATACGAGGAAGGTGGACAGCTTACTGAAAAAATTAGACGCAAGCCATATTCTGTTGTTTTATTGGATGAAATTGAAAAAGCACACCCAGATGTTTTTAACATGTTGTTACAAATTCTAGATGACGGACATATTACAGATAGCCTGGGTCGTAAGATCGATTTTAGGAATACGATTATTATCATGACTTCGAACATAGGTGCTAGACAATTAAAAGACTTTGGTGCAGGCGTTGGATTTGGAACCTCATCGAAAGTTGCACAAGCAGATGAACACGCAAAAGGAATTATTGAAAGTGCCTTAAAAAAATCATTTGCACCTGAATTTTTAAATAGAATTGATGATATTATTGTTTTCAATGCACTAGAACGAAATCATATTCATGCTATTATTGACATTGAATTAGACAAATTACTGCATAGAATCGGTGATTTGGGATACACGCTAAAACTGAGCAATAAAGCAAAAGACTACATCGCAGACAAAGGGTTTGATAAAAAATACGGTGCGAGGCCATTAAAAAGAGCCATTCAAAAGTACATTGAAGATGCTTTAGCTGAAGAAATCGTAAATTCAAAACTAACGGAAGGCGATACCATTTCCATGGATCTCGATGAAAAGAAAGATGAGTTGACCATCCGTATAAAAAAGCCAGAGAAAACAGCAGAAGAACAAAAGGATAAGTAATTCAAAACCGAGCGCAATGCTCGGTTTTTTTTATGCTTAAAATAACACAATCAAACTCGTGATTTAACTATATTTGTGACTGTTAATAAAACCATACCAATGAAAAAAATAACTTTACTTTTAGCGGCCATTCTTTTATTGAGTGCATGCGCAAAAGAAAACAAAAATTATGTTCAATTTTCGGGTGCAATCAGTAAAACCAATCCTACTGACAGCATTCTTTCGATTCAATCTTCCACCTTCAAAAAAGATATCGTTCTTTCAGAAGACGGCAGCTTTAAAGATACCTTAAACATAAAAAAGGCTGGATATTACACATTAGCTATCAATGGTAGTAATGTAGGATTTACCTTTTTAAGAAATGGCTATGACCTGCAGCTAACCGCAGAAAGAAATGCCCTCTTTGAAACTGCAGTCTATACAGGAAAAGGTGCCAGCTCCATCAATTATGCAATAGCACAAAACAAACTAGGCAGATCTTTTGGTGATCCAAGAGCAATGTTTGCGCTAGACAAAACTATTTTTTCTGATAAAATAAATACGATGAAGCGTAGTTTTGATAGCTTAAAAGAAGCATTTGTAGACATTGATACGATGCTCATCAGAACAAGCGACGAAAGAACCAATGGCTTTTTTGCCATGTTGGAAAAGAACTATGACAAGCAGCATGAAGCGGCTAAATTGCAACAGAAGGCACAGTTAAAATTGCAAGAAGGGATGCCTTCTCCAAAATTTAATAATTATGTAAACTACAAAGGCGGCAAAACCTCCTTAGACGACTTAAAAGGAAGCTATGTATATATAGATATTTGGGCAACCTGGTGCAATCCTTGCATTGCTGAGATACCTGCCTTAAAACGTTTGGAAAAAAAATACCACAATAAGAATATCAAATTTGTCAGCATTTCTATTGATGATCAAAGAACTGCAGGTTCTTGGGAAAAAGCAGCATCTAAATGGAAAACCATGGTCAAAGACAAAAATCTCACAGGCATTCAATTGCATGCAGGACAAGATGTCGCATTTATGCAAGAATATCTCGTTACAGGCATTCCAAGGTTTTTACTATTGGATCCGAAGGGAAATATTGTAAACTCAAATGCACCAAGACCCTCCAACCCCGCATTAGAAAGGCTATTCAAAGGATTGAGCATCTAAACAACATAGGGAGCATAAAAAAAGCAGGATGTAACATCCTGCTTTTTTTATATATGAAATATAAACAAACTATCCTTCATAAGTTCCCATGGTGGCATATTTCTCCATGCGCTGCATCACCAAATCTGTATGAGCAACATCTTTTAAGCTCGCATAAGTTTCTACAATCACTCTTTCAACTTCTTTGAAGGCTCCTTCTCTATCTGCATGCGCACCTCCTAAAGGTTCTTTAATTACACCATCAACAATTTTTAGATCCATACCATCCTCTGCAGTTAACTTTAAAGACTCAGCTGCCTTTTCTTTATGCTCCCAACTTCTCCACAAGATGGAAGAGCAGTTCTCAGGAGAAATCACAGAATACCATGAGTTTTCTAACATTAATACCTTATCACCCACACCAATTCCCAGGGCTCCACCTGAGGCACCCTCACCAATAACAATGGCAATAATAGGCGTCTTTAGACGAGACATCTCTAGAATATTTCTAGCGATTGCCTCACCCTGTCCTCTTTCTTCTGCTTCCAATCCAGGATACGCACCCGGTGTGTCAATTAAAGTCACCACAGGAATCTGAAACTTTTCTGCCATTTTCATCAATCGCAATGCCTTTCGATACCCTTCTGGGTTGGCCATTCCAAAATTTCTGTATTGACGTGTTTTTGTATTGTATCCTTTTTGCTGCCCAATAAACATAAATGACTGATCGCCTATTTTACCCAAGCCACCAACCATTGCTTTGTCATCTTTTACACTGCGATCTCCGTGCAATTCCATGAAGGTATCTCCAGCCAAGGCTTTAATATAATCTAACGTGTAAGGCCTGTTGGGATGACGTGATAATTGCACACGTTGCCAAGCGGTTAAATTTTTATAAATCTCTTTTTTTGTTTTCTCTAGTTTCTTTTCAATTTTCTGACATGTTGCAGTAACGTCAACATCGCTTTCTTCTCCAATTAACAAGCACTTTGCTAATTGATCTTCAAGCTCTTTAATTGGTAGTTCAAAATCTAAATATTCCATTTGGTCGTTGTTTGATTATAACGCAATCAATGATACATTGATTGATACTTACTAGCTACAAACTTACTATAAAATTAATAATTGCAAGTCTCTTTTTATGTTTTATTCTTGGTAAGTTTCTCTCTGAGTTTTGATCTGTTTTTAAGGACTCCGTTAAGTAAGACTACCGCAAACACAATACAAGCTCCGTAATAGAACTCTACATTCATTTTTTCTTTATCGCCAAAAATAAATAAAGCCAACACAATGGCATACACAGGTTCTAAGTTAATGGTCAACATCACTGTATAGGGAGTTAGATGCTTCATAATCTTTACAGACACAATAAAAGCGTAGGCGGTACAAATACTACTTAACAGCACTAGATAGAGCCAATCGGAGACTGTTAAGTCAAAAAAATCTACAGTAAATGAATCGGTAGCAAACAAAAAGATAGTTACAAATAAGGCACCAAACAGCAATTGATAAAAAGAAATGACATCTGCCGAGGTTTTCTTTACAAACAAGCCATTCAACACGGAGAAAAGTGCGGCTAAAAAGGCTGAAATCAACGCATAAATGATTCCTAAATAATACTGTGTTTCAAAATTAAAAATGATGTACAATCCACCAATCACAATCAATCCTAAAATAAGCTCAAGCATCTGCAATCTTCTTTTAAAAAAGAGTGGCTCTATAAGAGAAGTAAAAAAAGCACCTGTACTCATCGTTACCAATGCAATGGATACATTAGACACTTTGATTGCTTTAAAAAAGAAGATCCAATGCAGGGCAATGATCACACCGGTACCTACAAATTTAAATAAGGATTTTCGATCAATTGAAAAACCTTTCTTTTTGATCAGAAAATAGAGGGCTATAAACACCACAGCCAATACCATTCTAAACCACACCAAGGGAACTGCTTCTATTCGTATCAAGGCGCCCAATATGGCTGTAAAACCCCAAATAAAAACAATCAAATGGAGTTGTAAAAAATACTTCAGTTTACTTTCTTGCATTGTAATATAAATAAAGCGCTAAGGCACCAAATAAAAGATTAGGGATCCAAACAGCGAGCAAAGAATTAGCACCTGCAACGGCTCCCAATACTTCCGACACCTTTAAGAAAAAAATATAGACAAACATGAGCGCAAATCCCAAGGCCAAATTCACACCGGTGCCTCCTCTACGCTTTTTAAAAGCCAATGCTACAGCAATAACAGTAAGGATGTATGACGAAATTGGCAAACTAGATCTTTTGTGCAATTCTACCAAGTGTGCATTCAAATTTTTAACTCCTCTTTTCTTCGAGACTGCTATGTACTTGATCAACTCATTAGAGGGCATCTCTTGCGCCAATGCGGCTTTGTAAACTAGGTCTTTGGGAGTAAAGGCAAAAGTGGTGTCTTTTGTATTTTGTGAAAAAATACTATCTCTATCTTTATAAATATGTCGAATACGACATCTATACAATCTAAACACACTGTCTTTTTCAATCCAATTAATACGATCTGCAGTCAACTTTCGCTTCAGTTGATACCCGTCATACACGTCCTCTGAAAAGGTATACCCTGTATTTGATCTCAAATCAAAACTATGTATATAAATATAAGAGCTATCTGTCAGTTGCAAACTAAAATCAGTAACCCTACTATCTCCGTATTTTTTTGTTTTCAAATAAGTATTTTCAAACTTCTTACGCACCTTACTACTACTAGGAACCACAAAATGATTCATCACCAATGCCAATGCAGTGATCAAGGTTGCTCCAACAAAATAAGGATATAAAAAGCGTGTAAATGAGACTTTTGCATTGTTAATTGCTACTATTTCTGTATTGTTTGAGAGCTTCGACGTAAAGACAATGACTGCCACAAACAATGCCAACGGCATAAAAGTATTGGCATAATAAATGATAAAGTTTTTGTAATAATCATTCACAATCTCGAAAGTGGTAAGCTCATCTGCTGCCAAAAACTTATCTACTTTTTCGGCAATATCAATGGCTACCGCAATCGGTATCAAAATCAATAAGGTAAACACAAAAGTGACCAAATATCTTTTTAATATGTAGCGATCAATAATTTTCAACTTACAATCTTTTGTTCATTTGCTTGACCATTTTATCTTTCCATGCTGCAAAGTCTCCTGCTAAGATATGTTTTCTAGCTTCTCTGGTTAGCCACAAATAAAACCCTAAGTTATGAATGGTTGCAATTTGTTTCCCCAACAATTCTTTGGCTGCAAATAGGTGGCGTAAATAAGCTTTTGAGTACATGGTATCTACATAGGTGATATCCATCTCATCAATGGCAGAAAAATCATTCTCCCATTTCTTGTTTTTTATGTTGATGGTACCATGCGCAGTAAACAGCATTCCGTTTCGTGCATTTCTAGTGGGCATCACACAATCAAACATGTCTACTCCAAGTGCGATATTCTCTAAGATATTGATTGGGGTTCCTACGCCCATTAAATACCTTGGTTTGTCTTCTGGTAAAATTTCACAAACCACCTCTGTCATTCCATATAATTCCTCTGCAGGCTCTCCAACAGACAAGCCTCCAATGGCATTTCCTTCTGCACCTACAGAGGCAATGAACTCGGCAGATTGCTTTCGCAAATCTTTGTACGTACTTCCCTGTACAATTGGAAAAAAGGTTTGATTATAATCGTATTTTAAAGGTGTTTTTTCTAGGTGATTGATGCAACGCTTTAACCAACGGTGTGTCATATGCATGGATCTTCTCGCGTAATTAAAATCACACGGGTACGGCGTACACTCGTCAAAAGCCATGATAATATCTGCACCAATAGAGCGTTGAATTTCCATCACATTCTCTGGCGTAAATGTATGATACGAGCCATCGATATGCGATTTAAACTTTACACCCTCTTCTTTAATTTTACGTCTTCCAGACAAGGAATATACTTGATACCCTCCAGAATCTGTTAAAATATTTCGATCCCAGTTCATAAATTTATGCAAACCACCTGCTTGCTCCAAAATCTTAGTTTGAGGACGCAAGTATAAGTGATAGGTGTTACCGAGAATGATATCTGGGTTGATCTCATCTTTCAATTCAGATTGGTGCACACCTTTTACCGTTCCTACGGTACCTACTGGCATAAAAATTGGTGTTTCTATGGTACCATGATCGGTTGTAATTACACCTGCTCTGGCTTTACTTTTGGGGTCGGTTGTTTTTAAGTCAAATTTCATCGTTGGCAAAGATACAGTTATTTAAGAATTGAAAAGTTAAAAAAAGAGAAAGGTTTAGCGTCTCTTTTTTCTTGATGAATGTGTTGTATTTCTTTTCGATTTTGGTGAATTCTTTCTAAATGATGCACTCTTTTTATTAAAATCGTTGGGTTTTCTTGTGGGCTTCTTCCTTGGTTGGCTTGTCTCTTTTTTTTCTGCAATGACAGAGGCCTCCTCCGTTTTCGAAGAAGTGGCAACCATTTTATTGATTTCAGTCATTTCTTTTGCGGTCAACTCCCGCCAATGTCCAAGAGGCAAACTCGCTAGTGTGACATTCATAATTCGGGTACGTTGCAACTTCACCACTTCATAGCCCAAATACTCACACATTCTACGAATTTGACGATTCAAGCCTTGAGTTAAGACAATTTGAAAGGTCTTGGCAGAAAGCTTTGTGACTTTACATTTTTGAGTAACCGTGCCAAGAATTGGAATTCCAGCACCCATTTTTTGTATAAAGTCGTCTGTAATGGGTTGGTCTACGGTAACCACATAGTCTTTTTCATGGTTGTTCCCGGCGCGTAAAATTTTATTCACAATGTCACCATCATTGGTAAGGAAGATGAGCCCTTCAGAAGGCTTGTCTAAGCGCCCTATTGGAAATAATCGTTCTGGATGATTGATATAGCGAACAATGTTCTTTTTCTCTTTCGAATCTGTGGTACACACAATCCCAACAGGTTTGTTAAATGCAATGTACAGTGTTTTTGGTTTTGCTTGTAAGGCACGTCCATCGACCTTGACAACATCTCCTTCAAAAACGCGATTCCCTAACTTCGTTTGCTGTCCGTTTATGGTAACCCTGCCGGCAATAATGAGTTTTTCTGCATCTCTACGAGAGCAAATACCGGTGCTACTGATGTATTTATTTAGATTTGTAGAAGGTCTTGATTCCAAAATAAGTGTGTGCTTTTAGTACTGCAAAGAAACAACAATCTTTAGAGAATAATTGTTCTAAAGGTTAAATTTATTCTGGGTGTTTTTATACGTTTTGTTGGCGGCAAGCGGTGCAGCCAATGGCTTTGCGTTTGACCTTTCATCACCAACAAACTTCCGTTTTCCAAAACAATATCTACCTTTTGCTTGGTCTCTTTGTGTTTGAATGAAAACTTGCGTTCTGCACCGAGTGTTAACGAAGCGATAGCCCCATTTTTCTTCAACATTTTTTCTCCATCAGCATGCCAAGCCATGCCCTCATCTCCAGAATGGTAAAGATTTAACAAGCAGGAGTTATAGGTTTCCTTACTTTCTTTTTCGACTGCTTCTTTTAATACTTGCAATGCAGGGGTCCAAGGCAAGGCTTTTTTAGTAACGTTTGAATAGCTGTAATCATAAGGCTCGTCTCCATACCAGGCAACTTTTCGTTTGGTTACAATGCGTTTGCCAAAAATAACCGCTTCATCATGCTTCCATGCAATGTCATTGAACAAGGTTTTGTAATAGTATAAACACAATGCTTGTGACAGCAAAGGTCCGTGGTAATTGACCTCACCATCAAAGGGCAAAAGATTTGGAAGCTGTTCTTGGTTAAATAAATCCATAACACAAAGATACAGCTATACAGCGTTACTGCAAATTACTCTTTAAGATTCATAGCCATGTCACGGTCATACTTACAACATCCTGGCAAATTGTTGTAGGCCTCTGTATTTCCTGTACTGAGCTCAGTATCATAGCCAGAAGCTGCCACTGCAGTTGCTACAGCAAGGACATTGGTCTTTGTGCTATCTATAGAAACAGTCATTTTTTTCTGGGTACTGTTCCAATTGGCATTGGCAACTCCTGGAAGTGTATTTGCTGCCGTTTCAATGGTCTTTTTACACATCCCACAGTTTCCTCTTACACCAAAACTCATAGGTGTTCCTGCCGTTTTTGAAACTGTTGTTGTAGGCGTTGTTGTTGTCTTGCTTTCTTTTTTTTCAGTTGCGCACCCCATTAGGATGGCAGTCATCAGTACTGCATTGTATACTACTTTTCTCATTTTTATATTGTTTTCTAACATGTTTATTTTGTGTTTGATGTACCCATAAAAACAGACTCTTGGGTGATTTTTCAATCCAGCCAAGTAGTTTTTTAATACGCTACTCCCTGTCTTTATTGAATGCGAACACCTGCTGTAAAAATAGACATTTTTTCACGAAAAAGTGGTTGATTTCGTTAGATTACTGCGTAGTTAGCTCTCCTCGAAATTACTCCTTATTTTTAGCTTCCAAAACCTTCAGTCTTTTCATTAAGTTTTCAATAACAGCCTGTTGAGATTCGTTTTGCTGTTTCAATTCTTTAAAAGCCTCAAAAAGAGGCGCTATTAATGTCTCATAGCGAACATGTTTTATTCCATCCTGCTCAACCACCGCTTCAGGAAAAACAGACTCAACATTCTGAGCAATAACACCTATCTGTCTACCATTACTCGGTGCGCTTAGCTGTTTTTCTTTAAAATTGAAATAGACACCACCTATTGCCAACACCTTCTCCAGTGCGTTATCAATCGGAACAATATTCTCCTTCAATGTCGCATCGGAAGTTGCGCCACCATCGGTATTAATCAGGTAATAACTGTCACCGGCTTCATGAAATAAACCTCCAGAATTAGACACGAGTACTAACTCACCCGTAGCGCCTCTACGCATACCTACCGAGTTTGCAGTTCCTAGGTCATTTGCAGTAAATTGTAAAGCGTTGCCGTCGCTAACCAAGATATCTCCTTCAACAGTAAGTTTGCCATCAACATACAATTTACTGCCAGACGAACTCGCACCAATCCCTACATTGCCGCCACTGGGGTTCAAAACTAGGCTTCTCGCTCCAGCGTCTCCTCCTTCCTTCCATGATTGCCAGAAAGCATAATTTAGTGAAGAAGAAGCACCACCAAATAAAGTGTTGCTTGTATTAGTAGCATCCGCATTCAATCTAAATGCAGAGGCATCTGTGTTATTTAGTAAGTCTTTACTAATAGTTAGCTTTGCTCTTGGAACCTGAGTCCCAATCCCCACATTGCCATCGCTATCAATACGTATACGTTCTTCGTCATCAGTACCAAATAACAAAGGCGCAGCTGCCCGGTTCCAACAATAGCCCACACTCCTATTGTTCTGACCTACGAGCATCGATGTACCGCCGACGTCATTGTCATTCCCTGCTATTTCGATATAAGCATTTGCAGGCCGTTTAATCGAAACAGCACTAACCGGGTTCGTCCCAATCCCCACATTGCCATTGGCATCAATACGCATACGTTCTATCTCGTTTGTACCAAGTGTAAGATAATTAGTGCCATGGTTGTAGCTGACAAAGCCTGGATAATTGTGCTCAGAATCAGCAAAGTGAATATTTGAATATAGGTCAGTTGCGTCTTTTATGCGCAGTACTGTACCACTACTATTTTCAACAAGAAGCTTCGCTATAATATCTGAAGTATCAGGAGTACCACCAATCCCCACATTGCCATTGGCATCAATACGCATACGTTCTATCTCGTTTGTACCAAGTGTAAGATAATTAGTGCCATGGTTGTAGCTGACAAAGCCTGGATAATTGTGCTCAGAATCAGCAAAGTGAATATTTGAATATAGGTCAGTTGCGTCTTTTATGCGCAGTACTGTACCACTACTATTTTCAACAAGAAGCTTCGCTGTAATATCTGAAGTATCAGGAGTACCACCAATCCCCACATTGCCATCGGGACTCAATTGCAATGCCAATGTTGTAGCCTCAGCACCATTAGTGCCTCCTACAAGAAATTGCAACCCGCCATAGCCCCCGCCAGCTACTGTCGGTCTGATTCCAGATCGACTTTCCCCACCTGAAAGTGCAGGGAACCCCAAAGTTATCTTATCGTAGCCCGTAACGGATAAAGCATTTTGAGGGTTAGTTGTCCCAATCCCCACATTGCCCTCTTTTTTAATAACCATCATAACCTCATTATCTACATCATTATAGAAAGAGAAGGTAGACTGATCCACACCATAACCAGCGCCAACTTTCCATTGCATATCACTCGCTTTATAAATAATTCCCGCTACTTTGTCGGTAGTATCTGTGGTCTCAATTTTTAGCTGCGCATGATTAGAATTCGTGAGGTTTAACTCTCCACTTAAATTCATATTAGTACTATTAACATTTCCGGTAGTAAAGACATCTTGTCCACCAAAGTCTGGATTGATTTTAGTACCTGCTATGGCCGCAGCGGCATTGACATCCACATTCATAATGGTACCATCTTTGATATTACCACTTTCAATCGTTTCGGCTCCAATAGTAGCGCTAGATAGGGTGTTATTGAGCATACCATCTACCTGTAAATCTCCTTTAATAATCACCTTTCCTGAGGAATCGATACGCATATGTTCATTGCTCCCACGTTTAAATATATGCTGCTCTGCGACATAACTCATATCCTTCCAAGCCGCTCCTGGACTGAGTGATAGAAGAACAGAACCATGATCGTTACTATAACCAAGTCCAAGATTACCAGCGATTAAATTAGAAGCACTCCCTATTGTGACAAAAGTTTCATCCCAAGCTGTCACATTACCTATTTCATCATTAGGGCTAGTTGCATCACCAGTAATTATGGACATTTTTCCTACTGGAGAAGAAGTCCCAATCCCCACATTGCCATTAGCATTAATGTGCATGTGTTTGTCAAGAGAAGTACCTGTCGAGAAATCCAATCCGTCAGATGATCCTGAAATAGACCCAAAATGGCTGCTGTCACTACTACTCATAAAACTTATATAGCTGGTCGCATCCCCTATTAATCTTAATGCATAGCTATCATTATCTGCTTTTACTGTGAGAGGTGCAGAAGGGACTGTCCCAATCCCCACATTTCCAATAGGATCTACAACAATTAAATGATGATTCTCAATTTGGTCTTTTCTATAGTACATTCTCCAAGCGCCATCATCACGGATAAAAATAGTTTTTTCATCAGTACAATACACCATTAAACCCTCTGCTGGATCAGGAATACTATTGATCTCACTAGAGGTAAGTCTTGGCATTAAAAAACCTTTGGTGGTAGATTGTAATTCCAAAATTGCAGAGGTATGGGGAGTATTAGTTCCCAATCCTCTTTGTGCACACACTGTTGTATGTAGGAAAAGTAAAACCAATACAAGCCTACACATATTTTTTGCTTTTTTTAACTGTTCCATAATATTCCTTTTTAAATTCATTGTTTCTATACCATTCTTAACTGTTTCTATTTAGAAAACCTAACAACAAGATACTGTGCCATTAACACGCTAAAAATGACCAAATTATCCCTGTTACTTGCACCTCAATAAAAAGCACAACTGCTTCTTTTAAATTCATTTCCGTATCCATTTATAAGCCACTCTTCGGTTGATCTTATGTGATGTTTCTTTACAAGAAACACCATCTACGCAGTCATTTAAGATTAAACTTTTGCCATATGCTTTTCCACTAACTTGTGAGGGTTGTACACCACGCTTTATCAAATAAGTTTCAATTCTTTTCAACCTTTTTTTTGTCAATAGAAGGTTATAATCAGTTGTTCCCCTCGCATCTGCATGCACATAGAATTGAACTTTTGAAGTTGTATCGCCTTTGAGTATTTGCGCCAACACCTTCAATTTGCTTTTAAAAGAGGCATGTAAATAGGAAGAATTGAACTTAAAGTAATCCATAACCTGAGCCTTCTTCTCTTGCAACGTTTCTGGAGTTGTTTTTGCAACCTTAACTTTCGTTTGAGAGGTTTCTCTTAGCTTTTTCGGCAGTTGTTGCGCTGTAGATGCTTTTTTTGCATTGAGCAAACTATCGAGTAATTTAGTAATTTTAGCCTTGGCATGTCTACTTAAATTTTTGCTAACTTTTAATTCGATACAGTTTTTCAAACAATCAAAAAACAGTTGCTCTTCCAAATTCAGTTCATTCGAATTCTTTCTAACATTAGCTTCGGAGGAAGTTACAATAGCAGTGGCTCGGGTTTGCCTCTTCAAGTCTCTCAAAAGCAGTTGTTCTGCCTTTAGGTCTTCGAGTAGTTGCTTTATAGGTTTCTTTTCAAGCACTTCATATACATTAGTGGTCCGTTCTTTATTCGAACTAAGAAAGCCTTTCCCTGTTTTTTCATGCATCGAAAACCCAAAATCATCTGACAGGGTATTGATTGCTGGCCCTAAATTTACAGGAGTTGCTTTTTCAACATTTAAATCAACATAAAACACATCAAAACCACCATACCCATTGTGTCCTTTTGAAGAGAAATACAAGGCATTATTTTCTGTAATGTATGGAGTTATTTCTTCTCTTGTAGTGTTGATGCCATTTCTCAGTCGCTCAGGAATTCCATAGCTACCATCAGCATGAAGCTGGATCTTATAAATATCGGAATCTCCAGGTTTGCAATCTCTATCAGAGACAAAATACATTTCGGTTTCATCTGCACTCAATACCGCATGCCCATTCGAATAGGCATCGCTATTGATAGGAAGGTCAATAATGTCAGTCCAATAGCCGTTCTTTTTGGTTGCTTTAAAAATGTGTAACTCTTGTTGAATCGATCCATTCTTGATGTTATTGGTTGTAAAATACATCGTGCTTCCATCTTTGGTAATCACTGGTAATGATTGATTCAATTTGGTATTAACGTCGCCTCGTAAAAAAGAAACCTTATGTTTTTTCCTCTTCTTTCTCTTGATGGCGGTATAGATGTTATAGACATAGGTATCATCTTCTTTATGAATCAATTGTTTCGCACGTCTTGTTTTTCTATTTGATGAGAAATAAATAGTATCCTCTTTAAAAAAAGTTCCTAAATCATCTGAACTTCTGTTGAGCGACATTTTCTGAAGTTCGTAATTTGCAAGCAATAATACCTCCAGTTGCTTTTTAGGCAATAGCTCCTGACAAGTACTTGTGTGCGCACAAATTACTAGTAAAATGAAGAAATACCTCTTGTTTTTCATTGTCTTCTTTTTTAATACAACCAGCTAGGTTGTTTTACACCACTCATTAATTTATTAAAACTCAATGTTAGCAACACCTCATGAGAGCCTTGAGAAAAGTAGCCAATAGCTGTTGTGTCAAAATCATAGGCATACCCTAGCGATAAAAATGCATTGACCTTAAACTTGACCAGGCCACTAAAAGCGGTCTTATATCTGTAAGAAACTCCTGTTGTAAATCGATTGTTAAATAAAAAATTTAAAGAAACATCTGCCACAAATGGAGTTCCTACAGCTCTTTTCACTAAAAATGCAGGTTTCAATTTTAGAGTCTCACCCATACTAAAATTCATACCTCCAGTCAAGTAAAAATGAGCCTCACTGCTCACAGTAGATACCGTAGCATTGTTGTAATGCGTTGTAGTTAAAAGATTGGGAGAGGAAAAACCCAGGTACCAGTGTTCATTAAATAAAAAGATTCCAGCTCCCACAGAGGGTGTAATTCTCGAATTGATATTCTCATTCAACGCGGGGTCATTGGGTTCACGTGTCATTAATTTACTATAATCTACATCCAATAATTGAATCCCTCCTTTCATTCCAAAAGAAAGACGCAAGCCATTAGAATTTAAGTCTAACAAATAGGATATGTCCAGCGCTGTATTGGTTTCAACTGCTGGTCCCAATTGATCTCTAATAACACTCACCCCTACTCCTAAACGACGACCTAGTGGTGTTGTAAATGCCATTACTTGGGTTACTGGTGCCCCTGGAACTCCTACCCATTGGGTTCTATACATAAAGTTCACATTCATAACTTCATCCATACCTGCATAGGCAGGATTTATTAAAGAATGTGCGTACATGTATTGGGTGTACTGCCCTATTTGCTGAGCAGCTATTTTTTGCAGCCCAATGTATATAAACACAAAAAGAATGGTAATGAACCCAAGTAATTCTCTCATTTCTGTTATTTAATTTCAATTGATGAATAAATAATTGATTTTCTTGATACGCTCAGTAGCTACAGTGTATTCTAAAATATAATAATAGGTACCTGATGGTAAGAGTTCTGAAGATTGCTCGTCCGAGCCAGAGTTCGCATACCCTTTGAACACTTTTTCTTCATTATTATACCCATGTATCTCTGATACTTTTGCACCCCATCTGTTGAAAATTCGGACAATATTATCAGGAAATCTTTCTATTCCGGTGATGATCAAAGTGTCATTGATTCCATCTCCATTGGGTGTTAAATTGTTGTACACCACAATATCTCCGGGTAAAATTGCATCTGTGCGCACCACTGCCAATGCAAATATGCCATAACCCGAAACATTTGTAATTGTTTTTATAGCCTCTGAACCAGGCATAGGAATGCCACCCTCATCTACCCAATATTCTTTTGCTGTATCCCAACGAACAATGTGAAGTGCATTCAATGCTGCATCCATAATTTCAGAAGAGGAGGTCGCTACATTTCTACCCAAGGTAACCATAGCAAAATCAGTTCCCTCTATGCGTTTTAACTCCCAGTATTCTTTGTTATCTATAAAATCGATTACCCCTTCTTTTGCCTCATGTGGGTATGATGCATTGCTATCTCGTAAAAAATAGCGACCAGATACTCTATTTTCACCTGTCAAATTCTCAATAAAAGATGGTCGATACTGGTTGGCTGTACCTATTGGAAAAGTAAAGTCTAAATTTCCATTTTTTAAGACAGTACCGCGAACAAAACTGAGGTTTGAAGCATTGACATGACCAGATAGATCATTGAAAAAAAAGTGTCCTCCAGCGAGCTCACTGTCCACAATACCTCGGGTAAAGTCTGTATCATGATTTACCTGTATACTTCCTTTTAAAATTGTTGTGGTATTGTTAAATAGAACATCGTAAAAAACGGAGGTCTGACCTCCCAATATTTGCTGTAAATCTCCTATAAAATGAACCGCACTTTCAGTACTTGTTAACGTGTAGGAAAACACTCCGTTGTTGATTAAATCTCCTTTTAGCAGCAATTTCCCATCATTAATTACCTGCGCAGATGGTGCAATATGAAAGGCATCTGAAGCGGTCATTTGAGTCTCTTCTAAAATACGCATCTCAGCATTGACTATTGTCTGGGAATAACAAACCGCTGCGATAAACAATAAGAGCACCTTGCATGCTGTCTTCATACTATTTCTATTTAAAATCAATATTCACCTGCTTACAATATTCCATTTATAGACTTGAATTTAAAAGAAGAAGTACTTGCTCGTATTCATTATATAAGCCCCTTATTCATATACTTTATAGAAAATGAACGTTCCTCCTTCTTTTGTTTTTATGCTTTTCCTTTTTTAATTCGATGCATCCTAGTCTATGTTATTTCAATCTTTAGTTGTTACCCTTTGATAAAAGAAGAAGTACTTGCTCGTATTCATTATATAAGCCCCTTATTCATATACTGTACAGAAAATGAACGTTCCTCCTTCTTTTGCTTTTATGCTTTTCCTTTTTTAATTCGATGCATTCTGTTCTATGTTATTTCAATCTTTAGTTGTTACCCTTTGATAAAAGAAGAAGTACTTGC
>JBELGW010000024.1:9975-11357 GCA_042091715.1 Polaribacter sp. | reverse complement strand
ATTCATATACTGTACAGAAAATGAACGTTCCTCCTTCTTTTGCTTTTATGCTTTTTTTATTTTCATCTTTATATGTGTCCTACAATGTGCCAATTTGCTCCATCAAATTGCAAAATCCAACCTTGGTAGGGTACATTGGTTTGAATACTCGTAGTTCCTTCAATTTTACCCGATTCAGATTCTACTCTCAAAGTTCCTGTTGTATCATTTGTCTTTTTTACAATAATTTTTTTACCAGCTAAAATACCTGCTGTCGAGAGCGTTATTGTTTTTTCTAAGCCAGCCAATGGATTCACCAATACGGTATCATCTGTAATTAGGGTTGTATAGTTATCGGTTTTAGTTACAATACTATTGGTAATGCTGACAGTAGTAATAGCCCCCCATTCTACACCAGTTGCATCTGCGTTGGTCCTTAATATGTGGTTGGCTGTTCCTTCTTTAATCTTTGCTGTAGTCACCTTATCAACTCCAATGACTAAAACACCTTGATCATTCATCGTCACATCTCCATCCGGGCCTACACTTAGCTCTAACTTATTTGTTTCTTCATTTTGAATAAGTCCAACACCTGCAACTTCCGGTGCTAATTTTGATGGGGTAATTCCTCCCTTGGCAACTTTGATACTCGAAGCTACTAAAGTTGCTCCCGTTCCTCCAGTGGATACCTCAATAGAACCGTCTGGTGCTGTTAAATCGGCTCCAGTAATAGAGTTTGTATCAATAGTTCCCCATTCTACAGCATCGCCGTCTGCATTGGTCTTTAATACTTGATTCGCAGCTCCATTGGCAATCTTTTCTGGCGTAATATTCTTATTTAATATCTTATTCGTAATTATAGCATTATCTGCTATTGATAACTGTACACTTTTTAAGACAGCATCTTCTCCTCCAGTTACTGTGATATCTGTCGCTGTTATATCCCCCGCTCCGGCAATCATAGGCGATCCAGTTAAATCAACTGCCAAAGAACCATCGTTGTTTTGTGTCAAGCCTGTTCCAGCAACATTTGCATGTATTTTTTCTTTGGTCACGGCATCGTTGGCTAGTTTGACCTCGGTAATACCAGCATCTTTTACTTTGATGGTAGAGGCAACTAACGTTGCTCCTTCTCCAATTACCTCGATAGATCCATCGCTGGCTTCTAAATTTGCTCCTGTAATTGAGTTTGTGTCAATAGTTCCCCATTCTACCTGAGTTCCATTGGCATTGGTCTTTAATACTTGGTTCGCTGTTCCTTGAGCAATCTTAGAGGTCGTTACATTCGAATCTTTAATCTTTGCAGTAGTCACTGCATCCGAGGCGAGTTTATTTACATCGATTCCTTCATCTTTTACTTTGATGGTAGAGGCAACTAACGTTGCTCCTTCTCCAATTACCTC
>JBELGW010000024.1:0-9875 GCA_042091715.1 Polaribacter sp. | reverse complement strand
CAATCTTAGAGGTCGTTACATTCGAATCTTTAATCTTTGCAGTAGTCACTGCATCGTTTTGAATGGTTACTGTTCCATCGCTAGTGCTCCTAACATCGCCAGATAACTCAACAGCTGCTTTTTTACCATCAGCACCTCCTACAAATACTTTTCCGTATTCCAATGCATTTGAACCATCCGTTGCGGTACTAACTTGATCATCTACATACTTCTTTGTTGCAGCGTCTTGTTCAGCTTCTGGGTTTTGTACTCCGGTTAATTTATTATCTCCTAAAGAAACAGCTGCTATAGCTGCTCCAAATCCACTTAATGGAATGTTTGTCTTGTCTAATTTATCGTTGGTTACATTCGCATCCTTAATCTTTGCAGTAGTAACCGCATCGTTGGCTAGTTTGACCTCGGTAATACCTCCATCTTTTACTTTAATACCCGATGTTGTTAAAATGGCACCTGCACCATTGCTTACTTCAATAGAAGTATCATCGGCTTTTAATTCTTCCCCTTCAATATTCGTATTGTCAATCTTCCCCCATTCTAAAGCAGTTCCTTGCTCATTGACCTTTAATACTTTGTTCTTTCGATCAGCTTCAGCTTCCTCTGGCATTTTCAGCTTATCGGTAGTTACATTATCATTGGCAATCTTAGCAGTAGTCACCGCTTCGTTTTGAATGGTTACTGTTCCATCGCTGATGATCTTAACATCGCCAGATAATGCTACTTGTGTCTTTTGATGATCGGTATTCCCTAAAAACACCTTTCCTTCGCCCAACGCATTAGCAACAGTTACTGACGAACTCAACTGAGTATCTACATAGGTTTTAACGGCTAATTCTGTTGGAAACTTTGTATCGGTAGTATCTGATAAATTTTTATCTATTGATTTATTTGCTGCGTTTTCTTTCAAAGAAATCATTGTCACATTTACTGCAATATTCGCTGCATTAATTAGCTCTGCTTGTTGTGCCCTGTTCGTTTCATCAGTAAGTAAACCTTCCAAAACATTTCCTTGATTGGCTGATAATGGGACTTCTACCCGATTAGAATTTAAATGATCTATAATCTCTTCGTGTCTTACTCGTTTTTCTATTGCTAGCGTATTGGCTTCTTCAGCAGCAATTGCTCTTGCTGTCTCTTCATAAATCAAATCATTTAAGTTTCTACCTTGATTGGCGGATAAGGCATTTGTGGTGCTTGTTGATGTGAGATGATCTTCTACAATGGTCACTTGCTTGTTGCTGTTTACTGCAACAGCATTGAACAATGCGGTAGACATCAATCCGCTTTCATTTTCACTCGCCACAGGAATGACTGCGTCAGTTCCATCAGAAGACTCAATCGTTCGAGCGGCTGTGCCCTCGGTAATACTTATATCGGTTGATACATTGGTTTCTTTTGCTGTATTAACATCTACCAAACTCTTTAAAATCCTTCCTTGATTGGCCGACAGCGCATCCACTGCGCTCTCAGATGTTAACAGATCTCTTACCTCAACAACGGGCAAAGCATCAATGAGTCCCTTAACAGAACTTTCAATCATAATCTGCTCCCACTGAGTTCCAGACCAATAATAGAAACCTTTGACAAGGTCAGTAGATGCATTTATATTATACACTAAAAGACTTTCGACATTGCCGTTTGAGATTGTTGAAAGATCATCGATTGCATTTAGTGCAACACGCGGTATTAAAATTCCTTTAGTAGAAGAAACTACATCCATCTGCGCTGAATTATTAGGATTTAGAGTACCGATACCTACCTGTCCCACAGCGAAATAAGAGACGAATACTATCCAAAATAAACATGTGTGTTTTGCCATACCTTTTAACGTTTAATACTCTCAACACAATTTTTACAGGATGAAAGTAGTAAAAGAATTCACATGCTGCCTTTAAGCATTCTTTAAATAAAAATAAATACACCAATAAACCATTAAGTCATTCATTTTTAGATGTTTAATAAAAATATCATAAATAAA
The DNA here is from genome assembly GCA_042091715.1 of Polaribacter sp. Taxonomy (GTDB): domain Bacteria; phylum Bacteroidota; class Bacteroidia; order Flavobacteriales; family Flavobacteriaceae; genus Polaribacter. Next base: position 7,900 of record JBELGW010000024.1, on the reverse strand, counting down.
AGAAGACGAGTAAAAAATGAAAATTAGATAAAAAATTAGATGAAAAATTAAAAAAATAGCAGGAAACCGAAAAGAAAGTTATGACGAGGCAAAGAATTGTAACAATTACACAGACTGCTCATAAGCGCAGAAAATCCCAATTCATTTCTTTAAGAATTCAAAGAATGATGACTGACATAAAAAAGCTAGCATTACAGAACGCATTGATTTAAGTTTTAAAAGACTTTTATGCTGTTCTTCTTTAACCGTTGACTCAAAATGAATAGGACCGCTTTCAAAAGCACCAAACAATCAAATGAGGAAAAGCAGCATCTCTCTCAAACTTCGATAAAGTACAAAGCCTACCCCTTAATTGTGAATTAAAACATGTGGATGATTTAATAGTAAAATGGATTTTGTACGATTTACGTTTCTCTTACTCACAGGAACTTTTATATTTAGCAATGTCAACACCAATAGACCTCCTTTTGTATTGCCCCTGTAATACTTGACCATCTTTAAATTCACAAAAAAACTATTATGTACTCTTAGAATATGTAATACCTTGAGTAACTCAGTTTCCATAGATTTCATTGAATTTCTAATTAAAATTGACTTCACCAAAGGACGCTCTAAATTAGTGCTCGAAACCAAATAAAACATTTTTATATAATGCCCATCAGAATTAGCATAGATAAAATCTTTCGAATTAAATGTAACTACTTCATCTTTGTTCAAGCCCGTAATGGTTAAGTTGACATCACTATCCATATAATGCCTGTGCAAAGGAGTATCGTTGTGGAGAACAGGCTGTTCTTTCGTGTGATCAGGACTATGATCAAAAACATGATCCAAAGTATGATCCAAAGTATGAGAATCACCCTCTATCCTCTCATAGTCGTAGTAATAATTAAAAAGCACAAAGACAATTTGATAAAACAAGATCACCTCAAAAACATGCAAAAACAAAATGGGGAGGTATGCAATGTCTAGGGGAATATTCGTGAAATCAATATCTTTAGAATTAAAAGAATAATTGATTAGAAAAAAACTCAATACACAAAGAAAAAAAGACACAATACATAATACGATCACATACATAATGTAAACTTTCAGGCTAATAATAACATAATCCTTAGAGGTTGATCTGAGTATTAAAGTCACCACATTGTAAGAAACTCCCAAACAGAGTCCATAAAAAAAACTATATATGAGTCTATTGTTTGCAGTTAATGTGGAAGAATAATATGAACCAATAAAAAAAAAGAAAAAATAAAAAGAAAAAAATAGTAACAGACTCTCCAACCATACATGTTTCGTTGATCTAGATAATACGATTGAGGAAGCCATTTTCTTAAACATCTTGAAATATCAAAAATTTTAAATTCATATTAAACTATTCAACCACTGCATTGATTCATAAATTTATCATCAATATTTACTTCACTAAAAAAACTAAATTAAATACTTATTCCAAACAACATAAATACAACTAAATCATACCTCATCGTATATCTGGATTTAACACCTTAACAGCACTAGCATAAGGTCTAAAAACTAATAGCATGCAAATATTCAACTCATAAAAATAAAACTATGTTCTGTCTAGCAGCAATACACAACAAGAATAATAAAGGGGGGGGGAATTATTATGCATGAGATAGCAACTTCATTGGTTTTTCGATTCAAAAAAGAACGTTAAACACATTTCACTATTCTAAATATACCGATAGTTATATCTAAATATTAATATCTGAAAGTAATGATTTTAATTGTATAATCAAACAAAATGTAGATAAATCTAAAAATACTCACTAAAAAATAGGGTATTAATGCTAGTAAACCATCGATAATGCCTCATTTACTTATACGTTGTTTTGAAGTTTTAATTTTAAAAATAGTTCAAAAAACCAAGCAGCGCTATGTAAGCTGAGCTCACACCCTAAGGTCTTGATATAAATATTACCATAATGTTTGAACTTTTTTTTTAGAGAATAATCGACCTTCAATGTTATATCTGTATTTATTTTTGAATCACATACAAAACGATCCTATTTTCAGGTTGTTTTGATAAAAGAAAAATGGTAAATTAAAGTAATTATATAATTACTACTCTTAGTTTTGAAAGAGACGATAGCGTTTGATTTTAATCAGAAAACCTTTTTCGTACGCAATGACTAATCGCTGGCGAAATCAGTACAAAAAAAAACCTCACAGTCATGTGAGGTTTATGCGGAGAATGAGGGATTCGAACCCCCGGTCCTGTTACAGACAACAGTTTTCAAGACTGCCGCATTCGACCACTCTGCCAATTCTCCAAGTGTCTCATCAGGTATTCCCTGAATGCGGTTGCAAATATAGAAACCTTTTTCAATATGTGAAAAGATTTAATCACTTTTTTATTATTTTTTTTCGTCTTACTGAAGGGTTATACTTTAATACTTTCACCCTCAAATGGATAGCATTAAGTACAATCGAAATAATAAAAATTAAGGTTCGTTTGACTGTATTTAACTAAAACTAATGGAAGGCATTAATCTTTATATGCCCATGCATTGTCATCCGGTGTTTTATTCCTTTGACACCTATGTTGCTTTCTAGAAGAAAGCCTAAAGCATATTTTTTAGAGAAATGACGATGAAAGAAGTCAGCCACAGAAATTACCGCCGAGTTCATCCGAATAGACCATGTATAGAACCTACACCACATTGCTATTGCCAACTAGATCGCACGTACAGTCTATAAAAACCATAAGAAAGCTCATCAAACATTTTCACATTGATTATGTTAAAAGCAGGACTGCGAAAGAAGTTCGTATCAGATATTAATTTTCAAGGATGCATTATTTATTTTTCAAATTAAAAATGACATATTTCGAATATTATAGTAATTTTGATATGAACTACAGAACCTATTCGGCATGGCTTTTAATTCTTTCGGTAATTTATTACAACTTACAACTTTTGGTGAATCTCATGGAACTGCTATTGGCGGTATTATTGATGGATTTCCGGCAGGAATGAAGGTAGATTTTGATGCGGTTCAACAGGAATTAAATCGACGTAAGCCCGGCCAATCAGCCATTGTAACTCAACGAAAAGAACCAGATTCAGTTGTCTTTTTATCTGGAATTTTTGAAGGAGTGACTACCGGAACAGCCATCGGATTTCAAATTCAGAATACCAATCAAAAATCAAAGGATTACAGCCATAACACCAATGTGTATAGACCTTCTCATGCAGATTACACCTATGATAAAAAGTATGGGACACGAGATTACCGAGGTGGCGGAAGATCATCAGCGCGAGAAACCGCCAATTGGGTAGTTGCCGGAGCGCTTGCCAAGCAGTTAATTTCTCACATCAATATCAATGCATTTACCTCTTCTGTAGGTACTATTTTTATTGACAAGCCCTACCAAAATTTGGATTTTACACAAACCGATTCAAATATCGTAAGGTGTCCAGATACAGCAACTGCTGAGAAAATGATTGCCAAAATCAAAGAAATTAAAAAACAAGGAGATACTGTAGGAGGAACCATTACCTGCGTTGTTCAAAATGTACCTATTGGTCTAGGAGAGCCTATATTTGATAAGTTACATGCGGCTTTGGGTAAAGCGATGCTATCTATAAATGCAGTGAAAGGGTTTGAGTTTGGTAGTGGATTTTGTGGTGCTAAAATGAAGGGTAGTGAACATAATGACGCGTTCATTGAAGCAGGTAAAACAGCAACAAATCTCTCTGGAGGAATTCAAGGTGGGATTAGTAATGGTATGGATATTTATTTTCGTGTAGCTTTTAAACCTGTTGCAACCATCATGCAACAACAACAAACCATCGATTCTGATAATAGCCTAGTATCAATTCAAGGAAGAGGTAGACACGACCCCTGTGTTGTGCCAAGGGCGATTCCTATTGTTGAAGCTTTGACAGCTTTAGTACTTGCAGACTTCTATTTATTAAACCGCAGCAGACGAGTATAAACCTTGAAGACTCCTCTTTATGAACAGTAATGGTGAACAAATCTAAAAAAGATAAATCAGTCTATTGTTATGTTCCCTTCACAAACACTCCGCCTTTAAACATGCTTACATAAAGCTTTAAGTGAGACAAAATGCAACCTCAATACCCCATACAAAATTTCAATATACACTTGTTCCACATGAGTGTTAGACATTTTGACTTTAGTAACCTTCTCTTACTCATCTCTTAGATGCCCTGCATATTCAAATATACGAAGAATAGGTCCTCTTACATCTCTTATTTCAATTATGGACAGACATAGCACTTCTTAAAAAGACATTTAAAGTGCTAAAAAAACCGAAACGTAGTGGTCTCGGTTTGTTTTTTATGCTTCTCCTGTAGGTCCAAAATTCATTGGAATTGGAGGCTGTTCGTACTCCTTAATTTCTCCATTTGCCTGCTCAAATCTATGAATATTATCTAGTAGAGCCTTCGCAAGGCGTTTCGCATGTTGGGGAGTTAAAATGATTCTTGACTTGACTTTAGCCTTAGGAACTCCGGGCATCACATTGATGAAATCAACAATAAATTCAGAAACTGAATGGTTAATGATTGCTAAATTAGTATAAGTTCCCTCAGCGACAGATTCATCTAATTCTATATTTAACTGTCCTTCTTCTTTTTGATTTTTACTCATTACATCGTGTTATATGAAAAAAGCCTACAAGTAAACTTGTAGGCTTTTTAATATTTATAGATTTTCTTCTATCTCTTCTTTAGGCCCTACAATAATATGATCGTAGTGTCTCATTCCTGTACCTGCCGGAATTCTCTTACCAACAATTACATTTTCTTTCAATCCTTCTAAGGTATCTATTTTACCGTTCACTGCTGCCTCATTTAACACCTTTGTCGTTTCTTGGAAAGAAGCGGCTGATATAAATGATTTCGTCTGTAGCGATGCTCTAGTAATACCCTGCAACACCTGCTCTGCAGTTGCTGGATTTGCATCTCTTGCAACTACTAAATTTTGATCATTTCTACGTAAAATAGAATTTTCATCTCTTAACTGACGTGAAGTAATGATTTGTCCTGCTTTTAATTTTTCAGAATCCCCAGCGTCTTCAACAACTTTCATTCCATAAATTGCGTCGTTTTCAACGATAAAATCATTTTTATGAATTAACTGGTTTTCTAAGAAAAGAGTATCCCCAGAATCAATAATTTTCACTTTACGCATCATTTGACGAACAACAACCTCAAAGTGTTTGTCATTAATTTTCACACCTTGTAGACGATATACTTCTTGTATTTCGTTTACCAGGTATTCTTGAACAGCAGATGGTCCTTGAATATTCAGAATATCTGTAGGCGTAATGGCCCCATCAGATAATGGCATACCTGCTTTAATGAAGTCATTCTCTTGCACTAATATCTGGTTAGACAACTTAATTAAGTATTTTCTAACATCTCCAGTCTTCGACTCAACAATGATTTCTCTATTACCTCTCTTGATCTTACCGAAAGAAACAACACCATCAATGGCTGCTACAACTGCAGGATTTGAAGGATTACGAGCTTCAAATAACTCAGTAACTCGTGGTAAACCTCCTGTAATATCTCCGGCCTTTCCAGATTTACGTGGAATTTTAGCTAATGTTTTACCTTGCTCAACTGATTCTCCATCGTTAATCATTAAGTGGGCACCTACCGGTAAACTGTAGGAACGCAATGCATTTCCATCAGCGTCTTCAATAATTAAAGAAGGAATTATTTTCTTATTCTTAGAATCTGTAATTACTTTTTCTTGGAAACCAGTTTGTTCATCAATTTCAACTTGGAAGTTAATTCCTTGTTCTAAATCATCAAAACGAACTTTCCCTCCAAACTCAGAAACAATCACCCCATTAAATGGATCCCACTGACAGACTACATCTCCTTTCTTGATTGACTTTCTGTCCATATCAAAAATAGTAGAACCATATGGAATGTTGTTTGTACTTAAGGTTATTCCTGTTTTCTTATCGATTACTTTAATTTCTGCAGTTCTCGAAATTACAATGTCAATTTCTTCTCCATTGGCATCTTTTCCTTTCACAGTGCGTAAATCTTCGATAACCACTTTACCTGCAAAGTTTGCGATTAGTTTGTTATCTTCAGAAATATTTCCTGCAACACCACCAACGTGGAACGTTCTTAATGTTAACTGTGTACCTGGCTCTCCAATAGACTGAGCTGCGATAACACCTACAGCTTCACCAATTTGAACTTTGTTACGTGTAGATAAACTTTGTCCATAACACTTTGCACAAATTCCTCTGCTCGACTCACAAGTTAAAGGAGAACGCACTGAAACTCTATCAATTCCTGTTGCTTCAATTGCTTCTGCAACTGCGGCAGTAATGTCTTCACCTGCACCAATTAATAAATCATCAGTTACTGGAGCATATACATCTTGTAAAGAAACACGACCTTCAATTCTCTCTGCCAACGACTCAACAATTTCATCATTCTTCTTTAATGGCGTTACTTCTAAACCTCTTAGCGTACCACAATCTTCCTCATTAATAATAACATCTTGAGAAACATCAACCAAACGACGTGTTAAATAACCGGCATCGGCTGTTTTTAGGGCTGTATCGGCCAAACCTTTACGAGCACCGTGTGTTGAGATAAAGTATTCAAGAATCGATAAACCTTCCTTAAAGTTCGAAAGAATTGGATTTTCAATAATTTCTCCACCACCTGCTGTAGATTTCTTAGGCTTTGCCATTAATCCACGCATACCTGTTAACTGACGGATTTGTTCTTTAGAACCCCTCGCTCCAGAATCAAGCATCATATATACAGAGTTAAATCCTTGTTGATCTTCTCTTAAACGCTTCATCGAAAGGTCTGTCAACCTGTTGTTCGCAGAACCCCAAATATCAATAACCTGATTATAACGTTCTTTGTTTGTTAACATTCCCATGTTATAGTTTGCAATAATTCCATCGACTTCCTGATTCGCTTCAGCAATCATTGTTTCTTTTTCTTCAGGAATAATAATATCACCTAAACTAAATGATAATCCTCCTTGGAATGCAAACTTATATCCCATATTCTTGATATTGTCCAAGAAGTCTCCTGTAGTAGGTATGTCAGTAGCTTTTAAAATTCCACCAATAATACCTCTTAGAGACTTTTTCGTTAATACCTCATTAATATATCCAGCTTTAGCAGGTACTACTTCATTAAATAATACACGACCAACAGTTGTTTTTATAATCTTTTGAACTTGTTCTCCGTTTTCAACATCAAAGGTTCTTACTTTAATTCCAGCATTTAAGTCTACTTTTTCTTCATTAAAAGCGATATTTACTTCTTCTGGAGAATAGAATGTTAATCCTTCTCCTTTGATTGGAACTTCTGGAGTAGAGACTCTTTCTTTTGTCATGTAGTACAATCCAAGTACCATATCCTGAGAAGGAACCGTTACTGGAGCACCATTCGCTGGATTTAAGATATTGTGAGAAGCCAACATTAATAATTGAGCTTCTAAAATAGCTTCTGGACCTAATGGCAAGTGTACCGCCATCTGATCACCATCAAAATCGGCATTAAATGCCGTACACACTAATGGGTGTAATTGAATTGCTTTCCCTTCAATTAATTTCGGTTGAAAAGCCTGGATTCCAAGACGGTGTAAAGTTGGAGCACGGTTTAATAGCACCGGATGTCCTTTTAGCACATTCTCTAAAATATCCCAAACAACAGGCTCTTTTCTATCAATAATTTTCTTTGCAGACTTTACCGTTTTTACAATTCCTCTTTCAATCAACTTACGAATCACAAAAGGCTTGTACAACTCGGCCGCCATATCTTTAGGAATACCACATTCGAATAACTTCAATTCAGGTCCCACAACAATTACAGAACGTGCAGAATAATCAACACGCTTACCAAGTAAGTTTTGA
>JBELGW010000023.1:2333-38482 GCA_042091715.1 Polaribacter sp. | reverse complement strand
AACAAATTAGGTTGCAGGCTTATAGTCTTTTTTATCGATGACCATTTTTGCGATACCGCGAGTGCATTTTCGCAAAAAAGAATCAAAACAAATTAGGTTGCAGGCTTATAGTCTTTTTTATCGATGACCATTTTTGCGATACCGCGAGTGCATTTTCGCAAAAAAGAATCAAAACAAATTAGGTTGCAGGCTTATAGTCTTTTTTATCGATGACCATTTTTGCGATAATTTCTTTCAAAATTTCAGAAGTACCACCACCAATAGGGCCCAGTCTGCTATCTCTTAACAATCTCGCTAATGGATAATCTTCCATATAACCATAGCCTCCCAATAACTGCAAAGCATCATAAATGACACTGTCTGCCATTTTTGTAGAAAGCAATTTCGACATGCTTGCCTCTTTCACCACATATGCTCCATGATCTAGGCGTTTTGTAACCGAATAATTAAACTCTTTACACATTTCCACCTCACTAGCCATCTCAGCAACTTTATGTCGTAAAGCCTGAAACTTATTCAAATTTTTTCCAAAAGCTTGTCTTTCGCTTAAATAGTTTACTGCATAATCCAGTGCAAACTCTGCCCTAGCATGCGCATTAATCCCCATGATCAATCGTTCTAAAGCGAAGTGTTGCATGATATAAGGAAAACCTTTCCCTTCTTCTCCCATTAAATTCTCAACAGGTATGGTTACATTATCGAAAGCAATCTCTCCGGTATCTGATGCTCTCCACCCTAATTTATTCAATTTATTTGCCGAAATTCCCGGTGTATCTCTATCTACAAGAAAAATACTCATCCCATTGTATTTATCTTCGGGATTCGTTTTTGCCGCTACCACCAAATAATCAGAATAGACACCATTCGTAATAAACGTTTTCGATCCATTAATTACATAGCTATCCCCATGTTTCACCGCCGTTGTTTTCATCCCAGCAACATCAGAACCCGCAAAAGGCTCAGTAATGCACAAACAACCTATTTTATCACCGTCAATACTTGGGGTTAAATACGTTTCTTTAATGCGGTCATCTCCTTCTTCCATTAAATGTGTCATTGCCAAATAAGCATGTGCCCACATTGCCGCAGCGAAACCACCTGAATTAATTTTTTGCAATTCTTCTAAAAAAATCACTGTATAAAAAAGATCTAAATCCAAACCTCCATATGCTTCTGGAGCATTCAGCCCAAAATATCCCATCTCTCCAAATTTCTTCCAAATGAATCGATCAATAGTTCCCGTTTCCTCCCATTTATCTATATACGGTACTACTTCCTTTTGCAAGAAATCACGAAAACTGGTTCTAAACACTTCGTGCTCTTCTGTAAAGTACATGTTAGTCATTTTAATATGGTTTTATTGAACTTCCAAATATAAAACTATTCTGTCATATTTATTCAATGGAAAGCCCTCAATGTTTTTTAATTCTTCAATAGATTGCAATTCAGCAACCTCATCCCTGAAATCAAACATTTTTTGGCACAGCTGAAAATCAATATACGGTATTGCGAGCACCTCTTTAAAACTCGCAACATTGATATTTACTTTGTTTATTTTGGGTTTCGTGGCAATCTGAAAGAATTTCCAAATCTTTGCGGCCATATTCGGATGCAGTTTCCAAACCTCCAGCAACTGCCCCTCATAGGTAAACCCTTGCAACCTTTCTCTATAAGAAATGATTCGTTTTGCCAATAAAAAATCTACACCGTCTAGCATCTCCAACTCCTGCTCTGTTGCCGTATTGATGTTTTTTTTTGCTTTGAGGTCTTTAATCCTCAAATTCTTTTCCACCCTCTTAACAGCAGCATATTTGTGAGTTCTATTCGCATTTGCTTGAACCCATGTTGGAAATTTAAATTGTGGTGTTAACAAAGCTAAAAGACGATCTGACACCCCTGTAACCTCTTGAAATTTTGCTATTGAGTTGATAAACAATCCCGCTGATCTATACTTGAGCAATCGATCGATTTCCGATGTAGACAAACCCAATACCGACGCCCTATAATCGGTGAGATAATTTGGATTGAAAGCAATGGCTTTGGGCACTCGACTATTTCTTTTAATTTGTTTTAAAGAGTCTATTTGCCCTTCTAGAAGAGCGATATCACTAAGAGAAAGAGCGATATCACCCTCAGAGCGCTTTGCTACTGAGAGATACGACATCTGAACGAACAATATAGAAAACAGCAATAAAAAAACCCCATTTCGTTGGCTTTTATTATACCAGAAATGGGGCTTTTGTATGTTCATTTGAGTGTATTTATGCTTTCTTTGCTTTAATTGCTTTTAAATAACGAGATAACTCTTCACGTACTTTAGGGAATAAGAAGAACAAACCAATTACGTTTGGTACAGCCATCGCAAAAATCATGGCATCTGAAAAATCAGTAACAGCTCCTAAACTTGCTGCAGAGCCTATAACAACAAATACACAAAATAAAATTTTATATGCATAATCTGATGCTTTTGAACGACCAAACAAGAACATCCACCCTTGCAGTCCGTAATACGACCAAGACAACATGGTCGAAAAAGCAAACAACACCACTGCAATTGTTAAGATATACGGAAACCAAGGTATTACAGATGCAAATGCCTTAGAAGTAGCAACAACTCCATCTGGAGACTCCACTCCGTAAGTCATGATTCCTCCATCTCCATTGGTAATAATAATTACCAAGGCCGTCATCGTACACACCACCACGGTATCAATAAAAGGCTCTAATAAAGCAACTAAGCCTTCAGAGGCTGGATATTTTGTTTTTACTGCCGAATGGGCAATTGCTGCCGATCCAACACCGGCCTCATTTGAAAATGCAGCTCTTTGAAATCCAATAATTAAAACACCTAACAAACCTCCTGTGATTCCTTGTGGATTGAATGCTCCATCCCAAATTTCAGCGAATGCATTCCCGATCTTAGAAAAATTAGCAGCTAAAATCACAATGGCCGCTAAGAAATAGATACCCACCATGAAAGGAACTATTTTTTCTGTTATATTTCCAATTCTTTTGATTCCTCCGATAATTACCACACCTACTAAAATAGCCATTACAATTCCAAAAATCAATGCAGTTGATAAATCATTAGAACCAATCATACTTCCAAATTGTTGCGCAGCTTGATTGGCTTGAAACATATTTCCACCGCCAAAAGAACCACCAATTACCATGACAGCAAAAACCACAGCCAAGACCTTTCCTAGTCCACTCTTCCCAACATCAGCTAATCCTTTTTTTAGATAGTACATTGGCCCCCCATAAATTGTTCCATCTTCACCAACATCTCTGTATTTAACACCTAAAGTACATTCAACAAACTTCGAAGACATTCCCAATAAACCGGCAACAATCATCCAAAAAGTAGCCCCTGGCCCTCCTAGAGACAATGCCACTGCAACTCCTGCAATATTTCCTAATCCAACAGTTCCTGACAAAGCAGCTGTTAGCGCCTGAAAATGAGAAACCTCTCCTTCTTCACCTTCCACTCTAATGGTTTCAATGGCGTCTCCTCCTGGTGTTGGATCTCCTGACATAACATCAGACGTAGCATGATCAACATCATCATAAGTACCTCTTACAATGTTGATGGACACAGGAAACAATCGTATGTTTACAAATTTAAATAGTATGGTAAAAAGCAATCCTGCAGCAAGAAGCATGATAATCACTAATGGCATTTCTACCCCTCCTCCTAAATTTACAGGGTAAAACACAAAACCTCCCCAGGCATCTGCTACAGGCTTAAAACCTTCATTGATACTCTCTGCAATTCCTTTCTCTTGTTTTTCTTGAGCAAATGTCAACATTGGCGTTATTGTAAACAACAACGCTAGAAGTTTTTTCTTCATAATATAATTATGTTAGTTTATTTAATTTAGTTGTCCGCAATATCATAAAAAATTGATCTTTTGACAACTTTTATACGTTAAATATGAATTTTATGACAACATACGTTTAAATCTTTGTAAATCTTCTTTAAATGTTTTTGGATAAAGCCCCAAGATTCGATTGGTTTTAGACAAATCAAAACCGGTTTTAGGCGGTCGAGAAGCCTTTTGATTTAAAGTAGCAGTGGCTATTGGCTTAATTAAAGAAGCATCTAGATTGAATGTAAGCGCTATTTCTTGGGCTATTTCATAGACACTAAGCAATTGACTGCTTGCAATATTAAAAATACCTGTCGCTTCCTTATCCAAAGACAACTTGCAAGCCAATGCCAAATCTTCTACATGGGTAGGTGTTCTAAACTGGTCATTTACAATGGTAATTTCCTTTCCTTGCTCAAGAGATTCTCGCACCCAAAGCACAATATTAGACCTACTCATTTTATGTACCAAACCATAAACTAAAATAGTTCTCAATATCGTAAAATTAATTGAAGAACGTTCAAGTAGTTTTTCAGATAACAATTTGGTTTCTCCATAATAACTCAAAGGATTTGCAAGATCATCCTCTGCGTAATTTCCTTTTTCACCATCAAAAATAAAATCGGTAGAAATGTGAATTAAATGCGCATTTATTTCAGAACAAATAGCGGTTAAATAGCCAACCGCATTTACATTTAAATCAAAGCATTCTTCGCGATTAGTTTCACACACATCAACATGGGTCATCGCTGCAGTATTGATAATAAAATTCGGTTGAATCTCGAGCAGTTTTTCTCGCAGGAGTTCTTTGTTGGTAATATCCATACTGACATACTCGAAATCTTCTCGACCACTTCTATTTTCTCCTCGAGAAAAGCCGAAAACAGCATAGGATTCTTTTTCTTTCAACAATAGACTAAGTAAATTTTGACCCAACAAGCCATTACTTCCCGTAATTACAACTTTTAATTGCATTAAAATAATTTTCTAAGTTTCACAATCTGTTCGGGTCTTCCCAGAACAATTAAACTGGTATCAGATAATAGGGTAACAGAGGCCTCCGGATTGATAATATAGCTACCATCTAAAGCCTTAAAACCAATAACGGTGCATCCCGTTCTTTTGCGCAGGTCTAAATCTAAAATTGTTTTACCTACATATTCTTTCGGCAAATCGTTTACATCTATTTCTTCCAAATTTGCTGTCGTTTCCCCCTCGATTGTTAAGCGATCTACAAATTCTAATACATCTGGTGTCACCACTAAAGAAGCCATATGAGCCCCTCCCAATTTATCTGGCATGATTACGTTATTCGCACCTGCTATTTTTAATTTATTGTAGGATGATTCATTAGATGCTCTGCTAATTATCCGACACTGCTTGTTTAATTGATGTGCACTTAAAACAACAAATAAATTATCTGCATCAGAAGGCAAAGCTGTGATGAGATTGCCCCCTTTTTGAACTCCTGCTTTCAGTAGCATTTCATCTGTTGTTGCGTCTCCTTCTACACAGAGCACACCTTCCTCTTCAAGTAATGCAATCAATTCTTTGTCTCTTTCGATAACAACAAATTCTTTTTGATAATTTCTGAGCTTCACAATCGCTTGCATTCCATTTCTACCATAACCACAAACAATGGTATGGTTTCTCATTGCATCTATTTTCTTTTGCACTCTCTTTTGTTTTAATTGTTTAAAAAAAACACCGCTTGCCAAGGCCTCAGTAAAGGCAGAAACTGTATATCCAAATACAGATATACTTGTTAAAATTAAGCATATTGTAAATATTTTCTCATCAGTCCCCATGGGGTGTAATTCCCTGAATCCCACGGTAGATACTGTAATTACAGTCATGTACACAGCATCAATAAAATTAAATCCAGACAAGCGCATATAACCAACAACCCCAATGGTTAGCACCGCACATAAAAAAAATAAGGCCTTATGAAATTTAGAGCTAAATTTTATCATTATAAATCAAAAACAGAGCTCCGTTTTGTGTAAATCATATCTTTTAAACGCAGCACAAATGCGAGTGTTAAATACAATGCAAAAGACAAACCAACAGTTACAAAAGAAATGTATATAAAGAACAGCCTCACATGTAAAGCGCGCATACCCAATCTATCTGCTAGTCTTGAAGAAACTGCAAACCCATGACGTTCAAAATAATGTCTCACCGAATGTATAAAATTCATCTAAAAAAAATTCTTGTTGCAAGATAGTATTTTAAGCTGAATTGCTCTGTGGTTTTTAGTAAAAAATAAATTGGTTTGTGTAACTTTGCTTTTCCGATAAAAACACCACTTTGAAACAGCAAGAATACATTGAAGTTTATGGAGCAAGAGTCCATAATTTAAAGAATATAGACGTAAAAATTCCTCGAGAAAAACTGGTGGTCATAACAGGTTTAAGTGGCAGCGGAAAATCGTCTTTAGCCTTTGATACAATCTATGCCGAAGGACAACGCAGATATATTGAAACGTTCTCTGCATATGCACGGCAATTTCTTGGTGGTCTAGAAAGACCTGATGTTGATAAAATTGACGGCTTGTCACCAGTGATTTCTATCGAGCAAAAGACCACGAATAAAAGTCCGAGGTCAACAGTGGGAACCATCACAGAGATTTATGATTTCTTGCGACTGCTTTTTGCAAGAGCTGCTGATGCTTATTCGTTTAACACCAATGAAAAAATGGTGAGCTATTCTGACGAGAGAATCAAAGAGTTAATTTTATCAGATTTTAAAGACAAAAAAATTGCGGTATTAGCACCACTTGTTAAATCTAGAAAAGGACACTACAGAGATTTATTTGAGCAAATTTCAAAGCAGGGGTTTGTTAGAGTGCGTGTGAATGGAGTAATACAAGAAATTGAAAAAGGAATGCGTCTTGACCGATATAAAACGCACGACATTGAGGTTGTAATTGATAGAATTATTGTAAATGATGCTGTAGACAAAAGGCTAGAAGAAACCATTAAAACAGCCTTGTACACGGGCGATAATATTTTAATGGTGCTTGATCTAGAAACCAATACACCTAGATATTTTAGTAGAGATTTAATGTGTCCTACCACAGGGATTGCATATCCCAACCCTGAGCCAAACACATTCTCTTTTAATTCTCCCAAGGGTGCGTGTCCAAGTTGTAATGGACTTGGAACCAACAATGAAGTGAACCTTAACAAAGTCATTGTGGATCGTTCAGTTTCGATTAAGCAAGGCGGCATTGCTCCTCTAGGAGCGCAAAAAAATAGTTGGATTTTCAAACAATTAGAGCTGATCGCTGAGCGTTACAAATTTAAACTAAGCGACCCCATTCATGCAATCCCAAAAGAAGCCTTACAACTCATACTCAATGGAGGTAACGAAAAATTTAACGTAAGCTCCAAAACCATGGGAATTACCCGTAACTACGAAATAGATTTTGAAGGAATTATTTCATTTATTACGAACCAATATAAAAATAGCGACTCCACCTCTATCAAAAGATGGGCGAAAGCTTTTATGGATGAGGTTCCCTGTTCTGCATGTTCAGGAGATCGTTTAAAAAAAGAAGCTTTGTACTTTAAGGTCGCAGGGAAAAGCATCAGTGACATAGCAAAAATGGACATCGCACAGCTAGCGAATTGGTTTGATCAAGTTGAAGACAAACTATCTGAAAAGCAGCTGATCATTGGCGCAGAAATCCTAAAAGAAATAAAAACCCGAATTCAGTTTTTACGAGACGTAGGATTGGATTATTTAAATTTAAACAGAACCTCTAAATCACTATCAGGGGGAGAAGCTCAGCGCATCCGTTTAGCAACTCAGATTGGATCTCAACTGGTTGGTGTTCTGTATATTTTAGATGAACCCAGCATCGGTTTGCATCAAAGAGACAATCAAAAACTAATTGACTCTCTTGTAAAACTCCGAGATATTGGAAACTCCGTATTAGTCGTAGAGCATGATAAAGATATGATTGAAGCTGCAGACTTTGTTTTCGATATCGGTCCGGGAGCCGGAAGACACGGAGGTGAGATTGTAAGTGAAGGTACTTTTAATGAGCTTAAAAAACACAGTACACTTACAGCAGACTATATTACGGGCAAGAAGGAAATCGAAACTCCAAAGAAGAGAAGAATTGGAAACGGAAAGCATATAGTGCTGCAAGGTGCAACAGGAAACAATTTAAAAAACATATCAGTCTCATTTCCCTTAGGACAAATGATTTGTGTAACAGGAGTTTCAGGAAGTGGAAAATCAACCTTAATCAATGAAACTTTATACCCCATTTTAAATGCTCATATCTATAGAGGTGTGAAAAAACCAATGCCTTACAAAAGCATAACAGGGCTTGAGCATATAGATAAAGTAATTGACATTGATCAATCTCCAATAGGAAGAACTCCAAGATCCAATCCAGCAACATATACGGGAGTTTTTGGTGAAATACGAAGTCTTTTTGCCAAAACACCTGAGGCCTCGATTAGAGGATATAAACCTGGTCGATTCTCTTTTAACGTGAAAGGTGGTCGATGCGAAACCTGTCAAGGAGGAGGTGTTCGGGTCATAGAAATGAACTTTTTACCGGATGTTCATGTAGCGTGCGAAACCTGTCAAGGAAAGCGTTTCAATAGAGAAACACTGGAAATAAGATACAAAGGTAAATCTATTGCAGATATTTTAGCCATGACTATAAACGAAGCGGTTGTATTTTTTGAAAAGGTTCCCAAAATATACCGCAAAATTAAAACCATACAAGATGTTGGACTAGGATATATTACCCTAGGACAACAATCCACAACACTCTCAGGCGGAGAAGCGCAGCGTATCAAACTGGCTTCCGAACTCTCTAAAAGAGATACTGGTAACACCTTTTATATTTTAGACGAACCCACAACAGGATTGCACTTTGAAGATATTAATGTACTCATGCAGGTACTCAACAAACTAACCAACAAAGGAAATACTGTTCTCATTATTGAGCATAATTTGGACGTCGTAAAATTAGCAGACTATATTATTGATATTGGTCCTGAAGGAGGAAATAATGGCGGACAGGTGCAATGCACAGGATCTCCCGAAGAAATTTCTAAACATCCGAAGAGTTATACTGCAAAATATTTGAAAAAAGAACTACCTTAGCACGCTTGCCAAAATGTTCTTTCAAGTCATTTTGAGCGTAACAATTAACATAAAAAAATGACGTTTATGAATCCAAATGAAGACAGAAAAATTAGAGAAAAATTAGAACAAAAAACATGGAATCAGATAAAAACAAATGATTCATGGGCCATATTTAAAATCATGTCAGAATTTGTTGAAGGATATGAAAAACTAAGCAAGATTGGGCCTTGTGTTTCTATTTTTGGATCTGCTCGTACAAAACCTGAAGATAAATATTACAAACTCTCTGAGGAAGTTGCATTCCAACTAACACAAAATGGTTATGGCGTAATTACTGGAGGAGGTCCTGGAATTATGGAAGCAGGTAACAAAGGGGCACACAGAGGAAAAGGAACTTCTGTTGGTTTAAATATTGAACTCCCTTTTGAACAGCATTTTAATCCTTGGATTGACAGTGACAAGAACCTCGAATTTGATTACTTCTTTGTGAGAAAGGTAATGTTTGTTAAATACTCTCAAGGGTTTATTGTAATGCCGGGTGGTTTTGGTACTATGGATGAATTATTTGAAGCAATTACTTTAATCCAAACAAAAAAAATTGGTCGTTTCCCAATTATTTTAGTTGGACAAGAATTTTGGGGAGGCTTGCTAGATTGGATCAAAAAAACACTGATAGCAGAAGGCAATATTAGTGAAGAAGATCTAAATTTATTTCGAGTTGTTGATACGGCAGATGAAGCCATAGAACACCTCAATAGATTCTACTCTAAATACAGTCTAAAGCCCAACTTTTAACCAAGTAGTTTCCTGCTATTTTTTAATAGCAGGAAACTACCACAAAAAAAACACCTTGAAGTACAAGATACTCTCTTTTTTTATCCTTGTTTTCTATTCACTTAGCTCAAGTGCTCAAAATAACTCGATAAAAATCGATGCTGTTATCGACACCAAAACCGACATCATACAAATCCAACAGGAAATTATTTTTCACAATAAAACAAACAAGGTTTTACCCTATATTTATCTTCATGATTGGCAAAATGCATTCAAAAATAAAAACACTCCTTTATCAAAAAGACTTATAGAAGATTTTGATAAATCTCTGTATTTCGCTCAAGAGAAAGAAAGAGGATCCACAGCAATACGCAACCTCAGTGTAAATTATAAGAGCATTACATTTTCCTCAACAAAAGCACACGCAGACATCTTAAGACTCAACCTTAACGAAGCACTCCACCCCAAAGACTCCCTTGTAATCAATGTGAGTTACAATGTCAAAATACCAGATGCTAAATTTACAGGCTATGGAAAAACCCCTTCGGGATATCATCTGCGCTACTGGTACTTATTACCTGCAGTGCATGATACAACGTGGCAATTGATGAGCAATCTAAATACAGATGACTTATTCATAGACGCCACAGACTATGCTATTCAACTCAAAACACCGAAAAACTATTTCGTGAACACCAATCTCTCATGTAAAAAAGAAAATAATACAACTTTTACATTGAAAGGCATGAAGAGAACAGATGTTTTTGTTCATATCGACCAAAAGAAAAAGTTTACTTCTTATCAAACAAAAGACCACACCATTTTTACAGATATCTCATTTAACGAAATAAATAAAAAAATGGTTACCAGCATCTTAGAAAGAGAGATTCGTTTTATCGAAGACTTTTTAGGAGAATACCCCCATACAGAAATTTTCATCGATCAAACAACACAAACAAAAAATCCGATTTATGGATTGAACCAATTACCAAAATTTCTAAATACCTTTTCAGATGTTTTCAATAGAGACCTCACTTTAATGAAAGCACTGACAAAGAAATACCTCGAGAATACATTACTTTTAAACAGAAGAACTGACTCTTGGTTAATTGATGGAATACAAGTATACCTATTAACAGAGTATGTAAAAAAATACTATCCAAATGTAAAACTACTTGGAAAAGTTTCAGACACATGGCTCCTAAAAAACTTCAACGTTTCTCGGCTCAACTTTAATCAAAAATACCCATTCATCTATCAGTTCATTACGCGTAAATTTCTAGACCAGTCGCTTACAACCCCGGCAGACTCTCTATCCAACTTTAATCGAAAAATAGGAAATAAATACAAGGCTGGATTAGGACTTAAATACTTAAATGCCTTTATAGGTGAAGACATCATAAAAACCACGATCAAAGAATTTTACAATCGCCATGCTTTGCAACTTAGTAATAGCAGGCAATTTGAAAAAATAGTCACCTCCAAAACCTCAAAAGATGTAACATGGTTTTTTGGAGACTACCTCAACACCAATAAAAAAATAGACTACACCATTAAAAAAGTAAACAGCTCAAATGACTCATTAAAAATAACCATCAAAAACAAAAGAAACATTACGGCTCCTGTTGCCTTGTATGGGATAAAAAACAAAAAAATACATTTTAAAACTTGGGTCAATGGCATAGACTCTGTGAAAACCATCACTATTGCTAAAGGAGATTTTAACAAAGTTGCGTTAAACTATGAGCAGATATATCCAGAATACAATTCTCTAGATAACTCTAAAAGTATTGATAAAAAAATTTTAAACAAACCTCTACAATTCCGTTTAATTAAAGACTTATCCGACCCCTACTACAATCAATTGTTCTATCAACCAATTGTTGATTACAACTATTATGATGGCCTCAGCATAGGCGTCAAGCTTCACAACAGACCAATTATCAAAAGAAACTTTAGCTTTAAACTCACTCCTTCATACGCAACAAAAAGCAAAGCACTTAATGGTTCTGCTGCAATCACGTACAATCAATTTTTTGAGACATCTAAACTACAAAATATCACCTATGGTGTCTCTGCCAGCAACTATCACTTTGCCCCTAAATTATCATATAGCATCGTTGTTCCTTATGTTTCATTGCTATTTAAACGAAAAAGCTTGAGAGATGCAGGAAGAAAATACATCAATGCAAAACTTGTTCATATTCATAAAGAATCAGCACCTAACACACAAAAAAAAGAAGAGGACAAGTACAGGGTTTTAAATTTAAAATACGTCTTCACAAATCCGGATATCATCAAAGAAGCATCGTATAAAATTGCAGCAAATATTGCTTCCAATTTTACAACAGTCTCAACAGATATAAGATTTCGATCACTAACCTCAAACAACAGACAGTTAGATTTTAGATTTTTTGGAGGTGTCTTTTTACACAACAAAACAACAGGTAACTATTTTAGTTTTGGCTTAGACAGGCCGTCAGATTATCTTTTTGAGCAAAACTACTTTGGCCGGTCTGAAAGCTCAGGAATATTTAGTCAACAATTCATTATGAATGACGGAGGTTTTAAATCTATACTCCCAACACGATTTGCAAACCAATTTATGTTCTCTCTCAATACAAGCATCGGGATTTGGAACTGGGTTGAGCACTATAACGATATTGCCTTTCTCAAGAACAAAGGAGACCAGGTGTATTTTGCCTATGAAAACGGAATCAGATTCAACTTTATTCATAATATTTTAGAACTGTATTTTCCGATGTACTCAAACCTTGGCTGGGAAGTCTCCCAAGCGGCTTACCCAAGTAAAATTAGGTTTGTGCTCACCTTAAAACCATCTGCCATCTACAACTTTTTTAGAAGAGGCTTTTTATAACACCTATTTAATTAAGGATTCCATATTATTCCCTTATCTCAAATGAAGTATTTTGTGATATTCTCAGTAAAATAAAATATTTTTAAATTTCAGTCAAAAAACATACCTTTGCTATCGACATAAAAAACAACTACATATGACTGAAGACACCGTATTTTCTACTGCAAAAAAATTATCATTTGTTGATTTTCGAAACGAAGTTTTAAATGATTATAGAATTGCGCGTATCAGCCGAGAATGTAGTTTATTAGGAAGAAGAGAAGTACTTACAGGGAAAGCCAAATTCGGAATCTTTGGAGATGGAAAAGAAGTACCTCAATTAGCCATGGCAAAAGCTTTTCAAAAAGGAGATTTCAGATCAGGATACTACAGAGATCAAACGTTCATGATGGCCATTGGAGAACTGACTGCTCAGCAGTTTTTCGCGGGACTTTATGCGCACCCAAATATAGAGGCGGATCCCATGTCTGCTGGACGTCAAATGGGAGGTCATTTCGCTACACATAGTTTAGATGAGCATGGAGATTGGAAAAACCTAACGCAACAATACAACTCTAGCTCAGACATCTCTCCAACTGCAGGACAAATGCCAAGACTTTTAGGATTGGCGCAAGCATCTAAAGTATATAGATCTGAAAAAAATCTTGAAGAAAAGACTCTTTTCTCTGTAAAAGGTAATGAAGTTGCTTGGGGAACCATCGGAAATGCAAGTACAAGCGAAGGACTTTTTTTCGAAACAATTAATGCAGCGGGTGTATTGCAAGTTCCTATGGTTATGAATGTATGGGATGATGAATATGGAATCTCTGTTCATGCCAAACATCAAACCACAAAAGAAAGTATCTCTGAAATCTTAAAAGGTTTTCAAAGAGATGAAAAAAATAAAGGATATGAAATTATCGTTGTCAATGGTTGGGACTATGTTCAACTTATCGATGTATACAACAGAGCCTCAGAAATTGCACGAGAAGAACACGTTCCTGTTTTAATCCATGTGAAAGAATTAACACAGCCCCAAGGCCATTCTACCTCAGGGTCTCACGAGCGCTATAAAAATACCGAACGACTTCAATGGGAAAAAGATTTTGATTGTATTGCAAAAATGAGATCTTGGATTCTTAATTTTGAATTACAAGATGAAAATGGTGAAACACTGAAGTTTGTAAATTCTGAAGAAGAACTTATCAGCATCGAAAAGGAGTCTAAGAAACATGTGAGCCTCGCAAAAAGAAATGCATGGAATGCCTATCTCGATGAAATTAAAACCAATGTAACCGCTGCAGTTTCATTACTTGACAACCTAGCTAAGACAAGTAGTAACGGAACTTTTATTACGAAACTAAAAAATGATTTAGAAAGTCTTCAAGAACCCATAAGAAAAGATATTTTAATCGCCTGTAGAAAAGCCTTGCGTTATGTCAAAGATGAAAGCAATCATGAAAAAGTAACGCTTCAGCACTTTATTAAAAAACAAATTGACCATGGCTTTGAACTGTTTTCTACGCACATAACAAGCGAAACTGTATTTGCCCCAACACATAGCTCAGCGATAGCTCCCACTTATAGTAACGATAAGAATCTTGTAGACGCAAGAGTGATTATGAGAGATAATTTTGATGCGTTGCTGGAAAAACACCCTGAGGTATTAATCTTTGGAGAAGATGCAGGTTTTATAGGAGATGTGAATCAAGGCTTGGAGGGACTTCAAGAGAAATTCGGTGAAACACGCGTAGCTGATACAGGTATTAGAGAGGCTACAATTATTGGACAAGGAATTGGAATGGCAATGAGAGGACTAAGACCTATTGCAGAAATTCAATACTTGGACTACCTGTTGTATGCATTGCAAATTATGAGCGATGACCTAGCAACACTTAGATATAGAACTGTAGGAAAACAAAAAGCGCCACTAATCATAAGAACACGAGGGCATCGACTAGAGGGGATTTGGCACTCTGGATCTCCAATGGGAGGGATCATTCACAACCTACGAGGTATTCATGTATTAGTTCCTAGAAATATGACAAAAGCCGCTGGTTTTTACAATACACTTTTAGAAGGTGATGATCCTGCACTTGTTATAGAGTGTTTGAATGGATACCGTTTGAAAGAAGAACTACCAACCAATTTAGGAGCGTTCAAAACGGCTATTGGGGAGGTTGAGGTCATTAAAGAAGGATCTGATATTACCGTAGTTTCTTATGGCTCTACCTTAAGATTAGTAGAAGCAGCAGCTAAAGAGTTACTGCAAGTGGGCATCAACATTGAAATCATCGATGTACAAAGTTTATTGCCTTTTGACCTGCAACACAATATTGTAAAAAGCTTGAACAAAACCAACCGACTCTTAATTGTAGACGAAGATGTACCTGGAGGAGCCTCTGCTTATATATTGCAGGAAATCATAGAAAATCAAAACGGATACCAACACCTGGACAGCAAGCCTATTACGCTCACATCAAAGCAACACAGACCTGCTTATGGTACAGACGGAGATTACTTCTCTAAACCATCCGAAGAAGATATTTTTGAAGTTGCTTATTCCATCATGCACGAAGCAGCTCCTTCTAAATTCAAAAGCCTTTATTAAACTTTCTTTAAAACACGCATACCTATTGCGCAATGCAAACATCGTTTCTTTGCGCAATAGTTGTTTTTAAGCTGCAACAAGGCCTGAGAATCAAAGGCACTGTCCGACACTACGCCTAGCTCTGCAAACTTATCCACAATGGCATTTTTTTCTGACTTGATCTGCCGTAACAAATCAAATCCATCTTCATCAAAAGCGATATTACTTCTTTTTAAATAATTAAATTTCAAAGGAATAACTACATTGATCACTACTAATTCTACGAATGATTTGGTTATTTTTTTCACTCTTTGAGGAGATACTTTTTGAAAAGTGTAGTGCGTTGTCCAATATGCATGCAACCTCACATCAAATAACTTGTAAAACTCATCTAACCTTGTAAAGCTCATGAATTGTGAAAACAGATTTTGATGTTCATGATAAATCGCACAAATTTGCGCAATTCTTATCGTTGGAAAATTACTAGGTCGTATTTTAAATAATTGAAACCTCTTTTTAGACATTGCTTGAATCTTGTATTTATGCTTCAAATAATGGTACTCCCTCTGTAAATTTGTGTAATATGCATCTTCAATTTGAGCATCTAAAAAACCTGCTTGACCAAATAAGAGTGCGTTCAATCTTAAAGCATCGTAGCGCTCCTTCCGAATCATAGAAAATGTAAGGGTCTGTGACAATTCTAAAAATGCAGCTCCATTTATCTTCAATCCAAAAACTTTCATTAACAACATAAATAAAACAGCCTCATAATCTGTATTTGAGGCCATTAATAATGCATCTATCAACTTAGACTTGTCTTCGAGACGTTCAACATACAGTTTTGTTTTCCAAGCACTTAAGAAAAAATCATCAATCGAACTTATGAAGGGCTCACAAAGTATCCAAGACGCATTTTTAGAAAATAACTGTTTGTAATTTTCAAGAAGCTTCTTTGTTATAAACTGAGATATCTCAAGAGTGATGAGTGGTCCATTGCCTTTGTCAAAAACCTCAACATCTTCCTCCCAAACAACGTGCAATACCACACAGTGATAATTTGCATCATTTTGATGTTCGTGTAAATACCAATCTGAGGATTTTACATGGATCTCAACATGACCAAACCAAACAAGACCCTCAATTTCAATAGTAGCATTCAAAAAATCAGGTCCTTCGAGATCATTATGCTTTCCCGTGTTTTTCACATACAGATGCTCTCCTGTTGTGGTCAGCAAACTACGCTCAGAAAACAATTGATGCTTCCACAAATAATGAAGAAAATCTTCTCTCATAGCACTACTTTTCTTTTTCGTTAGTTAAGATATAAAAATTAGCACTACCAAAGAAAAAATCTATAGTAACATCACCATTTATAATCCAAGATGGAATAAAAAAGATGAGAATTGTCGTATTTTTGAGTACTAAATAAAATGTAAATGAATCTCATAGAAAGTTTAGAGTGGCGCTACGCTACCAAAAAGTTTGACGAAAAAAGAATCCTATCTGAAGAACAGATAAATACCCTAACAACCGCTTTTAATTTAACGGCAACATCCTACGGATTACAACCCATAAAACTAGTAGTCATTCAAAATAAAGACACGCAAGAAAAATTAGTTCCGCACTCATGGAATCAACAACAAGTCGCGCAAGCTTCTCATGTACTCGTCATCTGTATTCAAGACAGCATCAACCAGCAAGATATTGAAACGTATTTTGACCTCGTGAAGAAAACGAGAAATACACCAGACAACATACTCACGCCTTTTAAAGAATACCTCATTGAGGCTATTACAACCAAATCGGACAGTGAACTGAACCTTTGGATGAAGCATCAAGCATATATTGCACTTGGAAACCTACTTACAGTTGCTGCAGTTGAACAAATTGACTCATGTCCTATGGAGGGGTTCATCCCAGAAAAGTATGACGAAATACTAAATTTAAAAAAGCTAAATTTAAAATCTGCGCTTGTATTGCCAGTTGGATATAGAGCTCAAGATGATTATATGAAAGACTTAAAAAAAGTGAGAAAAGACAGCTCCGATGTTATCATAAACATGCGCTAATCAACTTATAATCGATGTGTAAATAAGCAACACAAAAACCTAAACAATACAGTATGAAAATAGACATAAGAAACCAAGAACCAAAAACTGTTTGGAATAATTTTGCCAATCTAAATGCAGTGCCTCGTCCTTCCAAAAAAGAAGAAAGAGTCATTGAATTTATGGTCAATTTTGGAAAAAAACTTCAGCTCGAAACCATCGTTGATCCCGTTGGGAATGTCATCATTAAAAAACCCGCAACGGCGGGTATGGAAGACAGAAAAACAGTAGTTATGCAAAGTCACCTTGATATGGTGCACCAAAAAAATGCAGATACTAATTTTGATTTTGATACGCAGGGCATTGAAATGTATGTAGATGGAGATTGGATTACGGCCAAAGGAACCACGCTGGGAGCAGATAACGGACTTGGAGTTGCCGCCATTATGAGTGTATTGGAATCCAATACCATAGCGCACCCTACTCTAGAAGCGCTATTTACTATTGATGAAGAAACAGGGATGACAGGTGCAATGGGCCTAGAAGCAGGCTATCTAGATGGAGAAATTCTTTTAAATCTTGATACGGAAGAAGATGATGAAATAGGTATGGGTTGTGCTGGTGGAATTGACATTACCGCTAAAAGAGAATACATTGAAGAGAAGACCACAGAAAACGCGCTTGGATTCATCATTCGTATCGAAGGATTAAATGGAGGACATTCTGGTATGGACATTCACAAAGGCTTAGGAAACGCTAATAAACTCATGAATCGAATTTTATTTGATGGAATGGAAAATTTCAATTTAAGGATTCATGACATACAGGGCGGTAGTTTGCGCAATGCAATTCCAAGAGAGAGCATTGCAACCATTACCATTGATGCAATTTCTAAAGAACCTTTCTTTTTTGAAATGAATGCCTTAATCCAAGATATTAAAAATGAATACAAAAGCTTAGAACCAAACTTATCAATCACATTTGAGGAAACTAAAAAACCAAACGTGGTTATGGAATACGGCGCTCAAGAGGGCTTTATCAAATCTATATATGCTGCTTTAAATGGTGTATACAGAATGAGCCCAGATGTTGAAGGATTGGTAGAAACCTCTAATAACATTGCTAAAATTGTTGTAAAAGACGGCTGCATTCAAATTGATTGCTTAACGAGATCTTCTTCGGAAAGCAATAAAACAGATTTAGGAAATTCGTTGTGCTCTACCTTTGAACTAGCTGGTTTTGATGTCTCTTTCTCCGGATCCTACCCGGGATGGCTTCCAAATATAGATTCAGAAATACTGAAAATTCTAGACACAACCTACGAGGAACTACATGGAGAAAAAGCTAAAATCGCCGCTTGCCATGCAGGATTAGAATGTGGTATTTTAGGACAAAATTACCCCAAAATGGATATGGTATCTTTTGGTCCAACCATCTTGGGAGCGCATTCACCTGACGAAAGAGCTAGTATCTCTTCTACACAAAAATTCTGGAAATTACTCCTTGAGGTCCTTACAAGAATTCCTCAAAAAGCTTAAAAAAAAAAGTAAAAGCCATTGAATATTCAATGGCTTTTTTCAACTTACGCATGTGCATTAATCACCTAAAATTCAGTATAAAACACTTCAAAACAATAAGTTAACTCTCTTTTTTTTTGTTAATATCTTTGATTTCACAGAACAACAAATAATTGTATTTTTACTTTTCATAAATGACATATTTTAATGGGTAAGATCATCGCAATTGCAAATCAAAAAGGAGGAGTTGGTAAAACAACAACAACAGTTAATTTAGCCGCATCTTTAGGCGTTTTAGAAAAAAAAGTATTACTTATAGATGCTGATCCTCAGGCAAATGCTTCTTCCGGCCTGGGACTTGATGTAGACAGTATCGAAATAGGAACTTATCAAGTGCTAGAGCATACTATTTCTGCAACTGATGCCATTCAACAAACAAACTCGCCCAACGTCGATATTATTCCTGCCCATATAGATTTAGTTGCAATCGAAATAGAATTAGTAGATAAAGAGCAGCGTGAATACATGCTGCAAAAATCATTAGCCTCCGTGAAAGATGATTATGATTATATCCTTATTGATTGTGCGCCATCATTAGGTCTAATTACTTTGAACTCATTAGTAGCAGCGCATGCAGTGATCATACCTATTCAATGCGAATATTTTGCACTG
Source organism: Polaribacter sp. (assembly GCA_042091715.1). Classification (GTDB taxonomy): domain Bacteria; phylum Bacteroidota; class Bacteroidia; order Flavobacteriales; family Flavobacteriaceae; genus Polaribacter. The sequence continues at coordinate 19,040 of JBELGW010000023.1, read as the reverse complement.
GAAGGACTGGGAAAACTATTAAATACCATAAAAAGCATTCAAAACATACACAATCCAAGCCTCGATATTGAAGGCTTGTTACTCACCATGTTTGATTCTCGTTTGCGTTTATCGAATCAAGTAGTAGAAGAAGTAAGAAAGCATTTTAGCTCAATGGTTTTTGATACAATCATTAGAAGGAACACTCGTTTGGGAGAAGCACCGAGTTATGGAGAGAGTATCATTGACTATGACGCGACAAGTAAAGGTGCTGTAAATTATTTAAATTTAGCTAACGAAATTATAAAGAAGAACGCATAATGGCAAAAGCAACAAAAAAACAAGCTTTAGGTAGGGGATTGTCTGCTTTATTAAAAGAAACTTCTGCAGATATTAATTCTGCAACAGATAAAAATGCTGATAAACTAGTAGGAACCATTGTAGAAATTGAGCTCAGTAGCATTGCTGTAAATCCCTTTCAACCAAGAACTTATTTTGACGAAGAAGCACTTAATGAATTAGCAAACTCTATCCAAGAGCTTGGTGTTATTCAACCTATTACGGTACGTAAATTAGAAGGAAACACTTTTCAATTAGTTTCTGGTGAACGTAGATTCCGAGCTTCTAAACGTATCGGTAACACCACAATACCTGCATACATTAGAATTGCAAATGACCAGGAAATGCTAGAAATGGCATTGGTAGAAAACATTCAACGTAAAAATCTTGATCCTATTGAAGTTGCGCTTTCATATCAACGATTAATCGATGAAATTCAACTTACGCAAGAGCAGCTCAGTATCAGGGTTGGTAAAAAAAGATCTACAGTAACCAATTACTTGCGTTTATTAAAGCTAGATCCTATCATTCAAACTGGAATGCGTGATGGTTTTATTTCTATGGGCCATGGAAGGGCTCTAATTAACATAACTTCTAGTGATGACCAATTAAATATCTACACCAAAATTGTGAGAGATAAATTGTCTGTAAGACAAACTGAAACGCTTGTTAAAAACTTAAAAGAAGGAAACACCTCTGTGCAAAAGAAAACAATATCTCCAAGATTTGTAAAAGACGCTATTGGTGATTTAACTTCTTTCTTTGGACAGAAAGTGACGATTTCTGCCAATGCGAAAGGCAAAGGTAAAATGACCATTCCTTTTTCTTCTGAAGAAGAGTTTAATCGTATAAAAAACCTCTTGAAATAGTGTTTACACTAAAAAAAATACTGTTTGTTTTATTAGTATCTGTAACTTTAAACGCGCAATCACAAAAAGATACAGTAGCTGTTGTAAAAGTGAAAGACACCCTTGTAATTCAAGGAAACTATTTCAACCCTTTATCACCATCCAAAGCTGCTTTTTATTCTGCAATTCTACCAGGACTAGGACAGATGTATAATAAAAAATATTGGAAAGCACCCATTGTTTGGGGTGCCATGGCAACCAGTGTTTACTTTTATTTAGACAACAACAAAGAATACAACCGATATAGAACTGCTTTTAAGATGCGCGAAGCCGGACTCAAAGATGAATTCACCACTGAAGATGGTTCTTTATTAATCTCAAGAAATGGATTAATCAGCGCTCAAAAAACATTGAAGAGCAACCGAGATTTATCACTACTCACAACGGTCATATTTTACATATTACAAATTGTAGAAGCTAGTGTAAATGCTCACTTATTACAATTTAACACCAATGATAATTTGTCATTTTCTCCGACAATCATATCAAATTACGATCGCCATGTTGTGCCAAAAGTTGGACTAAAATTTAAACTCAATTTTTAGATGAAAATTGCTTTATTAGGATATGGAAGAATGGGTAAGGAAATTGAAAAGATTGCCTTGCAGCGAGGGCATGAGATTGTCATTAAGACGAATTCAAATGAGGACTTCGATATTAGATTAGCTGATGTGGCAATCGATTTTAGCATACCTACATCTGCCTACGACAATATATCTACCTGCCTAAATAATGATATTCCGGTTATTTCTGGAACCACGGGTTGGCTCGAAAATTATAAGAACGCTGTTGACTTATGTAAAGAGAAACAGGGAGCTTTTATATACGCTTCTAACTTTAGCTTAGGGGTAAACATCTTCTTCGAACTAAACAAACAACTTGCAAAAATGATGGATCGATTGAGTGACTACCATATCACAATGGAAGAAATTCATCATACAAAAAAATTAGATGCCCCGAGTGGAACAGCAATTACATTGGCAGAAGGGATTATTGACAACAGTTCAAAATCTTCCTGGGAACTTGGGGGAGCTAGTTCCCAACAAAGCATTCCAATTACTGCTAAAAGAATTGAAGATATTCCCGGAACACATGTAGTTGATTATGCTTCCAACGTTGATTCTATTTCGATTCAGCATACTGCTCATAATAGAAAAGGATTCGCTCTTGGCGCTATTGTTGCCGCTGAATGGATTTTAGACAAAAAAGGCGTTTTTACTATGAATGATGTGTTAAACATTGGTTAAAAAATAGAACAAGTATCTTTTAAAAGAACGTATGTCTTATTATTGGACATTCGTTTCTCAGACACGAAACAAAATACATATATTATGACATTTACAGAGTGGTTTTTATTATTTCTATCAGTACAAGTTGTGCATTTTTTAGCGACATGGAAACTATATAAAAAAGCAGGGGAACAAGCATGGAAAGCGCTTGTGCCAATTTACAATGCCATTGTACTTATGAAAATTATTAACCGACCAACTTGGTGGGTACTTTTATTGTTTATTCCTATTGTAAATCTTTTAATGTTTCCAATACTATGGATAGAAACCTGCAGAAGTTTTGGTCATTATAAAAAACACGACACTTTACTCGCTGTTGCTTCGTTGGGATGTTACTTATTCTACATCAATTACTTCACAGATGCAAGCTATGTTGAAAACAGAAGTTTAGCACCTAGAACTGCATTGGGAGAATGGGTTAGCTCTATTGCATTTGCTATTATCGCTGCTACTTTGGTGCACACCTATTTTATGCAACCTTATACCATACCTACTTCATCATTAGAGAAATCCTTATATGTAGGAGACTTTCTTTTTGTTAGTAAATTCCATTATGGAGCACGTGTTCCCATGACGGCAGTTGCTGCACCAATGGTTCATGACACCCTGCCTTTTCTTGGAAAATCCTATATTTCAAATTCAAAAGAAGAAGCATCATGGTTAAACAAATTATCATTGCCATACATGCGACTTCCTGGGATACAAAATATCGAACGAAATGACATTGTTGTTTTTAGTTGGCCTGCAGACTCCTTAAAAACCATGTGGGGAGACAATTCAAGTGATTTTACCTACAAACCTATTGACAAGAGAACCAATTATGTAAAACGATGTGTTGGTATTCCTGGTGATACCCTTGAAGTAAGAGATGGATATGTATACATAAATGGTACAAAAACTATATTGCCAGACAGAGCAAAACCTCAATATTTCTTCACTGTAGATACAGAAGGTAAACAATTTAGCCCGGGAGCTGCTGAAAGGTATAATATCAGAGAATATGGCTTCGAGAATGGAAAGTTTATTTTAAATCTTACGGATGATGAAGCTGCATTGATACGCAAAAACCCAATTGTTAAAAGCGCCACTAAAAAAATTGAAGCCAAAGGCACCTTTGACCCTAGTATCTTTCCCCATAACCCACATTACAAATGGAATAACGACAATTATGGACCTATTTACATCCCTAAAAAAGGAGATGTTATTGAGCTCAATGAAAAATCCATTCCTTTTTACGAACAAATTATAAGAAGGTACGAGCAGCACAACTTTTCTATTGCAGATAACAAGTATTATTTAAATGGAAAACAAATTACCTCATACACCATCAAACAAGATTACTTCTGGATGATGGGAGATAACCGACAAATGTCTTTAGATGCTCGATCATGGGGGTTTGTTCCTTTTGACCATGTAGTGGGTAAGCCTGTATTTATTTGGTTAAGTTGGGATCCCAAATCACCTAACTTTATTGCAAAGTTAAAATCAATTCGCTGGGAACGTGTATTTACTACCGTTGGAGGATCAGGAGAACCCTATTCATATTTTAAATTTTTCCTGATCGCATTAGCGGGCTACTATGTAGTATCTTACTATCGTAAACAGAAAAAAACTGCGAAGTAAAGAATGGCCCTATTTGTACCTACTTACTTCTCGCCCATTTCACAATACATAGCTATCTGTAATGCAGAGTCTATACTGTTTGAGGCAGAAGATAATTTTCAAAAACAAACCTATCGCAATAGATGTTATATCTATGGTCCTAATGGAAGGCAATTATTAAATATACCTATCAAACATTTGGGAGACACTCGGAAAAAGAAAACAAAAGACACTTTAATAGACCATTCTACAGCCTGGCAAAATCAACACTTAAAATCACTTCAAATAGCGTATCGAAATTCACCGTTTTATGAGTTTTATGAAGACGACATGTTGCCTATATATACAAAAAAATACAAGTATTTAATCGACTTAAACATTGATACATATCTTTTCATAACAGATGCACTTCAGGTAGATGACACCTATTTAAAAACAACAACATTCTCGGATACAGTAGCAAAAGACTTTAGACACTTAGCGAATGCAAAAAAAGAATTAAACATTTTTTTCCATAAGTACGTTCAAGTATTTGATGACAAGCACGGATTCATCCCCAACCTATCTATTCTCGACCTTCTTTTTATGGAGGGGCCAAACACCATCAGTTATCTCGAAAACACACGGTTGATTTGACAATATATAGCTCACACTAATTATGGACTTTATTACAGAATTCATCAACTATTACGCCCCTAATCTCCCCAAAAAAGAGCGAAATCTTTTTAGATCCAATATCACGTTAAAGTATTTCAAGAAAAGTGATATCATTGTTCATTACGGACTCATCCCTAATGAATTTTACATTTTAACAAAAGGGGTTTTGCGAAGTTTTATCACAGACACCAAGGGAAATGAGCATACCCGCACTATTTTTACCCCCATTAGTACGTCAGGTTCTCTTTCTTCTTTAATTTCACAAACTCCATCAGATGCTAGTTACGATTGCTTAACTGATGCTGAAATATTAGTTGGTGACTTTGATAAATTTCGAAAACTTACCAAAGAGAACCACAAGATATCATTGTTCTATAATTCAGTTTTAGAAAGCATATTTATCAGAACTGAAAAAAGATTTTATGAATTATCTGTTCTCAATGGAACCGAGCGATATTTGAGACTGAAACAAGAAATTCCTAACATTGAAAACTTGATTCCACAATATCATATTGCCTCTTATCTAAATATTTCAGCTGTACAACTGTCTAGAATTCGCAAAAAACTCTATTCAAAAAAACAACAATAGGTTGATGATTTCACCTTGTTAAATTCTATTGTTGGGAAAACTAGACCCGATTCACAATGGTACTCTTAATTACAATATATATGGATCTCAAATGTATCCTACACTACAGTTTTCACATTATTGTTCGAGGGATCATTGCTTTTATATAGTAAAGAAAACAGAGAGAACAAGTGAACTTATTATTCACTGTGGCCATTATCATTGATCTAGATCATTTGTTTGCAACGCCCATTTTCTCGGCCAATCGTTGTAGTATCAACTTTATTTATTTATTCCGTTATTACAAAATCACGCTTTATCTAATTTTAGCTACTTGGAAAAAGACGTGTCTTTTAGGCATTACCTTATTACTAAACCTACTTGCAGATACTATTGATTCCATTTTATAAACTTTTCAATGAGCGCGTTCAACGCTAAAGATATATGCAATCTATATATAACTAAAACATAAAGACTAGCAATCAATACACTTTTCAAGACAATATTTACGATAGGATGAAAAGAAAAGTCCCAAAAGCGAAATACGATGTAGAACAACAAAATACAAAACAAAAGAAATAGCGTCTTCTTTGTAAACGGTTGTACTTTAAATTTCTGATAAACATATCTTAATTTAATAGAATTGAATAGAACAATTACCAACAAGGTAGATAAAGCAGCTCCATTCATACTGAAAACGCCAATGAGCCAATCATTCAGAAAATAGACAGTTGTGGCCATCCCTATCGCGTAAGGAAGTAAAATTTTGTAGTATTTCGAGTTTGAAATAATTGCACCATTGTTTCCTAAAGACATGGTGTATAATTTTGCAAAAGAAATCATAAGAACCACGTGCACTCCCCCTGAAAATTTCTCATCAATTAACAAATATGCTTGCTCAATATTACTGTTAATTAACAAGAAAAGTAAACCGCTTGTTGCTAATAAATTAATAGAGGTATCCGTATATAAATTTTGAATTTTGTTGGTGTCACTATCATTTAAGGCCTTCGCTGTAATTGGCTGTACAATTTGTGACATTGCTCTACCTGGAATATCTATCACAGACGCTATATATACACCAACCGCATAATAAGCAGCCATTTCTATGACTTCCTTTTGAGGAATCATAAACTTATCAATATCTAATAAAATAGCACCAGCAGAACCTGCCAAAATAATATAAGACGCGTATTTAAAGACCTCTTTATAATTGTGTGGTAATTGTATGGTGAATTTTGGACAGTACAACTTGAATGCATACCAAAGCATAATTGCAGTTCTTAAGAAGTAACCAGCTGTTAAGCAATAAAAAAACTCCTTTTGATTGATTACATCAGAAGCAACCAACAACAGTAAAATCATGACTAGTACTCTAGAATACATCTCTTTCAAAACATTTCCAAAAACAGATTGCATTTGAACTTTTGCCCAAGCATAAAAGATTTCAAAATAGGCCGTAGCAATGGCAACAGCATAAATAACCCAAGTAAATTCTTTAATGATGCTATTTTTTTTTGATAAGTGAAGGCCTATTTCTTCGTAAAACAGCGTTCCCAAAAAACCCATTGGTAGTGCTATCAACAAGGGTAAAAATAAAGAAGAACTTAAGAACTTATCCTTCTCAATTTTAGAAGTATATGTAGAAAAAAACTTTACAATTGAGTACTGCACCCCAAATGCTGTTAATGGCATCAATAAATTTGCTGTTGACAATAAAAAAGTAACCAATCCATAGTACGCATCAGTAAAAAATTGTGTGTATAAAACCAACGTATTGATGCCTCCTATACCAAAAGCAGCAAAGGTTATGAGTGTATTTCGAAATGATTGTTTGACTACAATTCCCACTCTAATTTATTTGTTTAATAATGATAAAATCGATTGATGTATGCTCTCACCCACAGTATTCCCATACAATTCTTTAGTAAAATCGGATTCTAAGGTTTCAAACCTTTTAAAAGCTTCAACCATTTTTAAGAAATCACTACCCACAATTTCTGCAAAACCATTTTCAACAAGCTCTACCCATTCAGTTTCTTCACGTGCAATAATGCAATACTTCTTATTAAAAAAAGCTTCTTTTTGAAGTCCACCACTATCGGAAATAACCATTTTACAATGCTTTAACAATTCCAACATAGAGAAATACCCTATCGGATCTATACAGGTAACTTTCGGAGTTATCTGATACTTATCTAATATCTTTTTGGTACGAGGATGTAATGGCAATATCACGGTATACTCAGAATCAATTTTTTCCAAAGCATCAAAAATGGCCTTCATTTTAGAACTTGAATCGGTATTCTCTTGCCTGTGAATGGTTGCTAAAATAAATTTGTTTGGGGTTAAGTTTAACTCTGAAATTATGTCTGACTTTTGCGCAGAGGTTTTACTGTAATACTCCACCGCATCTTTCATTATATCACCATTTTTATCAATTTTAATGGGCAATGAATCAAAACCTTCATTTTTCAAATTTAACAGTGCTGCATCTGTTGGACAACACAATAAATCAGCAATTCTATCTGTTAAAATTCTATTGATCTCTTCAGGCATATTCATATTAAAAGACCTCAAACCGGCTTCTATATGAATTACTTTAATCTGCATTTTTTTGGCAGCTAAGGAACCCGCAATTGTTGAATTTGTATCGCCATAAACAACTACAGCATCGGGAGACTCTTGAATTAAAATAGCCTCTATTTTTTCCAACATCTGTCCTGTCATGGCTCCATGACTTAAACTGTTAATATTTAAATTATACGCTGGTTTAGGGATTTCCATTTCTTCAAAAAACACCGCACTCATATTGGCGTCAAAATGCTGTCCTGTATGAATAATTACCTCCTCAATTTGCTGTTTCTCTTGAATAACTCTACTCAAAACAGCGGCTTTTACGAATTGAGGTCTTGCTCCTAATATAGTTACTATTTTTTTCATAACTCTTTTACGATATGGTGTTTTGAATTATTTCTGAAAGATTTTTTGTAATATTTTTCCTATGGTACTGCTCTATATTCTTTGAATTCACTCGTAAACCCTCTCCTTTAAATGCATCATACATCTTTAATAGCTCAGTCTTCATGGTAGCAACATCATCAAAATCCACCAGCACTCCAGCGCTGGTTTCTGCAATTACCTCGGCTAAATCACCATCTGTAGGACCAATTGCTACAATTGGACGTTTTGCCTGTAAGTACTCAAATATTTTTCCGGTGAGTATTCCTTTTGCACTTTGAACATTGTTAACAGCTAGCAACAATACTTGTGATCTGGATTGATAAACTTTCACCTGTTCGTGAGGTAAATAACCAATTTCTCGTACATTTTGGAGTTGTAAATCATTGATACTCTCTTTTACCTGAATTGCTATTTTACCTACCAATTGAACCTCGTAATCTTTTGCAAAACACGGATTTTCATTGGCAATCTCTTTCAATGCTCTCCATAATACATGAGGATTTCTATCTGCATTCATGAGTCCTACATGTGTAATCGTAAATTTTGAATCGAGTACAACCTCTTGAGAAAGTTCTTTTGTATCGAAACCATTTGTTAACACATGAATCGATGAAGAAAATTGCTCAAATCTCATTTTCATTGTTTTACCAACCACCAATACTGCGTCTGATCTTTCCAATACCTCTTTCTCTAATGCAACATGATTTTTCCTCGCTCTTTTTGTTAATGGCAATTGCTCAAAATAGTCAATTTCTGTCCAAGGATCTCGAAAATCCGAAATCCAATGTACACCGAGCTCTTTTTTTAACGCAAGCCCAATTAAATGCAAACTATGAGGAGGACCTGAGGTTATGATCGCATCAACAGGATTTTGTCGCAGATACTTCTTTAGAAAAGATACAGATGGTTTCACCCAAAATCTTCTAGCATCCGGTATAAAGTAATTGGCTCTTATATACTGCAGCAGCTTTCCCAATACACTAGGATTTGGATTTAAAAAACCTGATGATTCTTTCGTTTTATGCTTACTAAAACGATGTAAGAGGTTATTTGGTTCCCAGATAGGCTGTTTTAAAACTGTCACAGTTTTTGGAATTTCATTTGTCAAAGAAGTATCTGTGATGCTATACTTTGGATTAGCAACTGTATAAACAATAGCTTCAATACCGAACTCTTGTAAATATTTCACAAACTTCAACCATCGTTGTACTCCTGAGCCCCCCGAGGGGGGCCAATAATATGTTACAATTACTACTTTCAATTCAATAAGCTATTGTATAAATATACTAAGTTTTTTGAGGTAAACTCCCAATTTAAATTTCCATTCAGGGCGATGTCATGGCCTCGATTTGCTTTTTCCAAAGCTACCTTGTATTCTGAGTGAATCTGAAGAATTGCATTCGCAAAACTCATCGGATTCTCAGATTCAAAATAGGTTCCGATATCATAATGTGCAACCAATCTTTTCATCGGTGCACAATCAGATACTAAAAGTGGTTTACCTGATAATAATATTTGATAAAACTTATGAGGAACAGCACTTTCGGTATGTTCATTAGAAATATGCGGAATGCAATTCACCGCAGAACTTTTCATGATATTTACAACTGAAGAAAAAGGCGCTTTCCCTCTAATTTGAACAAAATTTTCCAAATTATTTTCTACAATCAAATCTTGCAAATGTTTCCTCACATCCGAATTTGCCGGACCTACCAATACCAACAATGCATTCGGAATCACTTTCACAATAGTTTTCATCCCTAAAATCGCAGTATGCAAACCTCTGTGGGGTCCAAAGCCCCCAACATAAGAAATGATAAATCGATCCTGTAAATTATCAAAGTAATTTGGTGTTTCGATCGCAAAATTTTTCGAAAATTCTTTCTTCTCTGCGTTCGGAACAACAACAATATTCGTTGATGATAGCTGATGTTGTTCAATTAAGCGCTGTTTCATTTCATCTACAACAGCAATCACAATTGTAAATTTTTTAACAATTCTCGACTCGTAATTCCTCCATCTCTTATATCCAAAAAACAATTTATTCTTGAGTCTTATAATTGAATTTTTACGCCAAGAAAACCAGGTCATGAGGGCTGCAGGATAATTCTCATGCAAGTCTAATACTGTTTTTAAATGGTATTTTTTCGCTGCTAAAAAGGCTGTTTTTGCCAATGGCAGGTCATGAACATGCAATACATTAATCTGATTCTCTAAAATAAAATACGGCAATTGCTCCTTAAAAAAAGGATGGGTAAAGTTCACTGAAGCGAGCACGTCCATAATGCCTTCATGCGCTAAACTTCGATATTCAATTTTTCGAATTACTTGAACACCATTCACCACCTCATATTCTTTTTCATCCGCACCTCGTTTGCACAAAATAAATACAGCATGGTGCTCTACTAAGGTTTCTGCTTCTTTTCTTACTCTGATATCCGCAGGATAACTCCCATTTAATAACATCCCTATATTCATCTTCTTTTGCTCATGTTATTTTACTTTGATTTTAAAAGTACAGTCCTCAAATGTACGAAATCATAGCAAAAACCATAAGTCTCTAACAAAAAAAGAGAGCCTTAGCTCTCTTTTTTTCCTTTTCACAACAATTTATTCACCAATTCTTATTGGCATTACAAACATACCTCATATCTTTGATGATAGAAAGTTAAGTATTGCGTTTTTTATAAAAAGCATACTACAAACTCCTTTGAAAATGACTCAGACCAATAAACCAGATTATCCTAAGATTATTTTCCATGAAGTATTCGTTTTTTTTAGTGCTGTTATTTACTTGGGTTATTTCAACGAAAGCCCAAGTGTATCCTTCCGACCGATACGATCTTGAAAAAATTACAAAATTTAGTACTACCAATATTGATAGTTTATTGCATTACTCAAAGAAAAGTCAGACATCTTTAGACCCATGTACCCAGAAAACAGGAGCACTCGGAGAAGCCAGTGCTTATTACCAACAAGGAAATTTTAAAAAGTCTGCAAAGATTTCTTTACAAATAATTCAAGAACTCAACAACATAAACACACCGTGCGCCACTAGACAGCGCATTACTGCTTACAATAGATTATTTTGGATTAAAAAGAACGAAGGAAAATACAACGAAGCTTTTAAATACCTGCTCCTTAAAAAAAAGGCTATTGAGAATATCAGTACAAAAGACGAATACTATCATTTACATAGACTACATGCAAATATGAATATGGCTAGTCTCAAAGAAATTCTGGGTTTATATACTGAAGCATTGATTATCCTCAAAAAAACCAATTTAGAATTGAACCAATTGTATGCTTCCAATTTCTCTAAATACCGCGTTCTAAAAATAATCCACGCAAATAATTTGAACACCATCGGCAACACTTATTTCAATTTAGGAAAAGACTCTATTGGTTCGCTCATAGATTCTGCTGCAGTTTATTATAAGAGAGCATACGATGTTGCCCAAACATTTAATCCCAAACACGAAAATACTGAACAGCTCTACTTGATGAAAAAAGTGAAGTTATACCTACAGAAAGAAAAATATCAAAAAGCCTCAGATGTCCTCACATCCATGGAGAAACAAGGGATCTCCCCTACAGTATTGAAAAGTTTTCAATTGTTCAAGTCACTCGTTTATTTTAAGCTAAAAAAAACAGAAGATGCGCTATCATATGCACATAGATTTCTGAAGAACGATAAAAATACTCCAAACTCAAAAAAACAACGGATTGTGATTTACGACATTCTCGCGAATCTGTACAATATCCAAAAAAAAACGGATAGTGCTTACTACTACTCTAAATTAGGTTTAGAAGAATTAGCCCAAGTAACCTTGAACAAAGATAAAATTAACAAAACCCACTACCAATATAGGTTCACTACAATTAAAAAACGCAATGAAACTGTTATGCGCTCAGAACGAACCACCTATCAAAAGCGCATACTTGCAATTTCTGGAGTGGCTACCCTTTTCATCCTATTTGTTCTTTACAAATCTAAAACAACTAAAAAAGATGCACTACAAAAGTTACGTGCGTCAATTAAAGAGGGAGAAAAAAGTATTTCACCTCCAAAAAAGGACTATAAAATAGAAAAAAAAGTAGAAGAAAATATTTTACGAAAACTAGAAGAATTAGAACAAACGGAAGAATTCTTAGCTCATGATTTTACGATTAAAGTACTAGCTAAAAAACTTAAAACGAACACTTCGTACTTATCCTACATCCTAAACAACTCTAAAAAACAAACATTTAAGCAATACATAACAAAACTTAGAATCAACTATTTATTGCAAAAGTTACAAACAAACAAGCAATATCAACATTATACTATTGAGTATTTGGCGAATGAGATTGGTTACACCAATGCATCTGCATTTACGAGGGCTTTCAAGAAAGAGGTAGGCATAACTCCTTCAATGTATATAAAATCCATTAAGACATAGCTCTATTCTTTTTTTATCTTCCTTCCTAAAAAGAACCATCCTAATGGCAGTAATATCATAAATGCATAGCTAGATAACGTAACTACAGTTCCATTTTGTATCACTTCCGGCTCAAATTTAAATACTATTTGATGTGTACCTGCAGGAACCTCTAACCCTCGTAAAACGTAATTTACCCTATGATGCGTCTTTAAAACACCATCTATATACGCATTCCATCCATTCTTGTAATAGATTTCAGAGAATACTGCAAATTGAGGTTTTGATGCAGTAGTTTGATAACTCAAACTTGTTACATCATAGCCAGTCAATTCAATGGTCGCTAATGAATCTACTTCAAAAACAGGAGGCACTGAAGTACCCTGTCTCAAGACCGCCTCATCTTTAGTAGAAAGTGTCCCTAAAAGCTTTAACTCATTATCTGCAGATGCAACGGAAGTCACTTTCGAGACAAACCAAGCATTGCCATTGGCGTCTTCATTCTTCTGAACTGAAGTTTCTCCTTGATTTGGATACATGATATACCTTGTGTTCAACATATTCAAAACTTCCATATGAACACCTGTTGTCATATAATAGTCAAACAATTCTTGATATCGACCCATTTTCGCAGCATGATAACCACCTATTGAATTATGAAAATAAGAGGTGCTACCATCTTGAAGTAGGTTTGGAAAATTAGCCACTCGATAATGCCCTTTATCTTTTAAAATTTCTTCATCAATATCCGTTTTTTTAAATGGCACATCGATGTTTTTTGCACGCTCAAAAGAATCACTGTTTACATACTTTAGGTCTATAGAAATTAGATCGAACAATATCATCATTGCAAATACTACAATTGTTTTTGTCTGATTCAGTTTCTTTTTTATGTGCAGCCAAAGAACCACAAAAGACAATACTACTAGCGTAAATGATCTCAAACTATCATTAAATAACATAGCCTTCCTGTCTGCAATCAATGCATCTACCAAACCAGGAATTTTGTATTGTTCCAATCCATCATCTCTAAACCCCTCAAAACTAAAGAAGCTCGCACCAAATAACATAAAGAAAAGCGCTAGTCCCCCTAGAATATAGAAAGCATTTTTCAATGCTCTTTTTTTATCAAGATCAGAAACATGAGTAGAAAAAATTTCTTTCAATGCTAAAATGCCAAGTATTGGAATACATAGCTCAGCAATTACCTGTATTGAAGAAACCGCTCTAAATTTATTGTAGAGAGGCATGTAGTCAATAAAAAAATTGGTAAGTAGCTCAAAATTCTTACCCCAACTTAATAGAATAGATAAAATCGTAGTTGCTATCAACCATTTTTTCAACGTTCCTTTCACTAAAAACAATCCTAACAAAAAAAGAAATAAGATTACAGCACCAATATAAGCGGGTGCCTCTACAATGGTTTGATCGCCCCAATAGGTGAGCACTTCCTTGGAATACTCCTGCGCAGCCCTCGTTCCATACTTTGCTTTAAAAGCATTGTAATATTCAGAATCTTTCCCAAGTGACTCTACAGTTCCACCCCCCATAAAGCGCGGGATAAACAAATTGAATGTTTCTGCTAGTCCATAGCTGTACTCCGTTATATATTCTTTAGACAAGCCCTCTTTTACCATTTTTGGTGATCCATCAGGTGTTACAGTCAATTCCGTTTTTCCACGTGTACTTATATCGGCATATTCTTTCATCGCCATAAGTCTTGTAGCATTTGCACCTAGACCTAATGCCATTGCCACTACAATTACTAAGGTTTGCTTGAGAAATGGCAAATATACTTTCTTCTTAACCGCTTCAATACATTCTACAACTCCCAAAATGAAAATCGCAAAACCTAAATAATAAGTCATTTGAGGATGGTTTGCATGAATTTCTAATGCCATTGAAAGTGCTGTCACCATAAAGCCTAACAAATACTTTCTATTAAAAATCCAAATCACCCCTGCCAATACCATTGGCATATAACCAATAGCATGCGCTTTTGCATTGTGCCCTGCTCCGAAGATAATGATTAAATAGGTTGAAAAACCAAAAGAAAAAGCGCCCAAAACTGCTAATTTCCACTCAACATTTAAGGCGATAAGCAGTACTAAAAATCCTAAAAAATACAGAAATATATAATCTGCTGGTCTCGGTAAAAAACGAAATAGAGAGTCTATTTTTTTGATGTAATCATGCGGGTAATATGCACTTAATTGATAGGCTGGCATTCCACTAAAAGCGGCACCGGTCCAATAGGGCTCCTCTCCATTTGTATTTCTGTAGTCTACAATTTCTTTGGACATTCCTTTAAACTGAGTGATATCACTCTGCTTCATTTTATGTCCTTTTAACACCGGATTAAAATATGTAATTGCTGCAATTGCAAAAATTGCAATTGCGATGACGTAAGGTACTATTTTTTCTATTTTCATTACTAATCTACTTCTTCATAATCAACATACTCTCCAACAGAGCTATTGCTTTGCTTTGAGTTACTTGGTTTTTTATCAATGCTCGTCTCACCTTCATTTACATGCGGTTTCTGTTGATAGCCTTGCTGATGGCTCTGCGCTTTTTCTTGCATTTTATGCACCATTCTTTTCATCAAATAGGGTGCAAATAATTTCGTTAGAAATTTAAGCACGTAATAGAGTAATACAATAATTAATATAGTTCTCAAAAAATTCATAGGTCCTGCTTCCTGCATATTTCAATTAAATAAGCTCAAAAATAACAATTTGTGATTAATAATTACGTTAACAAATAGAAAAAAGGAAGGAATATGAAAAAAGCAATTTCATTCAATATGACGTGTAATATATTTACATTATGTTTGTAGTTATTGGTCAAATAATGGCACCTTATCAAATCAAAAGTATAATAATCGATATGACTAAAAAGCTTCTTCTTCTCTCTCTTTTATGCAGCTTTGCACAACTATTCGGACAATACACGGACATCATTAACTCTAACAGACCTGGATACTCAGAGAGCCCGTACAGCGTTGGATTAGGCGTTTATCAATTTGAAGCAGGGCTGTTTCTTAGCAGTTCAGAAAACAACAAAACATATCAAAGTTCAAAATCATTTGGAACGAATTTTATGTTTAGAACCTCCTTTTTTAACGAAAAATTTGAAATTAACACGCAACTTTCTCTTCAAAGAGACCAAGTAATTTTTACCAATTTACCTGAAGAAAAATATAAAAATGTAGGCTTGAGTAAATTTCTCGTGGGCGCTAAATATTTGTTGTATGAGCAAACTTACGAAGACAAAACTAAAGAAATTAGAAGTTGGAAAAGGCGACATGCATTTGATTGGAAACGTTTAATTCCTTCAGTAGCCATCTTCGCCGGGGTCAACACCAACTTTGTAGGGAACACTTATAAAAAAGAAAAAATGACTCCCAAAGTTGGTCTTTTATTACAAAATAACTTGAGCTCTTCTTTAAATGTGGTATCTAACATCTACTACGATGCCATAGGAGATAAAAACGCAGAACTCCTATATCTTATCACAGGAACCTATGCATTTCAAAGAAATTGGTCTGCATTTGCAGAATACAAAGGAAATAAGAACAAGTACCGAACTGGGTATGATTTTGGTCTCGGGTTGGCCTATCTTTTTAATCGTCATTTTCAAATAGATGCTTCTGCTCGAATGCATCAAAACGGAAATAATTCAGAAAAATATGCAGCTATCGGCCTTTCTTATCGATTAGACAGGCATGTAGTCTCTTTTATCGAAGTAGACAATCAAGGCAAAAAGATTGAACCCATACAAACGGATTCAGAAAGGAATAAAAATTTCTTCGGGAGAGCAGCAGATAAATTTATCAACTTCTTCAAGTCTAAAAAACGAAAAAGTGTAAAGGAAAAGGTAAATAAAACTGCCTATTCACGAAAAAGACCCGTTAGAAAAAGAAAAATATCTAGCATCAAGACCGAGGAGGAGAAGAAAAAGGAGAAGAAAAAGGAGAA
>JBELGW010000023.1:0-2233 GCA_042091715.1 Polaribacter sp. | reverse complement strand
AGGAGAAGAAAAAGGAGAAGAAAAAGGAGAAAAAGGAGAAAAAGGAGAAGAGGAAGAAGAAGAAGAAGAAGAAGAAGAAGAAGAAGAAAACAAAACCAAAGACCAAAAAAAAGAATAAATCAGAAGATCCTACTACAGACAATAGTTTGTAGCAGCCACTTTCGTAACTTTAGCCCATGATTACCATACAAGAGATTTTCACACAAAAGGAATTAAAAGAATTTGTTAGTTTCCCTTTTGCCCTATACCAGGACAATGCATATTGGGTACCGCCAATTATTAAAGACGAAGTTGCATTATTTAACAAAGAAACAAACCCAGTTTTTGAACATGCAGACGCTCGCTATTTTTTGGCGTATCAAAACGACAAAATTGTAGGTAGAGTTGCTGCCATCATTAATAATTTCGAGGTAGACCAACAAAATATTAAAAAAATGCGTTTTGGATGGCTAGATATGATTGATGATATTGCTGTCACAAAAATATTGTTAGCCAAGGTAAATGAGATTGGTGCTCAACACAACCTCGCATACGTTGAAGGTCCTGTTGGTTTTAACAATCTCGATAAAACAGGCGTTCTAATTGATGGTTTTGATCATTTAGGAACTATGATTACATGGTACAACCATCCTTATTATAAAGATCACCTAGAACAACTTGGATTTACAAAAGAAAAAGAGTACTTAGAAAATAAGTTTCCCTTTAAAAATGTAGATGGCGCTTACTATAAGCGCATCAGCAATATCATTAAAAGGCGTTTCGACTTAAAGGCTTTGGATTTTACCAAAACTAAAGAAATTATGCCGTATGTTGATGAAATGTTTGAGGTGTTTAGCCATAGTTACTCTAAACTCTCAACCTATGTTCCTATTTCCGAGGCTCAAATTGACTTTTTCAAAAAGAAATACATCAGCTTTATCAATCCAGAATTCATCAAATTTGTAGTAGACAAAAATCATAAACTGGTCGCTTTTGCGATTGTGATGCCATCCTTTTCTGAGGCACTACAAAAAGCGAAAGGAAAATTATTTCCCTTCGGAATTTTCCATCTACTCAAGGCTCGGAAACATGCTAAAGATGTCACCTTTTACCTGATAGGTGTACACCCAGATTATCAAAATAAAGGGGTAACCGCAATTCTATTCGATCAATTTACACAAACATTTACCCCTAAAGGAATTGAAAACTGTATTCGAACTCCCGAGCTGGAAGAAAATGATGCCATCAACAAAATATGGAAAAATTTTGATCCTGTAACCCACAAAAGACGTAGAACATACCGTAAAAACATTCAATAAAAGCGCTTAAACATGTGGGATCTATATCCATCCCTTTGACAGGCAGAAACTTTACTAATATGCAATTATTCTACAACAAAGACATCAATACATCAGATTCTCAATTCACATTTGACAAGACTGAAAGTAGACATATTGTCAAGGTACTGCGCAAAAAAGAAGGAGATATTTTACACATTACTGATGGTCACAGCACCTTGTACACCGTACAAATTCTCTTAGCCAATGACAAAAGATGTTTGGTGAAAATTATCCAAACAGAACAACAAACAAAACCATGGACATATGGGCTGCATATCGCTATTGCACCTACAAAAAACAATGATCGATTGGAATGGTTCCTTGAAAAAGCAACGGAGATTGGCATTGATGAAATCACACCAATTATTTGTTCAAACTCCGAGAGAACCGTTCTCAAAACTGAAAGACTTGAGAAAATTATCCAATCTGCAATGAAACAATCCTTGAAGCTAGTGTTACCGAAATTGAATCCACCGGTTAAGTTTAGTGAATTTATGAAGAAAGACCTTAACAGTGAATTGTTCATTGCACACTGCGAGGAATTGGAGAAGGTATCTTTGGTGAAATCTCTAAAACCGAATTCAAACGTCCTTATCATGATTGGTCCAGAAGGAGATTTTACCCCGAAAGAAATAAGTATTGCACTAGAAAACAACTTCCAACCCGTTAGCCTTGGAAACAGTAGGTTACGTACTGAAACGGCAGGTGTTGTTGCTGCACAGACAGTGGCCATAATTAATGAATTGAAGTGAGAAAAAAATCGAAAAACAATTGTTCACCCAACCTAAACAGCGCTAACAACTGATGCGTGGTATAGAATCTTGTTTTTTAGTCATTGGTTATCTATCATTTTACTATATTGCCTTAAATTCACGTATACATTCTTTAATGAAGCAACTTTTACCATTCATTTT
>JBELGW010000022.1:0-39385 GCA_042091715.1 Polaribacter sp. | reverse complement strand
CTTTGGTCTGATTTGCATCGGCTGTTACTGTTAAGCCTGCTTTGGTAATTTCAAAGTCAATGTTGTTATCAAAAGTAATGTCGTAGTTCATCGCTGTGGCTTCTGACACTGTGATTCTATACAAACCAGCATCTTCTCCTTGGGCTCTTGCAATGGCAACTGAAGTATCTAAAACAGCCTCAGTCTCGTTATTTACCAAACCTTCGAACGTATAGATTAGGTTTGTTGGGTCATCTGATCCGTAGACCTTGTTCTGACCTGTACCTGCGGCTATGGTTAATGGTGCTGGGGTAATGTCAGCGGATAAAACAGGTTGATTTAGGTAGTAATTTCCTGATTCTGCTCCTGAGATGGTATATCCTGTTGTAGTTGAAATAGGTTTATTTGTTTCAATATTGACCGGAGATGAAGGGGTGGTGGTTGCAAATTCACCTGGAGATTGGGTTCCGAAGCTACCTGAATCATAGAATAGACTACCGTCAGGATTGTAAATCTCAAATCTAATTTCATCCCAAAAATCTCCAGGGAAATTCCAGGAAGATGAACTCCCTGCCGGGATTTCAACATACGCTGTGGCTGGGATAAAGGATGAGTAGGCTTTAGGACCAGTACAAGCATCAATATCAAGGAATGTTCCGTTATTATCTTCGCCGTACGGAGAACATATCCCAAACTCAACCTCTGATTGTTCTCCGTTAGCAGATGTAATCAAAACAGTAATTCCATTCCCCCCACTTCGTCTATTCGTTTGCCAACCATCTCCGAGTGAGTCGTACATTTCGACCCTATATACTCGATCTCCAAAGGCAAAGGTTGGTGTTCCTACTAAATCTACATCATCATTTGTAATAACACCAGATAATGCAGGTACTCCTGAAGCTGCAGCCCCTCTTGTCCCATCGTATGTTTTATCAACTCCCTCAAGACCTGTAATAGTTAGCGGAGCTGGTGTAATACTTGCCACAAAAGAAGGTTGTACCAAGGTATAATTTGATGCATCAGTACCTGAAAGCATGTATCCAGTGGTGCTAATTGTGATTCCGTCTCCAACGTTCGCATTTTCAAAGCTATGTACAGGTTCTCCTATAAGATTTACATTATCATCACCAATTTTGCCCGTTAAGTATCCTATACTGCTAATTCTTGCAGTAGTTGTTCCATCATAGACTTTACCATTTGCTCTCAAACCAGAAATGTACAATTTAGCTGCAGTAATGTTTGCTGATAGTGTTGGCTGGGTTAGGGTATAGTTTCCAGTATCGGTTCCACCAATTGTGTATCCTGTGGTGTTTACCGTAATTCCATCTGCTACATTGGCGTTTGCAAAGGTATGTACTCCTGTTTCTTTTATAGAAACATCGTCTGCTCCAATGATTCCAAACAACGTAGCTGTTCCACTAGCAGTAGCTGCTGTAGTTCCGTCATAGACCTTGTCAACCCCTGTAAGTCCAGTAATGGTCAATTCTTTCGCTGTGATAGCTGCTGAAAGTGTTGGCTGGGTGAGTGTATAGTTTCCAATATCGTCTCCACTAATCGTGTATCCGGTAGTGGTGATTGTAATTCCATCTCCTACATTCGAGCTTGCAAAAGCATGTACTCCCGATCCTTCTAAAGAAACATCATCTACTCCAATGATTCCTGCTAATGTAGCTGTTCCACTAGCAGTAGCTGCTGTAGTTCCGTCATAGAACTTGTCAGCTCCTGTAAGTCCAGTAATGGTCAATTCTTTCGCTGTGATAGCTGCTGAAAGTGTTGGCTGGGTGAGTGTATAGTTTCCAATATCGTCTCCACTAATCGTGTATCCGGTAGTGGTGATTGTAATTCCATCTCCTACATTCGAGCTTGCAAAAGCATGTACTCCCGATCCTTCTAAAGAAACATCATCTACTCCAATGATTCCTGCTAATGTAGCTGTTCCACTAGCAGTAGCTGCTGTAGTTCCGTCATAGAACTTGTCAGCTCCTGTAAGTCCAGTAATGGTCAATTCTTTCGCTGTGATAGCTGCTGAAAGTGTTGGCTGGGTGAGTGTATAGTTTCCAATATCGTCTCCACTAATCGTGTATCCGGTAGTGGTGATTGTAATTCCACCTCCTACATTGCCGCTTTCAAAGGTATGCACTACTGTTCCTTCTAGATAAACATCATCTTCTCCCACGATGCCTGTTAAAGTAGCTGTTCCACTAGCTGTGGCTGCTGTTGTGCCATCATATGCCTTGTCATCTGCTGTAATTCCAGTAATGCTTAGTTCTTTTGGCGCAATGCTAAAGGTGATGTCTTTTGTTGCAGCTGTATAACCACCTCCCGCAGCTTGTGTTGCTCTAACAGTTACATATCCTACAGCACCAAGGGTTATTTTTTGCTTGTTTACTCCTGATAAGATTGCAGTTCCAGTACCTCCTAGAATAATGGCATAACTGATGGTTCCTGGAGAATTAGACGTAGCTTCCAAAACGAAGCTATCTCCGTAAACTTTATCGGTGATTTCTGTGAAAATAATTTCAGGCAATACCGGACAAGTACCCCAAACAGGCCAATGAGATATTGACATAGCTGAATCATAATTAAAATCATATGGGTAAGAAGTGATATTGGTAACACACCAAGCTGATAAATCTTGTTTAAAATCAAATGCTTCGAGAAACATCTTTTCCATGAACTTCACATTACTCACATCCCAAGAACTGATATCTGCATTGAAAGTAATAGCGGCTTCAAACATTCGCCTCATGTCTTGCACACTGCTCACATCCCAAGAACTGATATCTGCATTGAAAGTTGCTTTTGCAATAAATGCACTGTTCATGTTTGTTACTTTGCTCACATCCCAATCTGGCATGGCTCCGTATTCACTATCAGAACACATACCATTTGCTGGGTTTGTGTTTAAACAGGTATCTATGGCTGTTTGAAAATTAGCATCTGTAATAGGGGTTTTTGGACAAGTACCCCAAACAGGTGACTGCGCAGCAGTTAAACCTGAGACATAACTAAATTTTTCTGGTTCGGATTCAATATTGGAAACGCACCAACCTGATATATCTTGATCAAAACGCGGTGTTTCATGAAGCATATAAGTCATATCAGTCACATTACTCACATCCCAAGAACCAATATCTTGATTAAAGCGATATGCTTCAGAAAACATATAAGACATATCAGTCACCTTACTCACATCCCAAGAATTAATATCGTTATTAAAATCTGTTGCATAAAAAAACATATAAGACATGTCAGTCACCTTACTCACATCCCAAGAACTGATATCTGCATTGAAAGTGGATCTTATATAAAATGCTTTCTCCATATTTGTTACTTGGCTCACATCCCAATCTGGCATGGCTCCATACTCACTATTAGTGCACATACCATCTTCTGGGTTTGTGCCTAAACAGGTATCTATGGCTGTTCGAAAATTAGCATCTGTAATAGGGGTTTTTGGACAAGTACCCCAAACAGGTGATTGCGCAGCAGTTAAACTTGAATTAATACTAAATTTGTTTGGTTCGGATTGAATATTGGAAACGCACCAACCTGATAAATCTTGTTTAAATACAATTGCTAGATTAAACATAGAATTCATGTTAGTCACCTTACTCACATCCCAAGAACTGATATCTGCATTGAAAGTGTCTCTTGTACTAAATGCTTGCTCCATATTTGTTACTTTGCTCACATCCCAATCTGGCATGGCTCCGTATTCACTATCAGAACACATACCATTTGCTGGGTTTGTGTTTAAACAGGTATCTATGGCTGTTTGAAAATTAGCATCTGTAATAGGGGTTTTTGGACAAGTACCCCAAACAGGTGACTGCGCAGCAGTTAAACCTGAGTTAGAACTAAATTGGAATGGTTCGGAATCGATTTTGGTAACACACCAACCTGATAAATCTTGTTCAAATTCAATTGCTTTGTTAAACATAACAAACATGTCAGTCACATTACTCACATCCCAAGAACTGATATCTTGATTAAATTTTTGTGCATAAGCAAACATATGATTCATAATCGTTACATTACCTACATTCCAAGAACTGATATCTCTATTGAAAGCTTTTGCAAAATCAAACATAAATTTCATATTCGTCACACTGCTCACATCCCAAGAACTGATATCTGCATTGAAAGTTTCTTTTGCAGTAAATGCCCTCTCCATATCTGTTACTTGGCTCACATCCCAATCTGGCATGGCTCCATACTCACTATCAGAACACATACCATCTACTGCGTTTGTGCTTAAACAGGTATCTATGGCTGTTTGAAAATTAGCATCTGTAATAGCAACAGGTGTAGTTTTATCAAAACTAAATCCTGTAGTTTCATAAAATCGTCCGTCACGACATACGTAATAGGCATAAACCTTAAAATAATACTTTGTTCCTGGAACTAAATCAGAGACCGTATGATCGATCAATGCTTTTCCTGAGTTGTACTGTACATTTTCAAAATAAATGATTTTTTGACCAGTAGATGGGTTATCCGCTGCAATTGTAGAATCATCTGGTCGTGCAAAATTATTGTCGGTATTCATATAAATTGCCATACCATTATAATAGGAATCGTCTGTTATTATCTCTTTTATATTCAAGGATGTCGTTGTCACGGTTCCAAAAGTTACTTCCGTTGTTTTGGCAACCGCTCTAAAGCAATCTGGAAGTCTAGGCGCATTCAAGTCAACATTATTAGAGGGATCAATTTTGGAAGTAACTGCACCGGTATGATCACTTGCGCTCAGTCCTGTTTTTTCATAGGTATATTCATTAGAACACCTGTTATAGGCGAAGATTCTGAAATAATAGGTGGTTTCAGGATCTAAATCTGATAAGCTAACATCGGGTGAAGCTGATGCACCGAAGTAAATAGCTTGTTGCCCAGAACCATTCCAACTACTATCAGTAGCAATCTGTTGGTCTCCATCAGATGGTGGTGTAAAGGAGTTTGTATCGTTCATGTAAATGGCATAACCGTCTGCTCCTCCCATTGGGATTGTAAATTTAGACAACGTCAATGAAGAACTTGTCTTTTGGGCAAAAACTACATTCGAGGCTTGTGCATTGGGTTGCGAGCAAAACCTTGTAGGTTGCTGACCTTGTGAAAATAGGGGTAAGGTTGAGAATAATGTCGCAAAAAAATACAGGAGTAAAGTTCTTTTTTTCATCAAAGCTCCTATTGCATTAGGAGTAAAGCTCCATAAAGAAAAAAAGCGATTTCTCTGATGCATACTGCAACAAAGTAATAGTTTGGTTTGGTGGTTGTTGTAATTCATAAATACTTTTTTGTTAAATCCTCAACAAAATAATTTCATATTAAAACAACACACTGCTTTAAAATTATGATGAGGGAGTTCATTTTTTAATGCTTTGTTATGAGTGGTAATGCCTTGCTCCATACTTGTATGTATACAATAGTATTTTCCACTTTTCGCTAAAATATCTGACAAACTTAAAAAAAACAAAAAAATGTGAAGTAAGGGGCTTTTTTTGTGAAGTTACTGGTTGTAAAATTTAAAATTACTGCGAATAAGACATATTATGGAATGCATTCTTGGTGTTATAATGAGTTTGGAACCTTAAAATTTTTTAATTTTTATGGTATGGAAACGCATAACCGCTCATAGAATCTAGCCCGACAGGCTTATCTGTTTTGGTAATTTTATACGGTGAATAAAGATTTCTTTCAAAGCATTGAGAAAAGTGAATTGAAAATACTTTTTAGTTACTGAAAGTATTATTTCTGCGAGATGCCTGCTTTGTTTTCATATTTTCTTGTTGCAACGGACCTATGTTTTCTTTTCATGATAACCTATGAGAAATTATTGAAGGATGCATATAGTTTGTAACGTCAATTAAGATTGTATCTTTGCAATCTAAATTTTTATACACCGATGCGTACAAAAACAACAAAGCAAAACAAGATCAACGTAGTAACGTTGGGCTGTTCCAAAAACGTTTATGATAGTGAAGTGTTGATGGGGCAATTAAAAGCCAACGGAAAAGATGTTGTCCATGAAGATGAAAACGAAGAGGGAAATATTGTTGTCATCAATACCTGTGGGTTCATTGGAAAGGCCAAAGAGGAATCCATAGATACTATTTTACATCATGCCCAACGAAAAGAAGCCGGTGAAATAGACAAGGTTTTTGTTTCGGGGTGTTTGAGTGAGCGTTATAAGCCAGATTTAGAAAATGAAATTACCAATGTAGATCAATACTTTGGAACCCATGATTTGCCAAACTTATTAAAAGTATTGGAAGCAGATTACAAGCACGAGTTGATTGGTGAACGACTGACAACAACTCCCAAGCATTATGCCTATTTAAAAATTGCAGAAGGTTGTGATCGTCCATGTTCATTCTGTGCGATTCCCTTAATGAGGGGAAAGCATGTATCTACACCTATTGAGGAGCTTGTTATTGAAGCTACTAAATTAGCTGAAAAAGGAATTAAAGAATTGATGCTCATTGCTCAAGATTTGACCTATTACGGACTAGATATCTATAAAAAGAGAGCTTTAGCAGATTTGTTGATAGCCTTGACAAAAGTAGAAGGAATCGAATGGATACGCATGCATTATGCATTTCCATCAGGTTTTCCAATGGATGTACTTGAAGTCATGAA
Organism: Polaribacter sp.; assembly: GCA_042091715.1. GTDB lineage: Bacteria > Bacteroidota > Bacteroidia > Flavobacteriales > Flavobacteriaceae > Polaribacter. The sequence continues at coordinate 32,767 of JBELGW010000022.1, read as the reverse complement.
AAATGAGCCAAAGGTGTGTAATTACCTAGACATTCCGTTGCAACATATCAACACTGAGTTGTTAAAATCGATGAAACGTGGCACCACCCACGAGAAGACCACCGCATTGATCCGTAAATTTAGGGAAGCAGTTCCGGAAATGGGGATCAGAACTACCTTAATTGTTGGGTATCCAGGAGAAACGGAAGCCATGTTTCAGGAGTTAAAAGATTGGGTAGAAGAAATGCGATTTGAGCGTTTGGGAGCCTTTGAATATTCACACGAAGAAAATACAGGTGCTTATGTCTTGGAAGACAACGTACCTGATGATGTAAAGTTTAAAAGAGTGAATGAAATTATGGAAGTACAGGGTCAGATTTCCTGGGAGTTGAACCAAGAAAAAGTAGGCAAAACCTTCCGATGTTTGTTTGATAGAAAAGATGGTGAATATTTTTATGGACGTACAGAATTTGATTCACCCGATGTAGATAATGACGTATTGGTGGATGCGAGAGAACATTATATAAAAATTGGAGAATTTATTGATATTAAAATTCATGAAGCTGGAGATTTTGATTTGTATGGAACTCCTGTGACAAAATTAGAACGGCCTCAAAGTTTGAATCAAAAAAGAAAATAAAAAGAATCCTGCGGAAAGCAGGATTTTTTATGCAATCTAGAAAGCATGAAAAAAGCCTACTTCAATTGGTCTTCAGGAAAAGATGCTGCTTTGGCATTGTATAAAATTCAGCAAGATCAAGACCATATCGTTGATTTGCTGGTAACTAATGTCAATCGTGAATTTGAACGCGTTTCTATGCATGGGCTGCACGAAAGTCTATTGGATCAACAGGCAGAAAGTTTGGGGATTGCTTTGCAGAAGAACTATTTTCCTGCAAAGGTTACCATGGAGACCTATGAAAGCCTGATGCGAAAGCAAATGGAAACTTTACGCAAGCAAAACTATACACATGCTATTTTTGGAGACATCTTCTTGGAAGATTTAAGAGCATATCGGGAAACTCAATTAGTACAAATAGGCATGCAAGGTCTGTTTCCATTATGGAAGAGGGATACCAAAAAGCTACTGCAAGAATTCTTAGCACTCGGTTTTAAAGCCATTACGGTTTGTGTGAATGCTAAATTATTGGGGAAGGAGTTTGTAGGAAGAATTATGGATCAGCAATTTATCAACGACTTGCCAAGTAACGTTGATGTTTGTGGAGAGAATGGAGAGTTTCATACCTTTGTTTTTGATGGGCCTAATTTTAAATTTCCTATTGATTTTAGCATTGGAGAAAAGCAGTTAAAATCATATACCCTACATGCTGATGACGCTGACAATTGTTATCAATCAACACCAAATTATGATATAAGCTTTTGGTACTGTGATTTGAAATTACACTAAAAAAAAGCCCGCTTATTGCGGGCTTTTTAATCTGTGCAAATAAACTGCACAGATTATAATTTGTTCATACTTGGGTTGGTGTAAAACAGGGCATTTGCAAAAAATAGTTTCCCATTGTCCCAAAATGCTCGGAATAAAGGATTGTCTACCATATAAACAATACTTCCTCTTCCCATTCTTTGTTCTCCAAAAATTAATGAATTTTTAAGGTTATCAATGGTTCTACTACCTGCAAATCCTGAAAAAACGGTATTGTCTTCTAGACGCACAACATTGTAGCCATTCTCTAAATACTTGTAGGATTTCGTTCCTTGCTTTAAGGTAAAATAAGCATCATCATAACCAAATCCTAAAGGATGAGAATTGTCGATTGTTGTTTTAAAAATGGCTCCTGTAATGGCATTTTGGATGCCGTCTCTCTCTAAATCTTCATATCTAACGGTAGGCGCGTCTTTTCCTGCTTCTTTTTCAGAGGAAATAGACGTCAATCCAAATCCTTTTTTATTCGCAAAAATCCCGGTTGCTCCGCCAATAGCAATTACTTTTCCTCCTTTTCGAACCCAAGAAGCCAATGCGTCTAATTTACTTTTCGTGAAGAATCCTCCATAATAACCATTCGGAATCACCAAGGTGTGGTAATTATCTAGGACAGTAGCTGAGAAGTCATTTGTGCGCAATGCTGTGTACGCATATTGCAATTCTTTTTCAAAGAAATATTGAATTTCTCCGAAGCTCAATGAGGAGGTGTAATCACCAGATAAAACAGCGATTTTTTGATTTTTTAGTTCTCTTACGGCTGATGACCCCATATCTGGACCTTTGTCCGAGAATCCTGAATTTAGTGCGTAAACTGCTTTGTGATGCTTGTTTGCCATGCGTGTGATTTCAATTTCAAAATTTTCGAAATGTTTGTTATCTCCGCGTGTAACAATAAAAGCCCCTGCCTTTAAATCTTGTCCACTGTTACTCATGTCTTTGTTTGTAAAACGCACTCGGAACCTTTTTTGTAATAGTTCTGAGAGTAAGGTTGCATCTGAGATATGATTCCATTCAAAAGCATAAGCATAGGCATTCTTAATAGCTCTGGTAACCCTGGTGTCATTTTGTTTCATTTCTGATGCAACCAGCTTTTCACTGGCAATGGCATCCAGTCCGTATGCATAGGGCAATGACCAAGCAGTAATGTCGTAGGTAATGGAATCGCTTAATTTTGCAGCCGGTTCAAACAACGATTTTACCAATTTTCCTTTTGGCTGGTTTGTTGAGACTACCAAATCATGAGAAGTGGTCTTCATGCTTTTTTTAGTCTTGGTGTTGTAATGAAAACCAGTTACTGTTTTGCCTGTTGCGTTTCCGTAGGTTATTTCGTGTTGGTCTAGGAGCTCCGTTAATTTTGCGGTCTTACTTTTATTCCCTCTTAATACATAGCTTTTATATTTGAAGGCAGTGTTGTCGAAGTATTTTTTAAACTCACGATTTATTTGAGCTGTGTTTTTCGCAGCAACTTCTACCGTAGAAATTCCTGAGGTTGTATGATGCAGTAAGCGATCGTATAAGGTAAGTACTTCACCATCTGCTTTTGTAATTCCAAGACCGGCTCTTCCGTGTCCGGCTTGCTCATATGTCATCCCAATACTCCCTACATAGGTCGGGTAGGTATCACCATAACTTGGATAGAGTAAATCAAAACTTTCTTTTGTGAAGTAATACCAGCCGTTTTTATCAAAGTATTTGGCATGATTCTTACCAATTTGTGTTTGGAAATCACGTTGCCAATCTGTAATTACCTCATGAAAAGGCTCAGCAGCCGGTGCAAAATAATAAGGGTTGTTTATGCCTTGTTCGTGAAAGTCAACGTGAATGTGTGGCAACCATTTGTTGTATACTTTTAATCGCGATTGTGTTTCTATTTGTGTGGCCCAAGCCCAATCTCTGTTCAAGTCAAACAAATAGTGATTCGGTCTACCACTTGGCCAAGGTTCATTGTGTTCTCTGGCATCCGGATTGTTATTGTGAGGTGTTGCAGCTACTTGGTTGTACCAGTTTGCGTAACGATCTCTTCCATCTGGATTTACACAAGGATCTATAATTACAACGGTGTTTTCTAAATAATCACTATTTTCAGTAATTAATTTATACAAGGTTAACATGGACGCCTCTGTAGCCGATGCCTCATTTCCATGTACATTATAACTCAACCAAACAATCGCTTTATCTGTGAGTGCTGAGGTATTCTCAAGTCCAGTATTTGTAAGATGTTGTTTGCGAATACTTTCTAAATTGGTGATGTTATTTTCCGATGAAACAAAGGCAACTGCCAAGGTTCTCAGTTCATTGGTTTCTCCATATTTTTGAAATTGAACTTTTCCGGATTGTTCTGCAATGTATTTAAAGTAGTCAACTACTTTGTGATGTCTTGTAAAACGACTACCTAATTTGTAGCCCAAAAACTCATCTGGAGTTTGCAATTGTTGCGCAGCAATAGGGAAACCTATCAATGCAATAAAAAGAAAACGTAAAAATCGATGTTTCATCATGGTATTTTTTATTAAGAGGTTCAAAGCTAATTGATATTCTTTAGAAAACAAATTCTACAATTACTTATGTTGCTCCAAATAAAAGAGAAACCGTTAAAAATTTGTTAGAGTGAAGTGTCTGTCAGCAACAATTATTAAAAATGTGTATTTTTATGAAAATTTTTAAAAGCTGTATTTATGGATAGTGATTGTTGTTGTTTTAGTGGAATGTTAAATAAAGTGATGAACCCTTTAAAACAGCGATTCGTATAAATGAAAGTTACTCAAATTCCATTTCAGAAAACGGGTTTTTTTTCAAAGACGATGCTTGATTATTTAGAGCAAAAAGAAGCGATACGCCCCTTTTATAATAACGATCCAACGAAGGATGGATTTAAACAGCAATTAGAAGAGAAAGAAGCATCTTTCCCAAAAGAACATCGAGAGGTACTGGTAAGCGCTTTGCAAAATCAATATGCCAACATTGAGGTTTCCAGTCAAACCCAGCAAAATATGGATAGCCTTCTCCAAACCAATACATTTACAGTAACCACAGGACACCAGTTGAACTTATTTACAGGACCACTCTACTTTTTGTATAAAATATTCTCAACCATCAATTTGGCCGAGGAATTGCGTCTGCAATTTCCAAAACATGCTTTTGTTCCTGTGTATTGGATGGCAACAGAAGATCATGATTTTGACGAGATTAATTATTTTAATTTTAAGGAGAAGAAGGTACAATGGAATAGAGACAATGCTGGTGCCGTAGGTCATTTTTCAACAAAAGGACTCAAAGCCGTTTTTGAAGCGTTTTCACAGCAACTTGGAGCCTCAAGAAATGCTGCGTTTTTAAAAAACTTATTCGAGCAAGGCTATCTGCATCACAATACACTCGCGGAAGCAACACGATATATTGCCAACGAATTATTTGCTTCCTATGGTTTGGTGATTGTAGATGGGGATGATGCAAGTTTAAAATCCTTGTATACGCCAATAGTAGCGAAAGAATTGACAGAGCAAGTATCTTTTAAATCGGTGTCAAACACAATTTCAGCATTAGAAAAACAATATAAAATACAAGTAAATCCGAGAGAGATCAATCAGTTTTACTTGAGTGATGCCTCTAGAGAGCGCATTGTAAAGGAGGGCGATCACTACCGTATTCATAATACGACAACTTCTTTTTCAGAAAAAGAAATACTCGCACATTTAAAAGAATCTCCTGAGAAGTTTAGTCCTAATGTGATCATGAGGCCTGTATATCAAGAAGCGATTTTGCCAAACTTGGCCTATATCGGAGGAGGAGGTGAGTTGGCCTATTGGCTGCAATTGAAAGCATATTTTAAGCAGGTTCAACTTCCATTTCCAATATTAGTATTGCGTAATTCTGTGCAAATTATTTCAAGTAAGCAACAGCAGAAGTTAGATGCGTTACACATATCGATAGAGGAGATGTTTCTAAAGAAAGATTCTTTGTTGAAGAAAAAAGTGAATGAAAATTCTGATATCGAATTTAATTTTTCTGATGCACAAACGCTATTAGAGCAGCAATTTATGGCACTGAGAAGAGTGGCTAATGAAACAGATGCTTCCTTTTTAGGAGCTGTGCTTGCGCAAGAAAAAAAGCAGTTAAATGGATTGAAAAATTTAGAGAGCCGTTTGTTAAGAGCCGAAAAGAGAGGGCAGAGGGATTTGGTTTTTCGAATCTCACAAATCAAAGAACAACTGTTTCCAAATCAAAGTTTGGAAGAACGTCAGCGAAACTTTTCAGAGTATTACCTAGAATATGGAGATGCTTTTTTAGAGACCTTAAAGTCTGCACTGAAGCCTTTGGATTTTGAATTTACTGTCTTGGAATTATAATTGTATCTAAAATCAAGCTTATAATTCGTTCCCTCTTTTTTATTGTACTACTTTTGCTGCATGGCAAGCACAAAAAAGAACTTTCATCCCAATAACATCCATAATAACGGATATGATTTTGAAAAGCTGTTAACTTCCAACGCCGCATTGAAACTATTTGTTTTTGAAAACCAGTATGGTAATTTGACGGTAGACTTTTCTGATCCTAAAGCAGTAAAGGAAATCAATAGATCCTTGTTGATGGCCTATTACAATGTAAAGCTATGGGAATTTCCCGATAGCAACCTTTGTCCGCCCATACCTGGACGCGTAGACTATATTCATCATTTGAATGATCTATTGCAAGTGTCAGCGATTACAGGAGATATTTCAGTATTGGATATTGGAACCGGAGCTACCTGTATTTATCCATTGCTTGGAAATGCAGTGTATGGTTGGAGTTTTGTGGGAGTAGATATTGATTTGGATTCTTTGGATTCAGCACAGGATATTATTGATGACAATGACCTTGATCCTCAGATTTTATTACGTCAGCAGTTTGATGAGCAGCAGATCTTAACAGGTGTCATTGATAAAGAAGATGCTTTCACCATTTCCATGTGTAACCCGCCATTTTATAAATCGGCCGCCGAAGCCCAAGGAGCCAATAGAAGAAAAACTAGAAATCTAGGTACCAATGCAGTGCGTAATTTTGCAGGTAATAACAATGAACTTTGGTATGTAGGTGGAGAGAAGGCTTTTTTACACAATTATTTATATCAAAGCTCTTTGTTCAAAGAACAATGTGTTTGGTTTACCTCATTAGTTTCTAAAAAAGAGAACATTGAGAGTTTAGAAAAATCGTCTAAAAAACTTGGGGTAGCTGAATTTAAAATGATTCCAATGCAACAAGGAAATAAAGTGACAAGAATTGTAGCTTGGAGGTACTAATTGGTTTAAATGTATTCGGAGATTTCCTTATTTAGAAATAAAAACAGCATCGTTGATTTTCTTTTTCTTCACCCAAAGACTGAGAAGATAATTGATGCCCATATGCAAAGCTACTAAGCAAATAACAGCATACAAAGGAACCCCTAAAAACTGATACGGCCATGAGTATGTCCAAACACCTAAATTAATGGTGATTACTTCTCCATATGCAGGGAAAAATGCGGTGATTGCAATGGCAAGCCATGTTTTGTGATGCATTTTTTGTAGGTCTAAAGAATGAATTAATTTAGTTTCTAACAGGTATATAAAACGAAAGGCAAACATCCATGCAAAGGGAAGCCAATAGGGTAATTGTCTGTTGTTCGTTAGATCGTGGTATTCCCAAAACTGAAAAGTGATGCCCCAAATTTCTGCACATATTCCTAGAAATCCTGTAAGAACCATGCCAGCCAAAAGAATCCAGTTTTTTTTAGCGGTTTTATAATAGTTCTTATATATAAAGATAAGTAAACGGATACCGAGTAAAAGTCCTACCCAAAAATCATAGGCATGAAAAACACCAATAACAATGCCGGTAAGTGTAATTTTGAAGGTGGCAATTGCCAAGGCTTTAAAGGTTTCTTTTTGTTGCGGTCTCGTAAGGCTCATAGGCTGTTTTGTGAGAGCAAATGTACAAACTTCTGGTGGCCTACAATTAAAATTAGATGAAAAAAACCTCGCAATTTGCGAGGTTTTTTTGGTTTTTATTCATGAAACTGTATGCACAATAGCATCAGATTTATGTTATAAGTGAATCACTTCATCATAGGCATCTGCGACCGCTTCCATTACTGCTTCGCTCATGGTTGGATGTGGATGTATTGTTTTTAAAACTTCATGTCCAGTTGTTTCTAACTTACGTCCTAATACAGCCTCAGCAATCATGTCTGTTACTCCAGCACCAATCATATGACAACCTAACCATTCACCATATTTTGCATCAAAAATTACTTTTACGAAGCCATCAGGAGTCCCAGCGGCTTTTGCTTTTCCAGAGGCTGAAAAAGGGAATTTACCAACTTTTAATTCATAGCCTGCTTCTTTTGCCTTTTCCTCTGTCATTCCAACAGATGCTATTTCTGGGGTTGCATAGGTACAGCCTGGAATATTTCCATAGTCAATAGTTTCGGTATGTAGACCTGCTATTTTTTCTACACAGGTAATTCCTTCCGCAGAGGCAACATGCGCTAATGCTGGCCCCGGAACCACATCTCCAATGGCATAATAACCAGGTAGGTTTGTTTGATAGAAATCGTTCACTAAGATCTTGTCTCTGTCTGTAACAATACCAACATCTTCCAATCCAATATTTTCAATATTTGTTTTAATTCCAACGGCAGATAAAACAATATCTGCTTCAAGGATTTGTTCTCCTTTTTTAGTCTTTACAGTTGCTTTTACACCATCACCTGAAGTGTCAACAGACTCAACAGAAGCATTGGTCATTACTTTAATTCCTGCTTTCTTAATCGAGCGCTCAAACTGTTTGGAAATGTCTTTATCTTCAACAGGAACTACATTTGGCATGAACTCTACAATGGTTACTTCTGTTCCCATGGCATTGTAAAAATGAGCGAACTCAACTCCAATAGCGCCAGATCCCACAACAATCATAGACTTCGGTTGTTTTGGCAATGTCATTGCAGCTCTGTAACCAATTACTTTTTTACCATCTTGAGGTAGGTTTGGTAACTCTCTGGAACGTGCGCCAGTTGCAATGATGATATGATCTGCGCTATATTCAGTTACCGTTCCATCTTCTGCAGTAACCGCTACTTTTTTACCTGCTTTGATTTTTCCAAAACCATCAATAATATCAATTTTGTTCTTCTTCATTAAAAAAGCAACACCTTTACTCATTCCTTCAGCAACATTACGACTTCGCTTGATAACAGCATCAAAATCCTTGTCAATAGCTTCTGCTTTTAATCCGTATTCATCTACATGCTTGAGGTAATCATACACTTGTGCAGACTTTAATAAGGCTTTTGTAGGAATACAACCCCAGTTTAAACAGATGCCTCCTAAGCTTTCTTTTTCCACCACACCAACTTTAAAGCCTAATTGTGAAGCTCTAATTGCTGTAACATAACCTCCAGGTCCACTTCCAATAATCAGTACGTCGTATTTCATTTTTTATCTTTTTTTCTTGTTGTTTGTTTCTTATTATGCGCCTTTAACAGGACTTTGTTTTGATTGTTTTACATCCTTTCCGGTACATCTATTCCTAACAAAGAGAAGGCAGATTTTATAATATCGCTTACTTTTTTAGAGAGTTGTACACGGAGTACTTTTTTGTCATGATCCGATTCACCTAAAATCGACACATTTTGGTAAAAAGAATTAAATTCTTTTACCAAATCATAGGTGTAATTGGCTATCAAGGCAGGAGAGTGATTTGCTGCTGCTAGCTGAATCATCTCCGGGTAGTTTGCTATAATTTTAATCAATTCTTTTTCTTTCTCGTGCAGTTCAATAGCGCTAACACCCTTTGAATACTCAAAAGTAGCTTTTCTCAATATGGATTGAATTCTGGCATAGGTGTACTGAATGAAAGGCCCTGTATTTCCTTGAAAATCTACAGATTCTTTAGGGTCAAATAGAATGCGTTTTTTAGGATCTACTTTAAGGATGTAGTATTTTAAAGCTCCCAAACCAATGGTTTTGTAGAGCGCTTCTTTTTCAACATCAGAATACCCTTCTAGTTTTCCCAAATCTTGTGACAAGGCACGCGCAGTATCAGTCATCTCTTGCATTAACTCATCGGCATCAACAACAGTACCTTCTCTAGATTTCATTTTACCTGAGGGTAAATCTACCATTCCGTAGCTCAGATGAAATAATTCATCAGCCCAGGTATAGCCTAGCTTTTTTAGAATTAAAAACAATACTTTAAAGTGGTAGTCTTGCTCATTACCTACGGTGTACACCATTCCGTTTAAATCTGGATAATCTTTGGCGCGCTGAATGGCAGTTCCAATATCTTGTGTCATGTATACCGCAGTTCCATCAGCACGAAGTACAATTTTTTCATCCAACCCATCTTCGGTTAAGTCAATCCAAACAGAGCCATCTTCTTTTTTAAAGAATACATCCTTTTTTAGCCCTTCCTCAATATGATCTTTCCCTAATAAATAGGTATTGCTTTCGTAGTAATACGAATCAAAATTTACACCTAAATTATTATAGGTGGTGTCAAATCCTTCATATACCCATGAATTCATCATCTTCCACAAGCCAACCACTTCTTCATCTCCAGCCTCCCAGTCTAATAACATTTGCTGAGCAGCAATCATAAGCGGAGCTTGTTTTTTTGCTTCTTCTTCAGAAACTCCTTGTGCGGTGAGGATAGTGATTTCTTTTTTATATTCTTGGTCGAATTTCACATAGTAATTCCCTACCAATTTATCACCTTTTAAACCAGAAGAGGCAGGAGTTTCTCCAGCTCCAAATTTTTTCCAAGCCAACATAGACTTGCAAATATGAATTCCTCGGTCGTTAATGATTTGTGTTTTGTATACTTTTTTCCCTGCTGCCTTCAGTATTTCAGCAACAGCATATCCTAATAAATTGTTTCGAACATGCCCTAAATGCAGAGGTTTATTCGTGTTTGGAGAGGAATACTCCACCAAAACAGCTTCTTTTTCGGCATTCGTGTCACTTCCATAGGTATCATGTTTTGAAATGGTTTCAAAAGCATTGAGGTAAAAGATGTCATTGATCACTAAATTTAAAAAACCTTTGACTACATTAAAACGCACAACTTCATCTAGGTTTTCTACAAGATAGGCGCCAAGCTCATTTCCTATGGCAACTGGATTTCCTTTTTTGTATCGCAACATTGGAAAAACGACCACCGTAATATCTCCTTCAAACTCTTTTCGAGTTGCTTGAAATTCTACAGATGGAAGTACGATATCATATAACGAAGAAAATCCTTTTTTTACACTGTTCTCTATTCGATGATGTATGCTCATGGATTGTTTAAAATTGAAGAGCAAAATTACATAATTTATTTGATTTTAGGTCTCAATTTTATACATCAAATTTAAACTGATTCTTCCCTTAATTCTCAGTATTTTTGTGGTCATATGAATCACATGGAAAAGCGTTTAGCAGCGCTGCCTAAATTGGCAGAAGAAACAAAAAAAGAAAGTAGAAAGTATTTTTCTAATCTAAAAAGGAGAACCCCTAAGAATTTAGATTATGTCATGCAAGAGCTCCATGATGCTGAGTTCAAAAAGACCGACTGCTTATCTTGCGGAAACTGTTGCAAGACAACAAGTCCTATATTTACAGAAAAAGATGTAGTGCGTATTTCTAAACATCTTAAAATGAAGGTTGTGCAGTTTCAAAATCAATATTTAGAGCGTGATGAAGATGATTTTATGGTGCTCAAGTCAGCTCCATGTTCCTTTTTTGATGAAACAGACAACAGTTGTTTTATTTATAATGTGCGTCCGAAGGCTTGTGCTGAGTATCCACATACCAATCGAAAAAAATTCATCCAACTTACTGATTTAACGCTTAGCAATACAGAAGTATGTCCGGCTGCTCACAGCATTGTAGAGGCTTTAAAAAAGAAATTACCTTTGGTGTCAAAAACGAAACAAAGAAGAAGTTAAGCGTTTTTTATGAACTAGAGGGTTTTCCTTTGAGTCGTTTTTCTACTTTTTGTTTGATTAATGTGAGTCTTTTCATCAACTCCATAATAGCTGGGTCCTTGTCCTCTTTGTACATTTCATTTAATCCTAAGATTAATTCTTTTGCTTCTCTTGAAATAATAATTCTCTCATTTGTTGTTAATGCTTTCAGGCTTGTTTCTTCAAACTTTAACGCTTTTTCTACCAAAGTGCTCATTATATGTTCAAATTTTTTTAATTACTAGATGCCTTATGACTGCTCTAAGGAACGTAATGAAATACCTTTAATATGTAGAAACAGTCGGTGGTCTATCTCAAATAAACTCGACACTCGTGCTTAAGTATCAGAGTAAACTTACGAAATTGTTTTTTAACGATACTCATAAAAGAACCTTAAATTTTATAAACTACAAAAGTGCTGCCAAGAATGAACTTATTTTATTATCTTGACAAAAAACTTTTTATTTTGGAAATAATCGTATTGTATTTCGAGCGTATTCCAACGTTACACAGAAGCCTTCTTCTTGTCGGGGGAATTACTTTTTTTTGGTTCTTAGAAGGGGCATTGCCCTTATTTCGTTTCGAGTATAACAAATGGAAACATGCATTGCCTAATCTGTTTTTTACAGGAACCACCATTGTTGTTAATTTTGCATTGGCCTTTATTTTGCTTGCTTCAGCAGATTGGGTAGCGCAGAATGACATTGGAATTATCAATTGGTTGCCAGAAATGCCACTTTGGCTTTATGTATTGTTGGGAATTCTTTTATTGGATTTTTTTGGCGCTTATTTGGCGCATTTCGTCGAACACAAAATACCGCCTTTGTGGATGGTGCATTTGGTTCATCATACAGATCATAAAGTAGACACGACTACGGCAAATAGGCATCACCCCATAGAAAGTATGATTCGTTTTGTGTTTACCTTGATCGGTGTTTTTGTAGTAGGTGCTCCTATTGGAATTGTGATGCTATACCAATCTATTTCATTGGTATTTACGCAATTTACTCATGCCAATATTAGAATGAATAAAAAAGTAGATAAACTATTGAGTTATGTCATTGTATCTCCTGACATGCATAAAATACACCATCATTATGTACTTCCTTATACGGACTCTAATTATGGAAACATCTTTTCTATTTGGGATCGCATCCTAGGTACCTATGCCTACATGGATCGTGATAAAATTGTCTATGGAGTAGATACATTTCCTGATCAAATCAAGAACGCTTCTTTGCGAGCATTGCTGAAACAACCTTTTCAGAAATACAGAAAACCAACAATACGTTGATTTTCAATAAAAATTATATGTTAAAGATTTACTTTTAATAAAATCTCATAGTGAAGAAGGGTAGAGAGGTGATTTGCCTTATGCTACTTGTAAATAAGATATTTAGCCCTTGTTTTCTTGAATGTATGAAGTCCTTTTTGCCAAGATTTTTTAATGTCTTTCTCTGAAATTCCTTGCATTATTTGTTGTTGGAGTTTCTTTGTTCCCGCTAGTTTGGTAAAGAAAGAATTGAAGAATTCATCTGAATTATTTTGTGCATAGGCATTGCGTAGCCATGCTAAATTTATGTTTGTTAAACGCCTGTGATTACTCAGGTTTTCTCCATAGACGCGCTTATTTTTGTGTTTTGGGTAGCTTGCGCCTTCATTGGGTTGTGGTTTAAAAGAAAAGCCATTTTTAGCGAGGTATGGAGATCCATAAATTTGAAATTGCAAATTAGTACCACGTCCTGCAGAAACATTGGTTCCTTCAAAAAAACACAAACTAGGGTAGAGATTGATGCTTCTATCATTGGGTAAATTTGGTGACGGTTTTATAGGAAGGCTATAGGGTGAATTGTGTGTGTAATTCTTTAAGGGAATTACCGTAAGTTCACATGTGATGCCATTGGCGAGCCATTGTTCTCCGTTAATCATCTGACCATATTCACCAATGGTCATTCCATAAACAACAGGTACAGGATGCATTCCCACAAAACTAGCATGTGCTGTTTCGAGAATTGGACCATCAATATAATGCCCATTTGGATTTGGACGGTCTAAGACCATGACGGGAATTTTTGCTTCTGCTGCTGCCTCCATGACATAATGAAGTGTAGAAATATAAGTGTAAAAACGTGCACCAACATCTTGGACATCAAAAAGAAGGATGTCAATATTTTCTAATTGTTGTGCTGATGGTTTTTTGTTTTTCCCATAGAGCGAAATAATGGGTATGCCTGTTGCTGTGTCAATGCCATCCTTTACAGCTTCTCCCGCATCTGATTTTCCTCTAAAACCATGTTCTGGGGCAAATACTTTTTGAACAGACAAACCCAAAGAAAGCAAGCTGTCTACAAGGTGTGTGTTGTTTATCGTGGAAGTTTGATTTGCAATAATGCCAATGTTTTTTCCTTGAATGAGGTGCTTATATAATTCGGTGCGCGATGCCGCTACTTGTATTTTATTGGCCTCTTGCGCACAAGAAGTGAAATAAAAACAAATGCTAGTTACTAAGATTAAATATGTATTTTTGAAACGAACTAAGGAAACCATAAAATTGAATTACGAGTTATTTATTGCGAAACGCATTATTGCGGGTAAAGAGTATAAAAATAGTATTTCATCTCCAATAATTAAAATTGCAATTACAGCAATTGCATTGGGTATGGTTATTATGATAATCTCCATGTCCACAGCAGCTGGTTTTCAGCAAAAAATTAGAGATAAAATTTCTGGATTTAAAGGACATGTTCAAATTACGAACTATGATGATAACAATTCAGATGTATCCATTACGCCCATAGATAAAAATCAAGACTTTTATCCACAATTTAAAACAATTGAAGGCATAAAGAAAGTTCAAGTCTTTGCAAATAAAGCGGGGGTAATTAGAACAGAAACAGATTTTGAAGGGGTTGTATTCAAGGGAGTATCACCAGCATACGATTGGTCCTTCTTTCAAGAATATCTCATTGAAGGTAGGCTGCCCAATTTGAATCAAACAAGAGTCAGGGATGTCCTATTGTCTAAAACCTTGGTAGATCGATTGCAGTTGAAATTGAATGATCGGATCACTGTCTTTTTTATGAAATCAGCAAAACATAAAGCACCAAGCAGGTATAAGTTTCAGGTGGTGGGCATTTATGATACAGGCTTTGGTCAGTTTGATAAGAGTCTTATGATTGGAGATATTAAGGAAATTCAGCGATTGAATAAATGGGAGCCTAACCAGGTTGGTGGTTTTGAGGTGTTTTTAGATGATTTTGACGAAATTAATCAAAAAGGGAATGAAATTTATTCTTCCATTGGAGCAACGTTAAATAGCCGTACCATTCTAGAAAACTATAAAGTAATTTTTGATTGGATCGAATTGTTTGACAACAACGTTTGGTTTATTATGGTTATTATGATTTTTGTAGCAAGTATCAATATGATTACTGCATTACTGGTACTGATTCTTGAGAGAGTTCAAATGATTGGTATTTTAAAAGCACTCGGTTCTGACAATTGGGGCATTCGAAAAATATTTTTATACAATGCAACATATCTGATTATCAAGGGGTTAATTTGGGGAAATCTGATAGGACTGTCCTTACTTTTATTACAACGTTATTTCGGTATTATTACACTAGATCCAGTATCTTATCACGTGAGTATTGTCCCAGTTTCTATCAATATGATTGCATTATTCGCGCTGAATTTAGGAACACTCGTCTTGTGCTTTTTAATGCTTGTAATTCCTTCCTATATCATCACAAAGATCAATCCTTCAAAGTCAATTCATTTTGCATAAAATAGGAGTGGTTAAAAAAAGATTTCAGTAAATAAAATCTCTTATTTTTTCGTTTCTTTGCACAATAATTAGACAACATGAAATACGCTAAAAATATATTAGAAACGATTGGTAATACACCATTGGTGCAGTTAAACTCAGTAACAAAAGAGATTGATGCTTTGGTGCTAGCAAAAGTAGAAACATTTAACCCTGGAAATTCTATAAAAGATCGAATGGCGTTAAAAATGATTGAAGATGCAGAGGCAGATGGGCGTTTAAAGCCGGGAGGAACCATTATTGAAGGTACGTCAGGAAATACAGGTATGGGATTGGCTTTGGCGGCAATCGTGAAAGGGTACAAATGTATTTTCGTGATTTCTGACAAACAGTCTCAAGAAAAGATGGATATTCTTAGAGCTGTGGGGGCAGAAGTGGTGGTATGTCCAACAAATGTAGAGCCAGACGATCCTAGGTCGTACTATTCTGTTTCGAAACGTTTGGGAGCGGAAACTCCCAATTCTTGGTACGTAAACCAATACGATAATCCATCGAATGCCGTGGCTCATTATGAGCAGACGGGGCCTGAAATATGGAAACAGACAGAAGGAAAAATCACACACTTTATTGTTGGAGTAGGTACAGGAGGAACCATTTCTGGAACTGCAAAATATTTAAAAGAACAAAACCCTGCAATTAAGGTTTGGGGTATTGATACCTATGGATCTGTATTTAAAAAATATCACGAAACCGGTATTTTTGATGAAAATGAAATATATCCATACATCACCGAGGGAATAGGAGAAGATATTTTACCGAAAAATGTAGACTTTAATTTGATTGATGGCTTTACAAAAGTAACGGATAAAGACGCTGCTGTATATACACGAAAGATAGCAAAAGAAGAAGGTATTTTTGTGGGGAATTCTGCCGGTTCTGCAATAAAAGGGCTGCTTCAGTTGAAAAATGAATTTAAGAAAGACGATGTCATTGTGGTGTTATTCCATGATCATGGAAGTAGGTATGTAGGAAAAATGTTTAATGATGAGTGGATGCATGCATGTGGTTTCTTGGAGCAAGAGGCAGCTACGGCAGGTGATCTAATCAAAGCCCAAGGCGATCATCCATTGATCACGGTGCAAACCGAAGAGTTGGTGTCACACGCCATAGAAAGAATGCGCCATCATAAGATTTCACAAATACCAGTGAGAGATGTCAATGGTTTTGTTGGCTCTATTGATGAATCGACCCTGCTAAGAGATTTTATTTCGAATAAAAACATATCAGATATGCCTATTAAAGAGCTCATGGGAATGCCTTATCCAACAGTGCAGGCCTCAGCTACTAGAGAAGAGCTATCCGAGTTATTATCAAATGAACACCAAGCGGTCTTGGTTCATTCAGAGCATGATTCAATGCATATTATTACCAAGCACGATCTGATCAAAGCGATGTAAATAGTACAAGGAGATTCAAAAAGAGCAACAGAAGCAGTTGCTCTTTTTTTATGCGTTATTACGAGAAACAGACTTTATTTAAAAAAAAGTATGAATCTACGAATGAAGTGCAAGCTGTACCAACAAAAAAACCACTTCAAACGAAGTGGTTTTCTAGTTAATTAATTCAAATAATTCATAAAATGAAAACAAGGTTCTCAAGTTTGTTTTCACAACTTTTTAAATCAAACTGTGTGCCAAAGTGATTTTTTAATGGTTTAAAAACAGTATATTTTGCTATTTTAATATTTTATTAACATAATTATTTTTATTCTTGTTGCAAACAGGGTTTATTATTAAGTTTTATTGCGAATATGATATTGGTTGTGTTAAAACATTAGAAATAAAAAAACGCATCATGTTGTATGATGCGCTTTTTGTGATACTTTTCGCTGCTTTATTATCTCGCATGTTTATGTGCTTTGTATGAAGAACGCACTAAGGCGCCACTTTCTACATACATAAAGCCCATTTCTAGCCCTAGGGTTTCATATTTTTTAAATTGCTCCGGAGTGATAAATTCTTTTACGGGTAAATGCTTTTTTGTAGGTTGCAGATACTGTCCGATGGTAATTACATCCAAACCAACATTACGTAAATCTTTCATCGTTTGAATTACTTCTTCTTCCTTTTCACCCAAACCGAGCATGATGCCCGATTTTGTTCGCATACCGTTGTCTTTTAGATATTTTAATACACCTAAACTTCGATCGTATTTTGCTTGAATTCTTACCTCTCTTGTCAAGCGTCTTACGGTTTCCATGTTGTGAGAAACGACTTCGGGCGCTACTTTGATAATACGATCAATTTGCTTCTCGTTTCCTTGAAAATCAGGAATAAGCGTTTCTAAAGTGGTTTTAGGGTTTGCTCTCCTCACCGCATTTACCGTTTCGGCCCAAATAATAGAACCTCCATCTTTTAAATCATCTCGATCTACAGAAGTCAAAACCGCATGTTTGATACTCATTAATTTGATGGAGCGTGCTACTTTTTCTGGTTCATCCCATTCAACAGTATCAGGCCTTCCTGTTTTTACTCCACAAAAACCGCATGATCGTGTACAGATATTTCCGAGAATCATAAATGTTGCAGTACCTTCACCCCAACATTCTCCCATATTCGGACAACTTCCACTTGTACAAATTGTATTTAACTTATACTTGTCTACGAGACCTCTTAGCTCGGTGTATTTCTTGCCAACAGGCAATTTCACACGCAGCCATTTTGGTTTTTTTACCTTTTCTGTAAGTGTAGCTGTTTCGTTTAACATGGTATCATAAATTGAATTGCAAAGTTACAAAGAAAACTATTATAAATTGACTAAAAACCACAGACTAAATCCAATTAAAAATACAATTCCAAACCAACTCAATATTTTGAGTAAAGTGCCGGGTTGATGCTCTTTTGGTGTATGTTTTCCTGTAATGAGAACATAGTTAAATATTGCATAAAAAGGAGCTGTTAAAAAAGATAATATGGTGGCAATTTGAATTAAAACAGCCATGTCATGCATAAAAAAATATAAGATAATAAACGTTCCTATGGACAGCGATGAACTCCAAAACCAGTAGCCGTATTTTGTTTTCTTTTGGATCAGTAAATCTGTAGTTTGATGCATGGCTCTTGGTGAGGCGTCTAAAGTGGTTAAACTGGTACTGAACATGGTTGTAAAGGCGGCAATTCCAATAATTATGTGGGAGAATTCTCCTAAGTTTTTTGTGTACAGACTTATGAATTGAGAAGCAAAAACACGACCATTATTAGAAAATGTTTCTCCAGAATGAAACATAGCAAGTGCTCCGAGCAATATAAAACAAACCCCTAGAAAAAGGGTTCCTAAATATCCTACGTTGAAATCAAAAATTGCATGGTGAGGCGGAGTTTTTTTATGAGTTGTTTTGTCTTTCTCCAATGTCCAAATGGAATGCCAAATAGAAACATCTAAAGGTGCAGGCATCCATCCTAAAAAGGCAATTAAAAATGTGATCTCAAGAGTTCCACTCGGCATGATTTGTGTCAAATCAAATGATTCTTTGGTATCAAAAACACCAACAAATACTGCAACGATTGTACTTAGCGTTAATACAATAATGATGATCTTTATGAGCTGATCTAAGAGCTTATATCGTCCTATAATTAAAATGAAAAGGCTACACGTAAGGATGCATAAAGACCAAATAATAAGATCGTTTGTGAAGCCAAATAATTGAGATGCGAGTCCAGCAGTAACAATAGTAACAGCTGCTTGAATAGTAAACATGGTTGCAATGTTTATGCAATAATAGGCGAACAGTACAGGTTTTCCTAATCTCTTATAACCCTCTAATAGAGTTTCTCCAGTAGCAGCGGCATATCGAGGGCCAAATTGAAAAAATGGATACTTAAATAAATGGACCAAAAGCAAAGCCCATAACAAACCAAACCCAAATTCTGCTCCTGCTTTGGTTGCTTGCACCAAGTGCGATACGCCAATAGCTGCACCAGCAAATAATAGTCCAGGGCCCAGTGAATGGAGAAATGTTTTTTTCATTTAGGATTGTGGTTTTTGATGATTTCTGCCAGTAATTTTTTGGCGCGTAGTAGTTTTACTTTTACATTATTCATCGGTTCACCGATCTGATCAGAAATTTCCTTATAACTCAGTTCTTGAAAGTAACGCAAGTGGATTACTTGCTGGTATTTAGGCTTTAATTGTTTGATGTCTTTTAGCAACTTTGCTAAGTTTTGTTCTGTGATAATTTTATCTTCTGGAGTTGGATTTGCATCTGCAATAGCATAGATGTCATCACCTTTTTCTTTGTAGGATTCTGCTATGATAGAAGTGTTTTTTTTTCGTAAACTATCAATGTGGATATGCTTAGAAATGGTAATAAGCCATGTTTTAAACTTAAATTGTTCGTTAAAACTTTCAATTTTATCAAAAGCTTTCGAAAAAGTCTGTATTGTGATGTCCTCTGCGTCATTTTCATTTTGGTGCTTTTTGAGTTGAAAACTGTGCACACTATTCCAAAAATGATCTAATAATAAGTTAAATGCAAGCTGATTTCCGGCTTTTGCCTTTTGAATGATTTGAAGTAATTCTTCTTCTTTTATTTCCAATGCGAAGGTTTTGAAAAAATATTAGTTATAAAGATACTGAATTGAAATAGAAGAAGTACTATTTCTAATAGCGGCGTATAAAAAGGACTATTTTTTTCTTCTAGTCGATGCGCAGAAATCCTAAATATAATCAAAGAAGTACTTAAATAGAGCAGAGAAATAGGAGTTGCTAATTTCCAATTCGAACACATGAGTATTACTGCTAAAACATAAAAGAGCAATTTAGATAGAAAAAAGAGACTCAAAAAAAACTTATGTTTGAACGTGTAAAATGACAGCGTAGTTCCTGCACTTCTTTTTTCTTGAAACCATGCCCTAAACGTTGAGGGAGCTTTAGTCATGGTAAAGCTGTTCTTCTTGATCGTGTAGGTTGTGTTGTTTTTGGTGGCAGCCTCTTGAATGAATAAGTCAGCGTCTCCTGAAGTGAGACTCATATGACTCATGAATCCATTGGTTTTGAAAAATTCACGCTTTGTGTAGGCCATATTGCTACCGTTACCCATGTAGGCTAAACCTACTTTTGCATAGGTCATATATTGCATAGCACTTAAGAGTGTTTCGAGCCGAATAAAACGATTGATAAGCGTATTTTCCTTGTGGTATTTGTGGTAGCCTAAAACAATCGATTTCCCAGTCGAAAAAGAAGCAGCGAACTCTCGAATCCAATGTTTTGAAGTTGGTTTGCAGTTGGCATCAGTGAGCAATAGATGCTCATGCAAAGCTGATTTTATGCCCAGAGTCAATGCATACTTTTTACTACCCCAAAAAGTTTCATTCGGAATCACATTGACAATGCGTATATTCAAGTGCTTCTCTCTAAAGCCCTCCATGATTTCTAATGTTGCGTCTGTAGAACCGTTATTGATGAGTATAATCTCGAAATTACAATACACTTGCTCCACAATTAAAGGCAGTAGTATTGGTAAATTCTTTGAAGCGTTCTTTGCATACACAAGAACAGATATAGGAATTTTTTGATGCGCTTTTTTAGGACTACTTTTGCAGCTGATTGTATAAAGGAAGCAGAAGAAATAAGCCAACTGTATGCAAGTAACTGCAGCCAATATATAGAACAACACAGTGTGTGTCATTTGCTCTAAAATAAATTAGTTATGTTGAGGTTCTGCGCAGGTTTCAAATTGATCTGGTGTCTTACCACAAAAACCACAAGATTCTCCTGTTTCATTGATCATCGGATTTTGACTTGCACAAGTTCCAGCGAATTTTCCATCTTTTTTTGCCCAGATTTTTATTGCAATTCCCGCAACCGCCAAACCTAATAGGCCAATAGTGAGTAAAATCAATTTCATGTTATCGTATATAAAGGCTACAAAGATACTTATTTACTCAAAAATGAGCCAATAAAAATGAACATAAGTCGCATTCAATTGCGGCAACAGGTGCTATATTGTTTTTAATTGTATCATCATCTGTAAATTTTCATGAAGTAGTTTTGTCATTGTATACATAATAAAAATCGATACGAGTATAGGCGTCTGCAGAGGTTTGTGCAACGCGATGTGATGTACTTAATACTTGTATTCAACTAGCATTATGTTGGTTATATCGAAAAGATGCTATGATTTTTCGGGAGAATTTGTATATTTAGAATGATATTGAAAAGAAAATAGTTTCACTATAAATTCGAGATTTATGAAAAAACATTCAACATGTAAAGCAATTTCAATAATGTTATTTTTTCTGCTGACGTTATTTTCTTGCAGTTCATCGGCTGATGATACAGCAGATGATGTAGTAGATGTAATATCAACAACACAATATGATATCACACCAATTTTGTCTAAATTTAATGGAACAGGACTCGTTGTATCTACAAGCGGTAATACAGTAACGTTTACCACGCAAAATTTACCGAATCACCCAAGTCCATATTGGCCCACGAATAATGCTTTGTACGAAGCCTATAATGGCACAAATACCAGTTTTAATCAGAACCCAAACCGCATTAGTTCCCAGAATATTAGCATTTCTGTACCTTTAAACCCATCAGAAGCATCTCCAAAACAAGCCACTTTTCTTGGGCCTATTGGAATCGCTGTAAATGGTGTTGTGTTTTATAATCAATATGCAGGTCCAAATAACCAGCCCCTGACCAATGAAATTAATTCTTTTGATCAATTTTTAGGGCATCCACAAAATACAGGACAGTATCATTACCACATGGAACCAACATATTTAACAAGTCAATTAGGTGCAGATGCATTTCTAGGTGTTTTAGCAGATGGCTTTCCGGTCTACGGACCTTTAGAAAACGGAGAAACAATTACCAATACTGATTTGGATGCATATCATGGTCATGCACACGCTACAGATGATTTCCCAAGTGGAATTTATCATTATCATGTCACACCAAATGAGGACCCATATATCAATGGAAATGGGTATTTTGGAACGCCAGGAAACATCTCTCAATAAGTGTGAAGCCAATACTGAATATACTACTCCTGTTGCTTTTTAGTGCTTGTGAAAAAAGTGAGAATCTCCCTGTAGTGTGGTCTGAAAAAGACAGCCAATTAGAAATCCATAATGGTGTTTTGTATCATCAAAACAGCAAATTTACAGGGGTTTTAAAATCCTTTGATGCTATAAATTTAACAAACAATACAGCGCGTTATCTTTATGGAAGAAAAGAAGGAGAAGAACGAAAGGTCTATCAAAACAACGAGCTCGCTGAAGTACGTTTTTACAGAAGCGGTGTCAAAATAGGAACTCATAAATCTTGGAGAACAAATAGACAGCAAAAATTTGAATATCCATACAATAATTCCGGTGTGTATCATGGTACCGTCAAAGAATGGTATCCTGATGGACAATTGTTAAAAGAATTTCATTATTTCGAGGGTAAGGAAGTGGGTACCCAAAAAATGTGGGCCGCCAATGGAAATATCAAAGCAAATTATACGGTTGTCAACGGTGAAAGATTTGGATTGATAGGATTAAAAAAGTGTTATTCAGTAACTACAAAAGATGAATATTAAAACAGCTATTTTAGGGGTTATTTTATCTGTGTTGCTTGGTTGTAAGACCAAAAAAGCCAAAGACAAAGCAACAACGCTTCCCTTTTTTAACTCAGCAATGTTTACCCCAGAATGGATTCCTGAAACCTCTGAGAACTATGCGAGTATACACAAAATTGGTGCTTTTGAGTTCACAAATCAAGAAGGGAAACTCATTACGAATAAGACCTATGAAGGGAAAATATATGTTGCAGATTTTTTCTTTACATCTTGTCCAGGTATTTGTCCGATATTGACAAAAAACATGCGGCGATTGCAGGATATTTTTAGAAATGATCCAGGGGTCGCTTTATTGTCACATTCAGTAACACCTTTAAAAGATTCAGTTCCAGTACTGAAGGCATATGCGCTTGAAAATGAAGTTAATTCTTCCATATGGAATTTAGTGACAGGTTCTAAAAAAGAGATCTATACCATTGCTAGAAATTCCTATTTTGCCGATGAAGATTTTATAAAAACTCAAAATGAAGAAAGCTTTATTCATACAGAAAATTTTGTCTTAATCGATAAAAAGGGAAGAATAAGAGGCGTATATAATGGAACACTCGCTATTGAAACCGACAGAATTGTGAGACATATTAACCTGCTTAAAAAGGAGGGTTAAATTTAGATAACATTTACTTCTATTTCCAATGCAATGCCAAATTTTGCGAAGACTGTTTGTTGGATGGTCCTTGCCAAATCTAATATCTCCGCACCCGTGGCATCCCCATAATTTACAAGAACAAGTGCTTGTTTTTCATGCACGCCTGCATCACCAAAACGTTTTCCTTTAAAACCACTTTGCTCTACCAACCAACCAGCCGGTACTTTTGTTGCTATCTCAGAAACGGGATAGCTCGGTATGGACGCGTAGCGTTGCTGCAATTCTAAAAATTGTGCTGTAGGAATTACAGGGTTTTTAAAAAAGCTACCACTATTACCAAGTTCCTTAGGGTCGGGGAGCTTTGAGTTTCGAATAGCAATTACTGCATTCGAAATATCTTGCAATGTAGGATTCGCAATGTCTTGTGCTGTCAGAGCAGCCTCAATAGCTCCGTAAGAAGTATTCAACTGATGCTTCTTTTTTGTTAGTTTAAAGCTAACAGCAGTTAAAATAAAGCGATCCTTTGCTTCGGTTTTGAATATCGAATTGCGATACCCAAACTGACACTCGGCATTCGAAAAAGTTACGCGTTTTCCCGTTTTAATTTCGATGGCTTCTACCTTGGTTATGGTATCTTTAACTTCAACTCCATATGCTCCAATATTTTGAATAGGGCAGGTACCCACATTTCCTGGAATCAATGAAAGATTTTCTAAACCTCCAAAATTTTGAGAAATACACCACAGCACAAATTCATGCCAATTTTCTCCCGCATTCACAGTCAGATAAACAGCTTCTTCCTGCTCCCTGTCAATAGAAATTCCTTTGATATTGATTAGTGTTACTAGCTTATTTATGTCCTTAGTAAGCAACATGTTGCTGCCGCCACTGATTAAAAACAGATCTTGCTCATGTTGCAATAGCTGTTGCAATTGATACACAGATTCAATAGCAATAAAACGTTTGGCAACACAGGAGATGCCAAACGTATTATATGGTTTTAACGATATGTTTTTTAAAATAGTCAATTAAGCCAGGTATTGTTTTAAAGCAGCAGCTAAAATTGCAACCGATTTTTTTAAGTCTACTTTGTTTAAAACATAGGCAATTCTAACCTGATTTTTCCCTTCACCTGGAGTTGAGTAAAACCCACTGGCTGGCGCAACCATTACAGTTTCTCCATTCAAGTCAAATTTTTCTAACATCCATTGTGCAAAAGCATCTGTGTCTGCCACAGGCAATTGAGCAACGCAATAAAAGGCACCTTTGGGACTTGCTACCTGTACGCCTTCAATTTTTTGCAACTCAGAAATGAGTGTATCTCTTCTTTCTACATACTCTTCAATCACGTCATCAAAATAACTCTGAGGTGTTTCTAAAGCTGCTTCACTTGCAAGCAGTGCATAGGTTGGCGGACTCAATCTTGCCTGTGCAAATTTCATAGCAGTTGCTATAAATTCCTCATTTCTAGAAACAATACAACCAATTCGAGCACCACACATACTGTAACGCTTAGAAACCGAGTCAATCATAATGGCATGCTGATCTAATCCTGTTTCACTCATAATGGAGTGATGTTGAGCGCCATCGTATACAAACTCGCGATATACTTCATCAGCAATTAAAAATAAATCATGTTTTAAAACAAGTTGCTTTAATTTTTCAATTTCTTCTTTAGCGTATAAATACCCAGTTGGGTTACCGGGGTTGCAAATTAAAATAGCTTTGGTCTTCGCAGTAATTAATTTTTCGAAGTCCTCTATTTTGGGCAATGCAAAATTATCTTCTATACCCGAAATTACAGGAACTACGCGCACTCCAGAAGCTGTAGAAAAACCGTTGTAGTTTGCGTAAAACGGCTCAGGTATGATGACTTCATCTCCAGGGTCAGCAATACTACCTATGGTAAATAATAATGCTTCAGAACCTCCTGTGGTAGCAATAATATGTTTCGGGTTTACCACAATATTATTCTGTGCATAATACCTAGCAAGTTTTGTTCTATATGCTTCAGAACCTTCAGATCTTGCGTAAGATAGCACCTCAATACTATTATTTTTAATAGCATCTAAAGCAACTTGTGGCGTCTTAATATCAGGTTGTCCAATATTTAGATGATATACTTTGGTTCCCTTCTTTTTGGCGTGCTCTGCATAGGGCACCAATTTGCGAATTGGTGATTCTGGCATTGCGTTTCCTTTGGTTGAAATTAAAGGCATAATTTATAGGTTTGTTTTAGTAATAGGATTGCAAATTTCTGAATTTATTTTCAATTAATACGGAACATGTGAATATCTTTTTAAGGGCATTGAAAGGTTAAAAATTTCCTAAACTTGTGTAACAATACATCCCTTTTTGTATTTTTCCGAGAACTTAATTAGTTTTTGATCTATGAATAAAAGGATGATACCAATATTGTTTTTGATACTGTGCTCTCTGCAAGTACAATCGCAATCAAATTTTCATTTTTTAGGTAAAAACACGAAAGAGGTTAGTTTTCGTTTTCAGCTCATCAATAATTTAATGGTGATCCCTGTAACAATCAACGGAAAGTCTACCTCCTTTATTTTAGACACAGGTGTAGATAAAACAATCGTATTCAATGTTGCTAAAAATGATAGTATTGGGCTAAATAACATAGAAAAAATCACGTTGCAAGGCCTCGGTGGAGGTGAGCCTGTAGCGGCATTACGATCAAAAAATAATTCCATGCAGATAAAGGAATTTAGTAGTGCAAATGAAGATGTGTATGTTATTTTATCTGATACATTTGATGTTTCGGGAAGAATGGGGGTTACCGTTCATGGTGTTATAGGATATCAGATTTTTAAAGACGCTATTGTACATGTAAATTACGCCAGCAAGAAAATAACACTCTACAATCCTAAAACGTATGCCTCTAAGAAGTGTAAAAGGTGTCAAACGTTTCCAATACAATTCTATCGAAACAAACCCTATATTGATGTCAAAGTACAATTAGACTCGCTCAGTGATCAACGATCAGATGTGAAATTACTAATTGATACCGGCGGAAGCAGCGCACTTTGGCTATTTGAAAATACAAAGGATGAAATACAAACGCCAAAGAATCATTTTAGAGCGATCTTAGGAGAAGGACTCAGTGGCACTATATATGGGAATAAAAGTAGAATTAAAGGTCTTAATATTGGCTCTTTTTATATCAAGAACCCAACCGTTTCATTTCTAGATTCGACCTCTACCCAATATGCAAGGCAGTTTTCCGCAAGAAATGGAAGCATTGGAGGGAATGTTTTGAAAAGATTTAAACTTTGGATAGACTATCAAAATAAAAAAATCACCTTTAAAAAGAAAGGGTCTTTTCGAGGTGGTTTCGAATACGATATGAGTGGTATTGATGTTGTTTACAATGGAAAGGTATTGGTAAAAGAAAGAGCAAAGACGGTACCAAGCGACTCATACATGAGCACCGGGATTAACGATAAAAATACGATTCGCTTAGTGACCAACTACATCTATAAGTTTAAACCCTCTTTTAAAGTTCAACAGGTCCTGTTAGACTCTCCTGCATATCATGCTGGAATTGAAAAAGGCGACATCATTTTAAGTGTCAATGGCACAAGAGCTTTTGAGTTAACCTTGGCTCAACTCATCGCTAAATTTCAAGAAAGAGATCAGCAAAAAGTGAAGATGACGATAGAAAGAAGAGGTGTTCAAAAGAAGTTTGAATTTAGATTGATCCGTAAAATTTAATCCTTTTCTAAAATTCTTTTTTTGCAGTCATTGCTCACTTTTTTTGTGTAACAAATCCCTTTATTTTTAGTCTTTTGATAGGCTGTTTTGCATTTGAAAAGATCGTGATTTGTTTGATAAAACCACCGAGTTTTGAGGTGTCATAAGAAACTTCAATGGCTCCTTTTTCTCCCGGCATAATTGGTCTTGTTGGTTTTTGAGGTATGGCGCAGTCACAAGAAGTTTTAATTTCTTTGATTATAAGCGGACTTCCACCAATATTTATGAATTCAAAGGTCCTATTCCCATTTGCATATTGCGCTATTTTTCCATAATTAATTGCCTCTTTTGTAAATTGAAACGCAGGTTTTGTTGCATTTGAGTTCTGTGCTGCAATGCAAAGTGGTAAATTCACTAAAAAAAGGAAGAGAATATATTTCTTCATGTTGAATGTATTTTAGGTAAAAGTAGTATTTTTGCTCTTTAAATTTCAAAAATTAAGCCAAAGAATGGATATCCCATCTAAATATATTGCAGCGAGTGTAGAGCGTAAATGGTATGAGTACTGGATGCAGAATGATTATTTTCATTCGACACCAGATGAGAGAGAGCCTTACACCATTGTAATACCTCCACCAAATGTAACAGGTGTCTTGCATATGGGACACATGTTAAACAATACAATCCAAGATGTTCTTATAAGAAGAGCACGCTTGCAGGGTAAAAATGCATGTTGGGTTCCCGGAACGGATCATGCATCCATTGCAACAGAGGCAAAAGTTGTAGCCAAGTTAAAAGAGCAAGGAATTGATAAGAATGATTTGTCGAGAGAAGAGTTTTTGGCACATGCTTGGGAATGGAAACATGAATATGGGGGAATCATTTTAGAGCAATTAAAGAAACTTGGATGTTCTTGTGATTGGGAAAGAACTTCTTTTACCATGGATCCAGAATTGTCTGAGGGGGTAGTTCAGGTCTTTGTTGATTTGTATAACAAGGGGTTGATTTATCGTGGCTATCGAATGGTAAATTGGGATCCAGAAGCCAAAACAACCTTATCTGATGAGGAGGTAATTCATGTCGAGAAACAAGGAAGTCTCTATTATATATCCTATAAAATTGAAAATTCTGAGGAGACGTTGACCATTGCAACAACAAGACCAGAAACAATTTTTGGTGATACAGCAATTTGTATCAATCCCAATGATCCGCGTTTTACCCATTTAAAAGGGAAGAAAGCCATTGTGCCCTTATGCAATCGTGTCATTCCAATTATTGAGGATGAGTATGTAGATGTTGCCTTTGGAACAGGATGTTTGAAAGTGACACCAGCTCATGATGAAAACGATAAAGTATTAGGAGATAAGCACAACTTAGAAGTCATTGATATTTTTAATGACGATGCTTCCTTGAACTCCTTTGGATTGCATTACCAAGGAAAGGACAGATTTGTAGCTCGTAAAGAGGTAGTAAAAGAACTAGAAGAAAAAGGGATTTTAATAAAGACCGAAACACACCTGAACAAGGTAGGTACTTCAGAAAGAACCAAAGCGGTCATTGAACCAAGACTCTCTGATCAATGGTTTCTAAAAATGGAAGAATTGGCAAAGCCTGCTATTGAAGCAGTTCTAGGAGATCAGGCAGAAGTAAATCTCTACCCGAAAAAATTTGAAAATACCTACCGTCATTGGATGGAGAATGTGCGCGATTGGAATATTTCACGCCAGTTAATGTGGGGGCAGCAGATTCCTGCCTATTTTTATGGCGATGGAAAAGAAGATTTTGTTGTTGCGAAAAACCCTGAAGATGCATTGGCATTGGCAAAAGAAAAAACGGGTAATTTGGCACTTTCAGCTGCAGATCTGAAACAAGAATCTGATGTGGTTGACACCTGGTTTTCTGCTTGGTTATGGCCAATGAATGTGTTTGATGGTGTACGCAATCCGGAGAATGAAGAAATTCAATACTATTATCCTACCAATGATCTCGTTACAGGACCAGATATCTTATTCTTCTGGGTAGCTCGTATGATTGTTGCAGGGTATGAATTTAAAGATAAAAAACCATTTAATAATGTGTATTTGACAGGTTTGGTGCGTGATAAACAACGTAGAAAAATGTCAAAGTCATTAGGAAACTCTCCAGATGCACTCAAATTAATAGAAGAGTATGGTGCTGATGGAGTGAGAGTGGGGCTGTTATTGAGTGCTGCTGCAGGAAACGACTTAATGTTCGATGAAGCGCTTTGTCAGCAAGGAAAAGGTTTTGCAAATAAAATATGGAACGCATTTCGTTTGGTGAATGGTTGGAAGGTGGATGCCGAGAAGCCACAAACAGCAGTGGCCAAAATAGCAATAGATTGGTACGATGCAAAATTTCAAACCGTCTTGGCTGAAATAGAAGATCACTTTTCTAAATATAGGCTGTCAGATGCACTGATGGCTATTTATAAATTGGTTTGGGACGATTTTGCCTCTTGGTTCTTAGAAATGGTAAAGCCAGAATTTGGTCAACCAATAGATCAGAAAACCTATGATGCTGTAATCTTTGCATTTGAAAATAACTTGAAACTATTGCATCCCTTTATGCCTTTCTTAACCGAAGAAATTTGGCAATTCATAGCAAATAGAACCCCAGAGGAAGCTTTAATTGTAGCAACATGGCCAAAAGCCAAACCGATAAATACACAACTAATTACTGATTTTTCAATCATTGCAGAGGTGGTCTCCGGAATTAGGACCATTCGAAAAGAAAAAAATATTTCTTTCAAAGAGCCGGTTGAGTTATTTGTTGTGAATAATGATGCTGCGACGAATGCTCTGGATGCTGTGATTCAAAAATTAACAAATACAGCAGCAATTTCTTATGTTACGGACAAGGTAGATGGAGCTTCGTTTCGAGTAAAGTCTAACGAGTATTTTGTGCCCGTTGCGATAGATGCTATTGATGTAGAAGCGGAAACTGCAAAGTTAACTGCAGAGTTAAAAAGAGCAGAAGGATTTTTATTCGGGATTAGTAAGAAATTAGCAAATGAACGCTTTGTAAGTAATGCACCAGAAAAAGTACTTGCATTAGAACGCAAAAAAGAAGCAGATACCCTTGCTAAAATTGAAACGATCAAAAAGAGTTTGGAAAGTTTAAAATAAGAATGAATAATAGTTAAAAAAAGCTCCGAACTTGGAGCTTTTTTTATGCCGCTAATTCTTCAAATTTATAATTCTTCCAATATTGCATGATAATGAAAGAGCAAACAACAGCTGAGGCATATCCTTCAACACTAATGGCAAATAGAATGAGCTGTAAGCTTAGGTTTTTACCCCAAAGAAAGGAGTTTTCTAATACATTGAGAAAACTAGGTTCTATAAAACTTACATAAATGACAAGGCCAAAAATAATAACGGCCGTTGCAATTACAGAAGTAGCAATTCCAATAAATAGATTTGAAATATAGAAGTTGTCTTTGTTGCGCATAATATTACTTTTAATAGCGCTATTGATTCCCCAAACAACAAAAATAAAGTTCAAGAAACGTAACTCAGAAACACTGTCCAAGCCCAATAGCTTCATTACAAAGAAGTACGCAATGATGCCAAGTACTATTTTCAATGCACTTGTAATAATGATTTGATTTGTGCTCATAATTTAATTTTTTAAGTAAGTTATGAAGGGGCTTTCGTAAGATACAAAATAAATTATTAACAGTCAGGGTTTTACCTTATGTTTCTAAAAAGGGGCTTATTTTTGGATGGCTTTTTTAAAGCCAATAGCTGCTAGCAATCCGATAATCGGAAGTATTGTAAATAGCGAAAATAAATGTTGGTATTCTGTGATGGTTGGATTTTCCCCTAACACATAGCCAATGCCCAAAGACATAAAAATATCAGGTGTAAAACCAACAACAGAAATGATTCCAACTAAAGTTCCTGTGAGTTGTAAAGGGGTCTTTGTTTCTTCAATAATAGCAAAATACAAGCCTCTCAATGCATAAGTACCTAAGGCCATAAATACAAAGAGCGTAAATGACAAAAATAAGGGCTGATTAGAAAAGATACCCAGTCCAAGCACCGAAGAGGTGAGCACTAAGATTGCGAAACTCGGAACGAGTAGTTTTGAAGGCACATAGCGATCTGCCAACCATCCAATAGAGATGGCTGCAAGTGGTCGTATGTATTGAATACAAACCGCAAAATAGGTGGCTTCCTCTAGGCTATACCCCCAAACATCTCTTGCATAGGTGCCATAGGTTCCTGTGAGTTTATAGGCACAGTATGCACAGAAAATAAGCAACGAATGGTAAATGACCTTTCGGTCTTTCATTAAGATAAAAGCCTGTTTAAAGTCAAATTGAAACTCCTTGTTTGAAGCTACTTCGGCGTCTTCTTTTGGCAGTACCAACCAAACGAGTAAGGATACTAAAAAAACAATCCCAGTAATGCAACCAATAATGGTTTGTAAGGTGTCTACCTTGTCATTAAAGGTAATGTTTAAGGCGTCTGCAGGAAAAAAGAAGCTGAGTATGCCCGCTCCAGACAAGGCAATTGTAGCAGCAAACAAGCCTCTACCGCCATCTAATAAACCAAACGACATGCCTTGATTGTTTGCATTCCCCCATTGTCGCGTTGCTTTGATTAAGGATGCCCAAAACAAAAAGATGGTAGAAATACCCCAGAAAGCATAGACTATTTTTAAGGTGAATAGCGATGGAATTGTCGTCATCCATACACCTCCAAGTGCTGTGAGACTCAATGAGATTGCGAGTAGTTTTCTTGCTTCCCATTTGTCGGCAATAAACCCTCCGAAAAAATATGAAATTACCGCTGTAATACCATACAATGCTTGAGCCTCTCCAATATCTGCGTCAGAAATGAGAAAAGCTTCTCTTATGACAGGCTTAAAAACGCGCATCACAATAAAAGGCAATAAAAAAATCGCTTCGCCTGCAATAATGAGCGCGAACATAGAGGTAATCTTTTGCTGTTTTTTCAAAGTAGTAAGTTTGGCTTTGAAAAGTACAAAAAACAATGAATAAAGGTCCCTGCTCTTCATTATTTATTTGTGTGCAGTGCGCCTGTAAACTTATGCAGTGACAATCGCTTCTTTTAAGAGCGTAATTGGATGTTTTGCAATGCGTTTTGTACCGTCGTAAATTTGATGTCTACAACTTGTGCCTGCAGCAGCAATTTCAGTAGTTGAAGCACAGTTTCTTATTTTTGGAAATAAGGTGTCTTCTCCAACTTGCATGCTCAGTGCGTAATGTTCTTTTTCATATCCGAAACTTCCAGCCATGCCGCAGCATCCTGTTGTAAG
This sequence comes from Polaribacter sp., assembly GCA_042091715.1. Lineage (GTDB taxonomy): Bacteria > Bacteroidota > Bacteroidia > Flavobacteriales > Flavobacteriaceae > Polaribacter. The sequence goes on along the minus strand of JBELGW010000022.1, from coordinate 383 downwards.
AATGGTCACTGAATAATTTTTGGGTATGTTTAAGATGTTAAAACTCGCCATTGTACTCGATAGGGCCTTTTGATGACAGTGGCCGTGAATTTTGAGCGTTTTTGACGCTTTTGTAAATACAGCGGTATCAATATTGCCTTGTTGATGCTCGTTATTTAAAAACTCCTCAATGGTAAAGGCGTGCTTTGCTATTTTTTGAGCAGCTTCTTTATCATCCGCCAAACGAATGTATTCGTCTCTGAATGTTAGGATGGCAGAAGGTTCAATACCTAGCAAAGGAGTTTTTGCAGTGATGATGTCTCTAAAAAGTGTGATGTTTTCATTACATACCTCTTTGGCTTCTTTTAAAAAACCTTTTGAAATAAAACTGCGACCACTTTCTT
>JBELGW010000021.1:0-43352 GCA_042091715.1 Polaribacter sp. | reverse complement strand
AAGATTAACGCTGCCTGCGCAAACGACGCTTTTTTAGCTTCGCAAAAAAGGTTTTGTACACAGAAAAATCCATAGCACCTGAATGAGAAGCATACATCTTATCTAAATCAATGGATAGCTTTGCTTCCTGCTCAATCAATCGCTCTGATATAAAACTACGCTGAAGAATATCCTCTATTAAAAAATCTTCATTGTCAAACTCCGGACGGTATGCTGTTTTTAATGATAGTTGGAATAGATTGGCCGTAGAATTGTACCAAAAAGCTCGCCAACCGCTGCGTAAACTCTTGATCTGGCTGAAGGTGGTCTTTCCTGTTTGACGATGTATCAACTTGATGAGGATACGTCCTTCCGTTCTTGTTAGTTTTTTTAACTGGTCGGTAAATTCCCCCTCTAAATAACGCTGGGCGATTTTTATGTATTTCTTCTTTTTACGCTTGCTCTTAATCCTGTCTAATCTATTGTTCAAGGTATCTAATCTTTGTGCCGCTAGCACCGCATAAGGATATGCTTTAAACACCTTCTTACGCAACCAATTGTAATAGTTTACATCTCCTTTTGCTTTGAATTTTCTTTTAGGCAGTAGTTTTACCTCATCTAAACCTATCCTTATAGTATCTGCTGTTTTGACCAAGGTATTAGCGTCACTATATATATTGATAGATTCTTTTAGTTGACCAAAGAAAGGCAAAGAAAATAGTGCAATGCCCAGATATATAATTATTTTTAACAACGCTGCAGTTTAAGACTGCAAAGATATTACATTTTACAAAGCGTAAAAAAAAACTAAAAGTTAAAATTCATAAAAAAACTCACAAGTATTGCATTTGTGAGTTTTATGTTTTGAAGATACCTAATACTTATAGACTTCTTCTATTATCATCAGACTTCGTATCAATCAATTTATTGTAAGGATCTACTCCAACCTCAGTCGGTTTCGCATCAACGATGAGTGTTAACTTATTATTGATGGATGTAATTTTATGTTTCTTTAAATACATTACTTTCTCTTTCTTTTTTCCGTCAACTTCCTCTTCTGCAAAAACACCAATATCTATGTAATCTTCAAGCGGCACGGACATAACAGGCCGCTTCATTTCAGCTGTTTTGTAGGACAATGTATCACCTACTTTTTCTCCATAAAACTTCTTTCCTTTTTCATCGTTTCTATATTTAGACACCTCAAACTCAATATCTAGCTGATATTTCCCGTTTTCTAACTCGGTGGATTTCACATCTACTATTCTATTTTCATAAAGTGTAATGGTTTTAAACATGTCTTTAATCACGTATTTCAGAGAATCTGGTGTCGCTTTTTGAATAAAGTTCAGCATGTCTATGGAAGTGGTATAAGGCGGTTCTTGAAACTTCACTTTTTCTACATATTGCTTTAAGGCATTATTTAAGTTTTCCTCACCAATATAATCGCTTAAAGCATAAAACACCAAAGACCCTTTTTGGTAATGAATATATCCTTGCCCGTCATTATACATTAATGGTTTTTCTCTTTTACGCTCAAAAGTTCGTTGTGTTAAATAATCATCGAGTGCCTTCTTCAGAAACTTTCTCATTTTTGATTTCCCCTGTTGATGTTCCAAAACTTTTAAGGAAACATACTCCGATAGACTTTCAGAGAGCATGGTTGCTCCCAAAACATCTGCTCCAATGACTTGATGTGCCCACCATTGGTGCGCCACTTCATGTACAGTTACCGCAAAAGGATAATCTACCCCCCCCTCTTCAGAATCATCAACGTCTGCGATGAAACCAATGGCTTCTGAAAACGGAATTGTGTTTGGAAAGGATTGTGCAAATCCTCCTCCTGTCCTTGGGAATTCAATAATTCGCAGTTGCTTATGCTGAAAAGGGCTAAAGTTCTTTGCATTGTACTCCAAAGACGCTTTCATTCCTTTCATCATTCGATCTAAGTTATGATCGTGTTCTTTGTGGTGATATATTTCTAGACGGATGCCTTTCCACATCTCTTTTTTCACTTTGTATCTGGCAGAGTTAAATGCATAAAAATTCAATATTTTACTATCCATCTTATACTGGAAGTATTTTCTACCATTCTCGACCCACTCTTTTTGCAAATAGCCTGGTGCAATTGCAATTTGATCTTCTGAAGTAGAGACCGTTGCTTCAAAATCAATCCAATCTGAATCTCTAGAAATATAGGTATTGCCCAAAGCGGATGAGTCTGATGGTTGCGCTTTTAAATCATTTTTACCCAAACCATACTTCTTTCGTGTTTGATTGTCCGTCAATTCTGATTGATTGCTATAGCCTAAGGTAGGAAAAATACGGCTATTGATAAAGGTACCATTCGCGATCACGGGAGAATTGTTTCTCAATAAGCTATTTTTAGTATTACGAACTGTAACCGCCAGTGTTAAGGTATCGCCTGGTTGAATTTTTTCATCAAACTTGTAAATATCAAAATTTTGAATGCTGTCTTCCATGACCAACGTATTGGGCAAATTAAACTCAAAAGTACTTGGATTTGCGCTGTGGTTTAAGAAGATGCTATCTATGGCAACATTGGTTTTATTCACTAAAGTCATGAATGCAGAAGCTTCGAAGTTTCTTTTTACAGGAAAAATATGCATTTCTGCTCGCACAGAAACAATTCTTGGCTGCGCATATTTTTCATATTTCTTATACATTTTTTCCCAAGCTACTCTGCGCTCTTCTCTTTCTTTAGACGATGACCTAACATTGTCTAAGTTATTCACTTTAAAAGCAAAAAAACCTAGAGATAAAAAGGCAATAGCTGCAACAATAAAACCTGCAAGGGTCACCCCTTTAAAACGAGTTACTGCCATTGACAAACGTTCTGCAAATGAGAAAGGAATGCCACGCACCCACAGCAATGCTGCAGTGATGAGCAACACAATCCCACAAAAAAGCCAGTAGGTTTTATAATAAAAATATCTTCCTAGAGATGCGCCGTACCCGTTCATGTCAGAATAACTAAATCCTGGTCCTTCATTGTATTTAAAAATGGACTGTTCCACACCCGCAAGTGATAATAGCGGAATTCCTATAGACAACACGATCAACACAAACAAACCTACATAAGGGTTTCTAATAATGGTTTGAATACATATTGCCAACAGTGCCCATATCATAAAATTGATCAATTTCAACCCAAATAGCTCTTTGATATAATGCCCTATTTCAAAATTGAAATACCCCTGATAGATTTGAAAAGAAATTCCAGCGATCATAATAACAGCGAGCAATACGATTTGCATTTTGATTAATGCGATTAATTTAGACAATAACAAACTCCAGTTAGGAATTGGGGTCACATCTATTAAATGATTTAAACGGGCAATTCTTGCACGTTGAATTAACATCCCTGCATACAAAAAGGTACAAATGTTAATGGCCACGGTAAACGAACCTCCTTGGCTTAGCATCTTCCAAGTAACCGGAAGTGTTGCCGTACCGAACAACTCTCCTACTTCAGACAATGCAATGAGTACTATGATTAATCCTACCAATACAATGCTTATAAAAGGCCAACTTTTGACAATGTATTTAAAATCAACATTCGAAAGTTTCCAAGTTGTTTTCAAGTTTTGTCGAAAGGAATAATCATGGGTTACTTTTGATAAATTAATTCTTGTAATCCCTCCAAAGTTCGACTTCGTTGTTCTTTCTGGTTTTCTATTTCTCCATGAAAATGAGATTGCATTTTGACTAAAAGAAAACACTTTGTAAACTGCTCCAAAAATAACAGCAGCAATGCCCAGCCATAGGAAGCGATTGTAAAGAATAACTCCTTTAATAGGTAAGTGCAATTCATTTTGTTCGGAAAGCGTCCAATAACGTGTGTAATAATTAGAGGCTGCTGCTCCGAAGGGATCTATAATGGCAGCAATGTATCTATTGTCAGGATCAGATAATAAGCTTTCCATTAGTCCTTGCACAAATAGCAAAAGAATAACTGTAATAAATCCTGCAGCGATATTTCTTGTAAAAGTAACCACACCAAAAACGATGGCTCCAAACAAGATAATATTTGGAAGTATGTATACGATATAGGTATTGAAATAGGATTTAAACTGGAATACTCCAACAATTTCAGGATTGGTTCCTGGCAACCTAAAACCAATCGCTAAAGCAATTCCAATAGCAAATACAATTAGTGTTACTATGAGTATTGAGCTTAAAAATTTTGCAAATAAGTAATTTGCTTTTGTAAAGGGATAGGAATACAAAATCGTATGCATTTCGCTTTTATAATCTCGATATACTGAAACCCCTATGATCGAGGGGAATAGAAAGAAAATTAGGGTAGCCATTGCATTAAACAATCCAGCAATACCGGAAGGTGAATTTACAATGGATGCAGAACCCGTAGTAACAGTTATCGAATCGAAGATTCCTGCGGAGCTTGCTGCAAAAAATAAGGAGATGATAAAAAATATCACCAAATAAATATAAAAGGCCGGTTTTTTAAACCAGTAATTGATTTCCTGTTTAAATAATGTTGAAAACATAATTTCTGTAAATTGGTTATGAAGAGGAATATGTACTGCCCATCTTGGTTATTGAGCAATTACTGTTGCTTTACTTGCATCGATTTTATGAAACTAATTCTGGTTCATCTTGTTTTAATGCGATAAAATAAACATCGTCTAATTGCGGTGGAACTTGCTCAAAATCATCACCTGGCTTTTCTGACGAATGCACTCGAATATTCAAACTATTATCTTGGTTGTAATTCGAAGATAGTATGTTGAATATTTTTTCTGCTTCATCCAATTCATCCCTAGACACTATTTTTGTCCAAATAGTTCCTTCTATTTCTTTTGTCGCTGCTATTGGTGTCGTGTGTTGTAATATTTTTCCTCCATTTAGAATTGCCATTTCATTGCACAATTCTTTTACATCTTCAACAATATGTGTAGAGAAAATCACCGTACAATTGGTCCCGACCTCTCTTAAAACATTTAAAAAACGATGTCTTTCAGCAGGGTCTAAACCCGCTGTAGGCTCATCTACAATGATCAATTTTGGGTTGTTCAAAAGCAATTGCGCAATCCCAAAACGTTGTTTCATACCACCAGAATAACCAGCAACATGCTTTTGTCTTACATCGTATAGATTGGTAATTTCTAACACTTCTTTTACCAGTGTTTTCCTTTCGTTTTTATTTGATATCCCTTTCAAAGTTGCAAAATAATTCAGTAAATCTTCAGCAGACATTTTCGGATAGACTCCAAAAGACTGCGGTAAATACCCCAATACTTCTCGCAAAGACATATTGTCTTCTAGTACATTAATATCGCCAAAAGTGATGGCGCCGGTATCTGGTGTTTGCAAGGTCGCAATGGTTCTCATCAATGATGATTTCCCGGCGCCGTTTGGACCTAATAAGCCAAACATTCCTGTGCCTATTTCAATACTTAAATTGTCTATTGCCTTGACTCCGTTTTTGTAGGTTTTTGTTAAATTATTGATACTTAGTTTCATCCTAACGTTGGTTTTGGTTTGATTTACATGTATTCGCTACACATGCAAGATAGGACTTATGAAATTAACAAACATTATAAAGAAACTAAAAAAATAATTTGAAGAAGCATCTAAAAACAATAAAAATCCTATTATTTTTACCAAAAAGAGAAAATGACAATGGCAAAAAAATCGATATTAAATAACAAATCAATTGACTTTTTAGAAAAATATTTAAACAATGCAGCTCCAACGGGTTATGAATGGGAAGGACAAAAAATTTGGATGGACTACCTCAAACCTTATGTAGATGAATTCATTACAGACACGTATGGATCTGCTGTGGGGGTTATCAATCCTGATGCTGATTTTAAGGTAGTCATAGAAGGACATGCAGATGAAATTTCTTGGTATGTGAACTATATCTCAGACAATGGATTGATTTATGTGATTCGAAATGGGGGCAGTGATCATCAAATTGCACCGAGTAAGATTGTAAATATTCACACAAAAAACGGCATTGTCAAAGGGGTTTTTGGTTGGCCAGCAATTCATACGCGTATGAAAGGCAAAGAAGAAGCGCCGAAACCAGAGAATATTTTCATTGACACGGGATGCAGCACAAAAGAAGAAGTAGAAAAATTAGGAGTTCACGTGGGCTGTGTCATTACCTATCCTGATGAATTTCATATTTTAAACAACGATAAGTTTGTTTGTAGAGCTTTGGATAACAGAATGGGCGGTTTTATGATTGCAGAAGTAGCCCGCTTGCTGAAAGAAAACAAGAAAGAATTGCCATTTGGATTGTATGTAACCAATTCTGTACAAGAAGAAATAGGCTTGCGCGGAGCGGAGATGATTACCCAACGTATCAAGCCAAATGTTGCTATTGTTACAGATGTTACCCATGACACAACCACCCCGATGATTGATAAGAAGAAAGAGGGACACCTAGAAATGGGTAAAGGACCTGTAATTGCCTATGCCCCTGCAGTTCAGCAAAAACTGCGTGATTTGATTACAGAAACAGCAGAAGAAAACGAGATTCCTTTTCAACGATCTGCCTTATCAAGAGCAACCGGAACAGATACCGATGCTTTTGCTTACAGTAATGGAGGTGTTGCCTCTGCTTTAATTTCTTTACCCCTTCGTTACATGCACACGACCGTAGAAATGGTGCATAGAGAAGATGTAGAAAATGTGATTAAAATGATTTATGAATCCTTGTTAAAAATAAAAAACGGAGAAACGTTTTCTTATTTTGATTAAAAGATGGGTTTAAAAAATCAAAAGCATTTGTTCAGTATTCCTGAAGAAATTACATATCTTAATATCGCTAGTCAATCTCCTTCTTTTAAAGCCATTGAAAAAGCAGGAGTTGAAGCGGTATTAAAAAAAAGTATACCACATAAAATTACCAATTCCGATTATTTTGCTCCTGTAAAAGAAGTGAAAAAATTATTCGCAGCACTAATTGATGCTGACGATGATAATAGAATTGCAAACATACCCTCGGTATCTTATGGTATTGCCACAGTTACCAATAATATTTCCTTAAAAGAAGGAGATGAAATTTTATTAATAGACGAACAGTTCCCGAGTAATTATTATTCTTGGAAAAGGCTAGCTGATACGTATAAAGCTACTATTAGGCTTGTAAAACCACCAACTTCTACAACGGCCAGAGGAGAACAATGGAATATTGATATCCTAAACTCAATTCATCAAAACACTGCTGTAGTGGCTATGGGCAATATATTTTGGGCTAATGGCACTTTATTTGATTTAAAAGCAATCAGCAAGAAAACCAAATTACACAACTCTTTATTAATCATAGATGGGAGTCAATCTGTAGGTGCATTGCCTTTTTCTGTGAAAGAAATACAACCAGATGCCTTAATTTGTGCAGGATATAAATGGTTATTTGGCCCCTACGGCTGTGGCTATGCATATTTTGGGGAATATTTTGACCATGGTATTCCCATTGAAGAAAACTGGACGAATCGAATTGGGAGTGAGCATATGGGTGGCTTAACAAATTATCAAAAAGAATATAAATCCTTGGCCAATCGGTATTCAGTTGGACAGCAAGGAAGTTTTATTTATATTCAAATGCAAATTGCTGCTCTAAAACAAATTATCAAATGGACTCCTGAGGCAATTCAAGAATATTGCAATGAAACAACAATAAACGCGGTAAGAGAATTAAGAGAATTAGGATGTTTTATAGTCAATGATCAATACAGAGCTCATCATCTTTTTGGAATTTTATTACCAGAAAAAATAAATATTGAAGTTTTGAAAACTAAACTTAAAGATAATAATATTTATATTTCTTTTAGAGGAAGCTATATTAGAGTTTCTTGTCATGTCTACAATACGAAAGAAGATTTTCAGAAATTAACAGCATGTATTTCTTCTTGTTTGTAAAGAGGTGATCAAAAAGAACATCAAAAGAATACATTAATTTTATCTTTTTAATAAAGTTGGCATCTTGGATGAATTCATAGACATATTAAATACCAAAGGCGAATTAACCGGAAAAACCGCTTTGAAGTCGGAAGCTCATAAACATGGATGGTTTCATCAAACCGTGCATGTTTGGTTTTATACGGAGAATGGAAAAATACTACTCCAGAAGAGAGCCGCGGTTAAAAAAGTATTCCCAAATCATTGGGATGTTTCTGTTGCTGGACATATTGGCGCTGGTGAAAAAACAATTGCTGCGGCCATCAGAGAAACCAAAGAGGAAATTGGCATTGAAATCACCGCAGAGGATTTGGCACAAATTGGATACCGTAAAGACGAGATTACACATCCAAATGGTATTTTAGACAACGAGTTCAAGCACATCTTTCTTTGTAAACTTCAAAAAGAATTGCATGAATTAACCAGGCAAGTTGGTGAGGTAGATGCCTTAGCTCTTTTTGATATTTCTATCCTAAAAGACGCTTCCAAGCACGGCAATTTCATGGTTCCAAATATGAATCACTACTATGATTTCATCTATGAAAAATTGCAAGAGTTCTTACACTAGAAAATAGCACCAACTCCTTTCTTCGAAAATTTTAGTGCCGCAATCATTCCCTATTTAAGAAAGTTCTCATCACAACAACTGCATTGGACTTAGCAATTCTTAAATTTTTGCTTGGTAGGTATACAACTCATAATAGCGACCTTTTTGCGCAATCAATGCGTCATGGGTTCCTCGCTCTACAATACTTCCAGCTTCTATCACCAATATTTGATCTGCCTGTTTAATGGTGCTCAGTCTATGTGCAATCACAATAGTTGTTCTTTCCTTCATCAATTCAGACAAACTTTTCTGAATCAAGGCTTCGCTTTCAGTGTCTAAACTTGAAGTTGCTTCATCTAAAATAATCATTTTAGGATTCGCCAGTATTGCTCGGGCTATCGCCAATCGCTGACGTTGTCCTCCTGAAAGTTTTACACCTCTTTCTCCAATCAAGGTATCCAAGCCTTGATCAAAGCGATCTGTAAACTCATTTACATAGGCTGCTTTTACTGCATTTTGAAGTTCTTTTTCTGTAGCATTTGGCCGTGGAAACAAAATGTTCTCTCTAATACTTCCCTCAAACAAAAACTCATCTTGCAGCACAACTCCGAGGTGCTTCCTGTAACTGTTTAACTTTATTTTAGAGATATCTTGACCGTCTATGGTAATCAATCCTTCAGTTGGATTCAAAAAAGTAGCAGACAACCCTGCTATGGTTGATTTTCCTGAGCCAGAACTGCCAACCAAAGCGGTGACGGTTCCTTTTGGAACTTCAAAACTAATATCCTTCAATACTTTTTTATCGGCTTCATAAGCGAAAGAAACTTGATCAAAGGCAATGCTCCCTTGCACAGTTTCTAGTTTTATGGTTCGGTTCAAATCATCTTCCTCTGCCTGCATGTTCATGAGTTCCTCTGTTCTGTCTAAACCCGCCAAGGCTTCGGTCAATTGACTTCCAATATTACTCATTTGCACAATGGGTGCAATCATAAAACCAAGAATCAAAGTAAAGAATAGAAACTCTCCCGCAGTCATACTTTCTGTCATCATATAATAACCTCCAATACCCATAATACCTGTTGTCGCAACACCAATTAAAAAGGTTGAGGAGCTTGTCATGATGGCGGTAGCTGTGAGACTTTTTTTCACATTTTGAAAAAGCTTATCCACCCCTTTTTCAAAGGTCTGATTTTCTTGCGCCTCCGCATTAAAGGCTTTAATTACCCGAACTCCTGCTAAGGTCTCTGTCAATCTTCCCTTCACCTCTGCGTTGATCTTCCCCCTTGTTCTAAATATGGGACGAATGAACTTAAACGCTTTTAAAGCGACGAATCCGAAAATAGAAATCGGCAGAAATACAAATAAGGTCATCCAAGGATTTAAATTGATAAGAATGACTAAAGAAATTATAGCCGTAATGCTACCTCCCACGAGTTGCACCAAACCGGTTCCTATCAGATTTCTCACACCTTCTACATCACTCATAATTCGAGATACCAATGCCCCTGACTTTGTGTTATCAAAAAATCGAATGGGCAGTGACAGTACTTTCTTTTGGACCTGTGCTCTCAATTCTGATATTAAATATTGCGCTTGCACACTCAATATTCGAGTTAATAAAAAAGAGGTTCCTGCCTGAAGTACGATGGCAGTAATCACAATGCCTAGCAATGCATATAACTGATCAAAATCTTTATTTGGCACCACCTCGTCCAATAAAATTTTACTTTGCCATGGCAAGATAAGTCCTGACAGACTGCGAACAACAATGAGCATCAAACCAACAAGAACCAAATTTCTTCTTGGCCAAATAATGGTTTTAAATGCTTTTCCTATGGTAACTTTTGATTTCTTATCTCTATTTTTTGAATTGCTAAGTTGTTGCATCTATTATTTGTGTTTTTCAGATGTACTCATAGGTAACAATATACATGCCAAGTACGATATACATGACAGACTAACAAAAGCTCAATAGCATCAAAACTATTTCATAGCTCAATTGTCAGTATACTGCATTGCTCATGCATCCCATTTACTTCACTACTTTTCCTTCCATGATAGATGCTACAATTTCTGGATTCAACAAGGTACTTATATCTCCTAAATTATCGGTATCATTGCAGGCTATCTTTCGTAAAATACGTCTCATAATTTTTCCCGAACGAGTTTTTGGCAGTCCTTCTGTAAATTCAATGGTATCTAATTTTGCTATCGGACCGATGTGCTCTGTAATGACCTGGTTGATTTCTCTTCGCAAATTATCTTGATCTCTGCCTTCTCCTGTGTCTTTTAACGTTACATAGCCAAACAAGGCATTTCCTTTGACATCATGAGGCACACCAACAATGGCCGATTCAGCCACTGCAGGATGCTCGTTAATCGCATCTTCTATGGGCGCTGTTCCTAGATTATGGCCAGAAACGATGATGACATCATCTACTCTACCTGTTATTCTATAGTATCCCACCTCATCTCGCAAAGCACCATCGCCTGTAAAGTACATATTTTTGTAGGCCGAAAAATAGGTTTCCTTATATCGTTGATGATTTCCCCAGATAGTTCTTGCAATACTCGGCCAAGGAAACTTTACACACAATCTACCTTCTACTTGATTCCCTTTTAGCTCTATTCCATTTTCATCCATGATTGCAGGTTGAATGCCTATGAAAGGTAAGGTTGCATAGGTTGGTTTTGTTGGCGTTACATATGGAATTGGTGTAATCATGATCCCTCCAGTTTCTGTTTGCCACCAGGAATCAATAATTGGACTCTTCTTCTTCCCTACATTGTCATTATACCAATGCCAAGCTTCTTCATTAATGGGTTCTCCTACAGAACCTAGTACTTTTAAAGACGACAAATCATAGGCGTCGAGCAGTTCAACTCCTTGTTTCGCCAGTGCTCTTATTGCGGTAGGTGCTGTGTAAAACTGATTCACTTTGTGCTTTTGAACAACATCCCAAAAACGCCCAAAATCAGGATAACTTGGCACTCCTTCAAACAATACGGTAGTTGCTCCATTACACAAGGGTCCATACACGATATAACTATGTCCGGTAATCCAACCAATATCTGCTGTACACCAATAGACGTCATTTTCTCTATATTGAAATGCATTTTTAAAGGTATAGGCTGTGTACACCATATACCCTGCGGTTGTATGCACCATTCCTTTTGGAGTTCCGGTAGACCCAGAGGTATACAAGATGAACAATGGATCTTCTGCATCCATTATGGTTGCTTCACAAACCGAAGAAGCCTCATCTAATAGTGGTTGAAGCCAATGGTCACGTCCTGACTTCATATTGATTTCTGTATTGATTCTTTTAGCTACCAGCACAGTTTCTACTCCGGGACATTGGTCTAAGGCCTCGTCTACGATGCCTTTCAAATCAATGGTTTTTGGACCTCGAAAAGAACCGTCCGATGTAATCACCATCTTGCAATCAGCATCATTAATTCTTGTAGCCAATGCAGTAGATGAAAACCCAGCAAAAACAACAGAATGTATGGCACCAATTCTTGCACATGCCAAAACAGCGATCGCTAATTCTGGAATCATAGGAACATAAATGCATACACGATCTCCCTTTTTTATTCCTTGTTCCTTTAACACATTTGCAAATTGATTTACACGTGCATGCAATTGTTTATAGGTAATGTGCTCCGCGTCCTCATTTGGGTTGTTCGGTTCAAAAAGAATGGCTGTTTTATCTCCTCGAGTGGCCAAATGCCTATCAATACAATTTTCTGTAATATTGAGTTTTGCTCCCTTAAACCAACTTATCTCTGGCTTTTCAAAGTCCCATTCCAATACTTGACTCCACTTTTTTCGCCACACAAAATGTTCTTCTGCCACTTCTTCCCAAAAATTTTCTGGGGAGGTTATCGATTTTCTATAGATCTGATAATATTCTTCTAAATTTTTGATGTGGTAATTACTCATGGTTTGGTTAAGCTTAAATTTTAAAGTTCCTAAACTACTAAATTCGAACCACATTTCATCATTTATTTTCAAACGAATGTACATCTCCGAAATTTGAGTTTTCAAGAGTATGTGTTTATAAATCCTAAAACAACAACTATATTTGTTGCTATGAATGTTTCTGAAGTAGTGGATGTATTTAGCAACAATTGGCACATCATGTGCTTGTTCTTTTTAATTGCCGGCGCATATGCTTCTGTGGGTTTTGGCGGTGGATCCAGTTACTTAGCCGTTTTAGCACTTACAGGGATTGCCTATACCCAAATAAGATCTACCGCATTATTGTGCAATATTATGGTGGTTTCTGGAAATGTGATGATCTATGCAAAACACAAAGAATACCGTTGGAAAAAAGTAATTCCTCTTACCTTATTAAGTGTGCCGCTAGCATTTATAGGAGGACTATTAAAAATAAATCAAAACGTATTTTTTATCTTACTAGGATCTGCACTACTCATTGCTGCTCGTGTTATGTGGATGTCTAAAAAAATAGATTACCTAAAAGAAAATAAGACAGATATAAGTCTGCTTAAAAATGCAAGTTACGGAGGACTCATTGGATTTATTTCTGGAATGGTAGGTATTGGAGGAGGTATCTTTCTTGCACCATTACTTCATTTATCGAATTGGGACCATCCAAAAAAGATTGCTGCTACTGCTAGTTTTTTTATCTTAGTGAATTCCCTCGCTGGTTTCTTGGGGCAATATTCAAATCCGAACTTCAGCATCGATTGGAAGCTGACACTACTGCTACTTATTAGTGTTTTCATTGGTGGACAAATTGGAAATAGATGGAGCCTTTCATTCTTTAATGCTGCGCAACTAAAAAAGGCAACCGCTGTATTGATTGCCTTTGTTGGTATTAAAATATTGCTTTCGCATCTGTGATCCTCCTGTCACATTACACATTCTTATTTCTTTTAGTGAAGATATCTACTGCTTCAATGCCACCAAATTATCGTGCATGAGCTCATCAACAAGAGCTATGATTAGTTCATCAACAGCTGCATCTCTCTCTATATATTGTTCGTACTCCTTCATTGTAAATTGCCCAACAATGAGTCCTAAAATTAACTGTTTAAAAACAGCATCTTTAAATAATAGGGTATCTACAAAGGCAATTAATTTCTGATTGGATAGATTTTTGAGAATGAGTTTTCTCGATTTCGCATTCTGTTTAAAAACAGCAAGCAACAAATGTTGCTGAAGTGCAACAATTGGACGTAATGTTGTGTTCGAAAAGCGCTCAGAAAATGGAACATATTCCTCTTCTGAAATAATTGCTATCTTTGGCCTAATTCCTATTCTCTTGTCTTTCATTGTTGCACCCTCTTTTAAATTAATACATTTTGTCTTCCGATAGCCATAGTTATGATAACTTATTGCCTCGGAAGTAACAGCTACTTGATGCGTCAAAAGTAGTTACAAATCTTAAATAATGTAGCATAGGTACCTCAAATATTTTAGCAATACAATTCATCTCAAATGAAAACTTTAAGATAATTTTAGCTTTTTGTTTAACTATTTACATGGTAAGTTAAACAAAAATACCATAACTTTGTTTCAACTTAAAAACAAATCAAATGAACATTAAGAAATTTTTACCTGTATTTTTAGTAGCTGTATTATTTTGTATTCCAACAAATGCATCAAACACAGACCCAATTAAAGACCAAACAAAGAACACCATTGTAGCTGTTGCAGCTTCAAATGATGCATTTACCACATTGGTAGCCGCAGTAAAAGCAGCTGGATTGGTAGATGTATTGAATAGTGATGGTCCTTTTACGGTATTCGCTCCAGTAAACGATGCCTTTAACAAATTACCAAAAGGAACCGTTGCCACGTTGTTGAAGCCAGAAAACAAAAAGTTATTGACTTCAATTTTAACCTACCATGTTGTTGCTGGAAAATTTTCTGCTTCAGCTGTAGTGAAAGCGATTAAGGCAAACAACGGAACTTTTGTAATCACAACGGTTCAAGGTGGGAAGTTATCTGCTTCATTAAAAGGAAACAACGTGATTCTTACTGATACAAAAGGAAATGTTTCGACGGTAGTCATTGCAGACGTAGCCGCTTCAAATGGAATTGTGCATGCTATTGACACTGTTGTAATGCCAGAATAAACAGTTTTTTAGAACCAATCTTTTACTAAAAAGGGTTGCTACATGCATGTAGCAACCCTTTTTTATCTTGATAGCTGTCTCATTCTTTGTTTACTAAGTCAATAATGCATCCAACTCTAACAAATAATCATATTGCAAGTCTTCGTGCAATGTAGCAATGGCTTTTCGAATCAATACTATTTGCCTATCAAAGGTAGCCGTCAACCTTGGACTCTTCCTGATGGCTGGTGTGAATGTTTTCAGTTTTTCACAGAAATACATTAATAATTCTACCTCGGTCTCCTTCTTTTTTGAATACCTGATAAACTTTTTTGTCAGTGTAAGAATTTTTCGAACACTCTTCCTTATGTAAAAATAACTCTTTCGATTGATCTCATCAAAAAGCACATCTAGCTGTTCTTTTACACTTTCTATATAGGATTCTTCGTTCTCAGCTTCAAACAATAAATAGGTTAACAGTTCTTTATTTTCTTTTTTAAATTTTGACAAGCGCAAACAAAGCGCTATCAATTCAGTAGCACTCTTATGAGCCAATTCATCCTTTATTTTTTTAACTGTAACTGCCTTCATCGTAACTCTCTATAGATCTCCAAGAAAATTAAATTACCTAAATTCAACATCTCTATGCATTACTCTATTCATGCTCACTTGCTATTTGAACCATTTCATTAACATCTACATCGTAATCGACTCCTGAGACTTTAAATCCGAATAAATGAAAGAAATCTTTGCTATATCCTGCTAAATCTCCGATCTCTGAGAGATTTTCTGTGGTTGCTATTTCCCATAGTTTCGACACCTCAGCTTGCACATCCGAACGCATTTCCCAATCATCAATGCGAATTCTTCCTTGAGAATCTAAGTCCAACGACCCTCCAAATAGACGTTCACTGTACAAACGTTGAATTTGTTCAATACACCCTTCGTGAATTCCTTTGGCCTTCATTACTTTGTACAACAAAGAAATGTATAAGGGAATAACAGGTATGGCAGAACTCGCTTGTGTAACCAGCGCTTTGTTCACAGAAACATAGGCCTTCCCTTTTATTGATTTTAAGGCATCTGAAATATCAAAAGCAGTTGCTTCCAAATGATCTTTTGCTGCTCCAATGGTTCCTTTTCTATACACGGCTTCTGTTAAAGAGGGCCCTATATATGAATAAGCCACGGTTGTAGCTCCCTCAGATAGCAAGTTCTCAGAATGCAATGCATGCATCCATAACTTCCAATCGTCTCCTCCCATTACCGCAACGGTATTGGAAACATCATCTCCCGCTGCCGGATTAATTGAAATTTCTGAAACTTTCCCCGTATGAAAATCAACTGTTTTATTGGAAAAAACCTCTCCAATAGGTTTTAAAACCGATTTGTAACGTGTTCCTGTTTCTGGATGTGTTCTCACGGGTGATGCCACACTATAAATGACCAAATCAATTTGACCTAAGTCTTCTTTAATAAGGTCTAATGTTCTTTGTTTGATTTCATTGGAAAAGGCATCACCGTTGATACTTTTTGCATACAAACCTGCTTTGTGTGCATGCTTTTCAAAAGCTGCTGTGTTGTAATACCCTGCCGAACCTGTTTTTCCAGGAGCAGATGGCTTGTCAAAAAATACGCCAATGGTAGCCGCATCAGACCCAAAAGCACTGGATATTCTAGAGGCCAATCCAAAACCTGTAGAAGCACCAATGACCAAAACTTTTTTAGGTCCGTTAATGCTGCCTCTAGATCTGACATATGCTATTTGATCCATTACATTTTGCTCACACCCACTTGGATGCGCTGTTAAACAAATGAATCCTCTTGTTCTTGGTTCTATAATCATGGTTTGGTTGTTTATGAGTTGTTTTTATGATAAGTATCTGTGATTCTTTGACCTATCATGGTAAGTATTCTTTTATTAAATTCTGCATCATTCAATGCGTAAATTTCAAATTCATCCTCTGTAAACTGTCCGATAATCAATCCCAGCAATTGATTTCTCAACACGGTATTCTTTCTGGTAACTGAGCGAACATGCATTTCTAATTTTTCAAATGAAAACAGTGCTACATCGGTCTTTTGCTTGTGAGCAAAATGTGTAAATACTTGCAAAATAATACTATGTTGCAACTTTAATATAGGTCGCAAGGTTCTGTTTTGAAAATCCTCGTCAACACTTATTGATCCTAAGTTTAGTACAGGACGAATGCTCAGCTTTTTATTATCCATGTAAGAATTTGATTATGTTTTTTTCTATGCGTCCCAGCACATCCGTAGTGTTTGCTTTTACAAATACCTCTCCGGTAATTTGCTCGTACAATTCTATGTATCTATTTGAAATTTCGATGATTTTGTCATCAGTCATTTCTGGAACACTTTGTCCTTCAAGTCCCTGAAAATTATTCGCTATCAACCACTGTCTTACAAATTCTTTGGATAGTTGTTTTTGAGCCTCTCCTTTTTCTTGACGTTCTGCATAACCATCAGCATAAAAGTAACGCGAAGAATCTGGTGTGTGAATTTCATCTATCAATACAATTTTTCCTTCTTTTGTTTTTCCAAATTCGTACTTCGTATCTACTAAAATCAATCCACGTTTTGCTGCAATTGCTGTTCCTCTTTGAAACAAAGCTCTTGTATATTTTTCCAAAACCAAATACTCTTCTTCAGAAACGATGTTTTTGGCTAGGATGGCTTCTCGTGTAATGTCTTCATCATGTGCTCCATTGTCTGCTTTTGTTGACGGCGTAATTATAGGTGTTGGAAATTGATCATTTTCTTTCATACCTTCAGGCATAGATACACCACACAATATTCTCTTACCTGCCTTGTATTCTCTGGCAGCATGACCAGACAGATATCCACGAATCACCATTTCTACTTTAAAAGGTTCGCATGCATCACCAATAGCAACATTTTCATCAGGAGTTGCTTGCAACCAATTCGGAACAATATCAGCAGTATCATTCATCATTTTTGTCGCAATTTGATTGAGAATTTGTCCTTTGTAAGGTATTTGCCTCGGTAAAATTACATCGAAAGCAGACAACCTGTCTGTGGCTATCATAATCAATGTACTATCATTAATATTGTACACCTCACGCACTTTACCTTTGTAGACTGATTTCTGAAGTGGAAACTTAAAATTCGTTTCGTTAATTGTATTCATTCTAGTCGTTGTTGTTGTTTCAAGCAAAAGTAAACTTTTAAAAAGATTTTTCTTAATTTTTCACCAAGGCTTTCACTTGCTTTAATTTATCCGTAATTGGAGTCGCTGTAATCACTTTCTCTCCAAGAGTGATATAAAATATTTAAGCACTATTTTGACCTACTTTTGATCATGCAAGTTTCCATTGTCTTTAAAAATTAGGGAATGATTAGAAATCAATGATTCCGAAGTCTATTAAAAGGAGAAATGAGTACATCTAAAATTGAAGAATAGTTTAAATAGGAAACCCCAAAAACCTAATAAAAAATCGGATCACTCATGGTTCCTAATATGATTACATACAAATACATAATGTGAAATTAACCTTGAAGTTCAAGCTTATAACGATCAATTTTCATCATTCTGTTTCAATACTTTTGTACGCGGTAATAATACGCTTTACCAAACGATGTCTTACTACGTCTTTATCGTCTAAATGAACATGGGCAATGCCTTCGATATCTTTTAAGGCCAGCAAGGATTCTTTTAGCCCTGAAATTTGTTTTCGAGGTAAATCTATCTGCCCAGGATCACCAGTAATGATGAATTTAGCATTTTTACCCATCCTCGTAAGAAACATTTTCATCTGATTGTGGGTGGTATTCTGTGCCTCATCTAAAATAACAAATGCATTGTCTAAGGTTCTACCTCGCATAAATGCCAATGGTGCAATTTGAATGATTCCTTTTTCTAGGTGCGACTCTAAACGCTCGTGTGGAATCATATCACGCAATGCATCATATAAGGGCTGCATGTAAGGATCTAATTTTTCTTTTAGATCGCCTGGTAAAAACCCCAGATTCTCTCCAGATTCAACTGCAGGCCTTGTTAGAATTATCCTTCGCACCTCTTTTTCCTTCAATGACTTGACCGCCAATGCAACAGCCGTGTAGGTTTTTCCAGTACCAGCAGGCCCCACCGCGAAGAGCATATCATTTCGTTGCATCAAGGAGACCATTTTACGTTGATTTTCTGTCTGCGCTTTGATCAGTCTACCACTCACACCATGCAATAAAACATCTTTGGTTGCAGCACTTGTTTTGCTCTCTTTTCCCGTCTCATTGATAATACGTTCAATACTATTCTCATCCAATTTATTATACCTATTAAAGTACTTAATGAGCATTTCGAATCTCTTTTCAAATTCATCTAAAATTTCTGATTCTCCATAGATTTTCAATTTCGCGCCTCTTGCAACGATTTTAATTTTTGGGAAGTTTTTCTTCAATAAGGAAATCGTACTGTTTTGCGCTCCAAAAAACTCCTTTGGATCAATGTCGGTTAGCTCAATGATTCTTTCTGTCAAATGTGTGTATTTTAAATGGTTAAAAACGAAGCTGTTCGAAAAACGTTGTTGTAAAAAAATAAGATACATTCTCTACCGTATTTCTAGGAGAAAATTACGGATAAATTTCTAGAATTGATTAGCTTTGTGAAAAATTTTTAGGTTTTTTTTAGATACTCATTTGGATGAGATATAGAATTGAGAGAAGAAGTTGAGCTTTCATTGATGCCGTCTTTTCAAACTATTAAACAGGTTGTTTTTACATGTCTTTTATTACTTTAACAACAGATTTCGGAATTAAAGACCACTTTGTAGGTGCAGT
The DNA here is from genome assembly GCA_042091715.1 of Polaribacter sp. GTDB lineage: Bacteria > Bacteroidota > Bacteroidia > Flavobacteriales > Flavobacteriaceae > Polaribacter. The sequence goes on along the minus strand of JBELGW010000021.1, from coordinate 23,962 downwards.
GAAAGGAGCTATATACTCTGAATTAGCGGATGCAAAGATCATTGACATCACCCATCAGATATCTCCTTTTAATATTACAGAGACTGCCTATATTTTAAAGAACTCCTACAAGAGTTTCCCCGATAAGAGTATCCATATTGTTGGTGTAGATTCTGAACTTAGTATCCATAACAAACACATTGCTTTGTTATTAGACAATCATTATTTTATTTGCCCAGACAATGGTTTGATTTCTATGATTGCTTCTGAAATAAAACCAACTCAAATTGTAGAAATTAACATTCATGATAGAATTGAGAGTAGCTTCCCTGTATTGGATGTTTTTGTTCAAGTAGCTTGTTTTATTGCTCGTGGAGGAAATCTTGGGGTGATTGGAAAAGAAATTCAGACCTTCAAAAAAATGACTGAAATTCAGCCAAAAATTAATGCCATCCAAACACAAATTTCAGGAAGTGTCATCTACATTGATAATTACGGAAATCTGATTACAAATATTAGTAAAAAACTTTTTACTGATGTTGGCAAGGGTAGGCGCTTTAAAATCACAGCACGAAGATATACCTTTGATAAAATATACCAGAAATATAATGATATTATCAATTATAATATTGATGAAGATCACAAGCACTACGACGGTGATAAACTTGCTATTTTCAATTCTGCAAACTTCTTAGAAATCGCAATTTACAGAAGCAACTTGCAAACTGTTGGGGGTGCATCTACGCTCTTAGGATTGAATTATAGAGATCGAATAACTGTAGAATTTTATTAAGATAATTGTATGTTTGTAAGAATTGTAAAAATGGGATTTCATGCAAAGGAAGTGAAAGGGTTTCTATCCACTTTCAATGCAAAAAAGGAAGACATCAGAAACACCAAAGGCTGTCAATTATTGGAGTTATACCGAGACAAAAATGACCCAACAGTTTTCTTTACTTATAGCTACTGGGAGCGTGAAATAGATTTAGAAAATTATCGAAAATCAGCCCTATTTAGCAGCGTCTGGGCAGAAACAAAAATACGATTCAACAAAAAACCAGAGGCTTGGAGTGTTGACAAAACAATCGTTTTAAACTAATAAATTAAATAATCCATATATTCATAAATTAATGCAAGAATCCCCATTCCACATGTTCCCTGAACTTTCAACAGAGAGATTACAATTACGTCAATTAAACTTTGATGATAAAAAAGCAATTTTTAGATTGCGATCTAATAGAGAAGTTAATGAGTTTCTAGATAGAGAGACCCCTAAAAACTTGAACCAAGCAGAAGGATTTATTCAAACTTGTTTGGATGGATTTGAAAATGAAAGCCAAATTTTATGGGCACTCGTATCACAAAACTCAAATCAATTAATTGGAATCCTTGCTTTGAACAACATAGATACTGAGAAGAAGTCCTCAACCATTGCATGTGAGATGAATCCAGATTATCAAGATGAAGGCTATATGAGTGAAGCATTGAAAGTTGTTTTAGACTTTGCAATCATGACTTTAAACCTAACCACCATTGAAGCGAGCATACACCATAATAATGTTGCAGCTACTGCGTTATTAGAGAAGTTTCTCTTTTCATTGCAAGCCGAACGAGAAGACACACAGTCTAAAGACTATCGCATCTATAAATTTGGCAGTTAATTGACCTATATTTAAATTGATAAGACCTATGTTTCCTATATTAAAAAAAGAATTCAATTCCTTTTTTGCATCTCCAATTGCCTATTTGGTAATTGGAGTGTTTTTAGTAATTAACGGTTTATTTTTATGGGTTTTTAAAGATGACTTGAATATTTTAAACGCCGGTTTCGCTGATCTAAACAGCTTTTTTCTATTAGCTCCTTGGATTTTACTCTTTCTCATTCCAGCAATAACCATGAAAAGTTTTGCAGATGAAATTCACAGTGGCACCATAGAAACTTTACAAACCAAACCCATTACAGACTGGCAAATTGTTCTAGGCAAGTTTTTTGCTTCTTTGTTCTTAGTTTGTATTGCTTTGGCACCCACGCTAACTTATGTTTTTACAGTTTTACAATTAGGAAACCCCTTAGGTAATTTAGATATTGGCAGCACCTCAGGTTCTTATATAGGCTTGTTGTTTTTGGCTGCAACTTATACCGCTATCGGCTTGTTCACCTCAACCGTATCGAAAAACCAAATTATTGCCTTTATTCTTGGTGTTTGCATCACCTTTTTTCTATTCTACGGATTCGATGCCATTGCGAGTTTATTTGCCAGTAGTTATACCGTTCAATTATTTGGTATGTACGAACATTTTAAAAGTATTGGTAGAGGGGTTATTGACACGAGAGATGTGATCTATTTTCTCACAGTCACCATGCTCTTTTTAGTACTCACTAAAAACCAATTACGCAATGTCTAAAAAGAACTTACGCCCTGTCACACTGCTTTTAATACTCTTGCTCATAAACATTCTCGCAAGTCAGTATTACCTGCGTTTCGATCTCACACAAGATCAACGATATACCCTAAAAAAGACTTCTCAAAATATTGTAAGCCAAATCAAATTTCCAACTCGTATAAAGGTTTATTTAAAGGGTAATTTTCCATCAGAATTTCAAAGATTGCAGCAGGAAACAAATCAGTTTTTACAAGAACTACGAGCAGAAAACCCCTTGATAAATATTCAATTCATCAACCCTGAATCTTTTAAAGAAAACCTCATTAAGAAAGGGATGACTCCAAGTAGGTTGACCGTTGAGGAAGACGGAACACTATCTGAAGCAATCATCTTTCCTTGGGCAGAAGTAATGTATCGGAACAAAGTGAGTTTGGTTAACTTATTGCCAAATACAAACGCTGTAAATCAAGAAGAGCAATTACAGTTTGCCATCGAAAACCTAGAATACTCTTTTGCAGCTGCCCTGAACAAACTCATTAAAAATTCAAATAAAAAAATAGCGGTTATCTCTGGAAATGGAGAATTAGAAGATCTGTCATTTTATAGTTTTTTAAGCACACTAAAAGAAAAATACAGCTTGGCAAAGTTCTCATTAGATGCCGTTGCTTCAGCCCCACAAAAAACACTTGAAGATCTTTCAAGTTTTGACATGGCTATTATCGCAAAGCCAACCATCAAGTTCTCTGAGGATGAAAAACTCACCTTAGATCAGTTCATTATCAATGGAGGAAAAACATTATGGATGGTTGATCAAGTGCAAGCCGAGCAAGATAGCTTGTTAAAAAATGGTAAAATGCTCGTATACCCGAGAGATTTAAATCTAACAGACCTTCTCTTTTCATATGGTGTTCGAATTAATTCAAGTCTTGTAAAAGACCTATATGCTGCAAATATTCGATTGGCAACAGGCAACATGGGCAACCAAACACAATATCAAAACCTACCTTGGTTTTATCATCCTTTGGTCAATGGAAATAGATCTCACCCCATTACCAAAAATATCCGCCCTATTCGTTTGCAGTACACCACGCAAATTGATACCTTAAAAAATGGATTGAAAAAGACAGCTTTGTTAACGAGCTCTTTGCTTTCGGGTAAAATAGGAACACCAAATTTTATCGATTTAAAAAGCATCGCCGACGAACCCAAGCAATCAGACTATCGAAGCGGCAAACAGTTGCTTGCCGTGTTGTTAGAAGGGACTTTCAATTCGGCTTATAAAAACCGAATCAAACCTTTCAATACAGCGCTTTACAAAGCAACAAGCAAAGCCAATAAAATGGTGGTGATTGCCGATGGAGATATTGGACGAAACCAATTAGTGAAAGGGCGTCCTTACGACTTATCTTTAGACAAATGGACACAAGAAACGAATGGAAATAAAGAATTCTTACAAAATACTGTAGACTATTTATTGGATGACGATGGATTGATACACCTGCGAAATAAGGGATTAAAGATAAACCTACTAAACAAACAAAAAGCTTTTCAAGAGCGTTTGTTTTGGCAGGCTTTCAACATTGCACTGCCTTTGTTGCTATTGGCTATTTTTGGAGTTGTATTCACCTACCTAAGAAAAAGAAAATACACTTAACTATGCAATATATCTGCATACTTAAAGGTGTACTTTAATTTCCTTTTCAACTTCTCACTGCAGATTTCCTTTAAAACGATTGGCTGACCCTCTTCAAAATCAGGAGCATCTAGTCCTAACTTTTGTTTTGCATTGGTATAAAATTCTCTTCGTGTTGGATGCGTGTCTGCACAGGCATTAAAAATATCATTCGCTACACCTGTTGCAATGATTTTACGAATGATTGCAATACAATCTTCTTGATGAATCATATTGACAACTCCCTCAGGATTTTGAATTACACGTCCTTTTTTAAAGAAATTACCCGGATTTCTTCCTGGTCCATATAAACCTCCAAAACGCAAGATCGTTGTATCAAAATTATCGGTTTTTACAAAAAGTTGCTCAATACCAGCCAAAGGTGTGTCTAAGGTCTTGTCTGTTTCTTTCACAGCATCCTGAGATGCATCATATACAGAAGTAGCGCTTATAAAAATTACTTTCTTTACGGTTGTTTGGCTTATCTGTGCAATGAGTCGTTCGAAGCCGCTTCGATTCTTTGAAGGAATTGCAATGATCAAGACATCGGTTGAAAAAAAATCGGCGTCAATTGCACTTTCTTCATCTATATCAATAAGAAATGGCAGCACTCCTTTCGACTGTAATAGTTGACTCTTCTCAGAAGTTCTAATAGCTCCTTTGACCACAAAACCTTCTGCTACCAAATGAGCAGCTAATGGCAGACCAAGCCATCCACATCCCAAAACACTAATTTTTTTTTTTCCTTTATCCATCAACATCCTGCATCACAACATTGTTCATCTTTTACCAACTTACAAGAAACTACGGCCAATAACGCTCCAATTACTGGTGCAATCATATACAACCACAAATGTTGGTAATGTCCGGAAACAAGTGCCGGAGCAATAGAGCGCGCTGGATTCATTGAGGCCTTTGTCATAGGACCTGCAAACATGGCTTCCAATAGTACCACACCTCCAATAGCGATTCCTGCCATAGTACCTATTTCCTTACTGCCCGTAGAAACATTGATAATCACCAACATTAAGAAAAACGTTAGCAGTAGCTCTAGCACAAAAGCACGCCACATATCTAAAGTTGGAATGGTAGCTCCATAAAGCTCCGCCTCTGGAAACAAATACAGCAACACTAAACTTGCCAATAAAGCGCCTACTAATTGCATAGCAATGTATTTAGGAACCTCTTTCCATGAAAACTTTTTAGCATAGGCAAAAGCAATGGTCACAGCAGGATTGAAATGCGCTCCTGAAATTTCTCCAAACGCATAAATCATAGCCATCACAATCAATCCCCACGTAATTGCAACGCCAACATGGGTCACATCGCCCCCAGTAATTTCATTGACTGTCATCGCTCCAGTTCCACAAAAGACTAATGAAAAGGTACCTATGAGTTCTGAAATATATTTTTTCATGTATTCTTTTTAAATTTTGTCAAAGATACAACCCCCAAGGTTAAGACATCGTTATGAATAAAGCGCCCTTCTTTTTTTTTATTCTTCAAATGTTACAAATAAGCTGTATTTTCGTTTTATAATTGAAGCATATCAATAACTACCTACATAATGAATCGGATAAAACTCGTTTTTTTCAGTCTTATACTCCTACTTTCAATAGCTGTATCGCTAAAGATTTATCAAAGTGAACAGACACAGCAACAGCATAAGAATGACATCGTAGCCTTGGCTAGTGTAGAATACGGACTGCTTAATGTTGATACATGGGAAGAACTCTTAGCGACTGTCATTAGCAGTAAGTTATCCAATTTAGAGAAAGAAGAAACCGATAGTGAGTCTATGAAATCTACTGTTGGTGCATTGCTGAAAACATTGATTGATGACTACGAAAAAAGCATGCAAAAGGAAAACAAGACTGGAGATCTTTTTGGATCGGTAAAAAACTCCTTGTACGCGTCTGCTTTTGATGGCATTCGAAAAGACATCCCAATGCTTACTGATAAAGTCATGACATTTCTAGATATAGATAATAATCAAGAAGGGATGAAGCAATATATTGTGGTATTATTGAGAGCTTACACAGAAGGCACATTTTCTCGAACTGATTATTCTAAAATCGCACCAATTATAGAAAAAAATGGCGGTGATTCTCGTGCAGATACGGTTCTCATACTCGAACAAAAACTACACGAAGAACAAGAAAGCCAGCAGGTATATATAATAGTGTTAGGCATTATTTTTACTGCATGTATAAGTCTATTCATCCTTTCAAAAACAATCACAACAGGAACTTATGTGATTTCAATTCTCTTTAGCTTTCTATTATTACTTTTGGGAATTACGCTGCCAATGATAGAAATAGATGCACGCATCTCAGAAATTAGCTTTTCCTTTTTAAATGAAACCATTGCATTTAAAAATCAAGTACTATTCTACAGAAGCAAAAGTATTTATGAGGTAGTTCTATTACTTGTAGACAACCAAAAAATAAGCATTATTTTCGTTGGAATTCTGATTTTCTTATTCAGTGTTCTTTTTCCAATCACAAAATTAATTTCCTCTTTCCTATATTTGATAAATGCCCGTTTTAAAGAGCAGAAAATTATTCAATTCTTTCTTTTTAAAACAGGAAAATGGTCAATGGCCGATGTATTTGTCATTGCTATTATTATGACATTTGTTGGCTTTGAAGGCATTGTCTCAGAACAACTCAATCAACTAGAGAATAGTTATGAAAGTGTGGAGGTACTCACGACGAATAATTCAAGTATTTTGTTCGGATTCTACGCTTTTACAGCCTTTGTGATGTTAAGTATGAGCATATCACACAAACTGAAGCGACAAAACGCAGCACATCAAAAAGACCTTTAAAACAAAGCTAATTTAAATACAAATGGCAACCAAATACCTCTTTACTAGTAAAAGATTAGGCTTTCGCACTTGGTCTGCAGATGATCTGAACGCGTTCTATGCATTGAATGCCGATGCATTGGTAATGCAACACTTTCCCGAGACGCTAAGCAAAGAAGAAACAAGAGACTACATCACAAAATTACAAGAACATTACAAAACCTATGGACACTGTTACTATGCCACAGAAATTAAAGAAACAGGAGAGTTTATTGGATTTATCGGACTCGCTTTTCAGGATTATGAAACTGACTTCACTCCAAATGTAGATATTGGTTGGCGGCTAAAAAAAACGAGTTGGGGAAAAGGATATGCCACAGAGGGCGCTAAAAAATGCCTTGACATTGCCTTTGAAAATTTCCAATTTCAAAAAGTAATAGCCACCTGTACAATACAAAACAGCAGCTCTGAAAAAGTAATGCAAAAGATAGGCATGCAAAAAATGGCAACTTTTAAACATCCAAAACTAGCGCACTGTCCTGAAATTCAATCGTGCTTACTTTATGAGATTAGCAGAGAGCAATATGACACTGCAGATATTCATGAAAATTAAATTCATAATCGGCGAATCAACGGATTCTACTTTAGAACTAAAAACTTCATGAACATCATATACAGCACCACGCCTTCCTCTTTCATCTAAAGGTCAGATCCTTCCAATTCAAAAATAGCCTCAACAGATGCATTAAAGAGTTTCGCTATCTTTAGTGCTAATACTGTAGAGGGTACATATTTCCCTTTTTCAATTGCATTTATCGATTGTCTTGTTACCCCTATTTTTTCTGCCAAATCAGCTTGTGTAAGGTTGTGAATAGCTCGCTGTATCTTTAACTTATTCTTCATAACGGAGGTATTTAGACTTTAATACAGTAAAACGAAAAACAAAAAACAATAAGGGAGTAAACATGTTAAAAAACAAGATGTGCAGAAAACTCATGTCGTACACAAACAAAATTGCAATCAATAAAATACTATAATTCACTATCAAGGCCCACACTAAGGAGTCTTTTCTCAACTTATAGATAAATTCATCTTCAATTTTTTCTTTGGTAAAACCAATGAATACCCCACCAATAATAAGACAAAATGACACCAATTCATCAAAAACACCATTCTCTATGATTTTGAAGAATGACTTCTCACGGAAAATTTCGTCATGATAAATAGAAAGCACTTTCATTTTTAAATAATCTGCAGTATCAATATCTGTAGCATACATAAAGACTCCACCAAGGATTCCAATACTGAATAAAACCCAACCAACACGTTTAAAGTTGTTTGGTAATAAATAACTCGTTTTCATAATGTATCATTTTATATTACAAGGCAAATGTAATAAATATTTTACAAAAAGTAAAGTTAACTTTACTTTTTGTAAAATATTTATTACTTAACAAGACCGTAAATCAAAGAAAAATGGAAATCACCTGAATTATTGGATGTTCTAGACTAAAAAACATCGATCATAAGAGCAAGACTCTTAAGCTACTTAACGATACACCAAACCAATTTTAGCTCTAATTTTGTCTAGGGTTTGTATCAATTCGAGACTCTTATCAAAAGTCATTACTGCACTCTCTTTGATTCCATCTAATAACAGAGTAGTCACATGCTCTGCCTCATAGCTATAACCATTTGTAAGAACTTCAAACTCTTTTTCTATCACTTCTTTGTCTTTGGTTACAGTTACATGAGACGGTTGATGAAATCGAGAATGGATGGTTACCGTTCCTTTTTCAAAAGTTAGTATGACTTCCGTCTTTGTGCTTTCAACAACAGAACTGAACAATGCTGCACTAACACCATTTTTGTATCGAAATTGCATGCTGCAGCTTTCATCCACACCCGTACTGCTCATTTGAGCACTTGCCTCAATTTCATCCGGTACTCCTAACATGTTCAACGCTGCCATGACAGGATAAATTCCAATGTCTAACAAACTACCACCACCTAAACTTTTGTTGTAAATTCGACTATTCGGATCGAAATCAAACGGATGGCCGAAATCAGCTTTTAGGTGTGTAATACCCCCCAATTCGTTCGACGCAATGAGATTGAGTACATATTGAAAATGCGGTAAAAACAAGGTCCACATGGCCTCCATTAAAAAGACATTTTTCTCTTTCGCCAAGGCAATCATCTGATGTACTTCTTTTGAATTTAATGCAAAGGGCTTTTCACACAATACCGCCTTTGAATGTTGTAAACATAGCATGGAATGTTCAAAGTGAAATACATGTGGTGTTGCAATATACACCACATCAACACAAGGATCTTGACATAGCGACACATAAGAGTCATACGATACGTTCGCCTGATAACGCTCAGCAAACGTTGCTGATTTATCCGCACTTCTACTGGCAACAGCTTCTAATCTGGCATTCGAGACTTTCAATAAATCTTGTGCAAATTTATGTGCAATCTTACCACAGCCTAAAATACCCCATCCAATCACGGTAGCTCCTCTCTCCATTATACAGCTGTCTCCGAATCCATTTTCATATTTGATTGAATAACTAACGTTATCGTCATTACCAAAACACAGCCCAACAGATTGAGCCATAAATAAGGCAACCAATCTAAAAAGAACACTGCTATAATGATAATTTGCGTCACAATAGCCCCTATAAAGACCGCTGTACCTTTTACATATTTTACAAAAAAGGCCAATAAGAAAATACCCAACACATTGCCATAGAATATGGAACCAATAATATTAACTAGCTGGATCAAATTATCAAACAGATTTGCGACACATGCCACTAAAATAGCTAAGATACCCCAAGCTAAGGTAAACCACTTGGAGGCCTGTACATAGTGCGCTTCACTTTTATCCTCTCGGATGCTTCTTTTGTACAAATCAATGGTTGTAGTAGAGGCTAGTGCATTAAGCTCTGAGGCTGTAGAAGACATGGCTGCAGATAAAATTACCGCCAATAAGAGTCCGATCAACCCTCTTGGCAAGTTGTTTAAAATAAAGTGAATGAACACATAGTCTTTGTCATTGGCTTCAACAGAGTCATCTGCCTTTGCAATGATAACTTTTGCCTTTTCTTTAATAGATACAGATGCTGTCTCTAGCGCTTTTATGAGAGGTTTATCCTTTTCTTGAACACCATCTAATACGAGTGCTCTTTTATCGTCTTCTATTTGCTTGTATTGAGTTTCTAGTGCGCTGTACTCCGAAGCATATGGAGAATTTAACACTGCTTCATTTGCTTTAGGGTTGAAGTTTAGAGGTGCTGTATTGAACTGATAAAAAACAAATACCATTACACCCACCAACAAAATAAAAAACTGCATGGGTACCTTTAACAATCCGTTAAACAAGAGCCCTAGCTGACTCTCTTTCACTGATTTACCAGACAAATAGCGTTGCACCTGACTTTGATCTGTTCCAAAATAGGATAACATCAAAAATGTACCTCCAAGAAAACCTGTCCATACGGTATAGCGATTGCTTAAATCGAAGGAAAAATCGAGTACTTCCATTTTACCGCTTGCACCAGCAATCGCTAGTGCATTCGTAAATGAAATGTCCTGTGGTAATTTAGAGAGAATCATAAAAAATGCCACGAGCATTCCTGTAAAAATGATAATCATTTGCTGCTTTTGTGTCACATTTACGGCTTTTGTACCTCCTGTAACTGTGTAGATAATCACCAACACTCCAATAATTATATTTAAGGAAACTAAATCCCACCCCAACACAGCTGATAATATAATTGCTGGTGCAAAAATGGTAATTCCCGCAGCCAACCCACGTTGTACTAAAAACAAAAGAGCTGCTAATGTTCTTGTTTTCAAATCAAAACGCCCCTCCAAATATTCATAGGCTGTGTAGACTTTAAGTTTGTGATAAATAGGTATAAATACCAAACATATGATAACCATCGCAATAGGCAATCCAAAATAAAACTGCACAAATCCCATCCCACTGTGAAAGGCTTGTCCGGGAGTAGATAAAAAAGTAATTGCAGAGGCCTGCGTTGCCATTACAGACAATCCAATTGTCCACCATTTTGTATCATTTCCTCCTTTTATAAAATCCTTGACACTGGTATTCTTTCTCGTCTTATAAGCGCCAAACAGCACTATAAATGCTAAAGTACCTGATAGTACTGCCCAATCTAGTAATTCCATACAATATGTTGCTTAATTTGTAAAATACCTTGTGATAATATAAAATAATAGGATGTAGACTGCATTCATAATCAGCACCAAACTGTACATTTTTTTCCAAGGACGTTTTTCAATTTCCATAAGTTCTATTCTTTAATTGGTATTCTTACTGCTATCTCACAAGTACTTTTACAATCGGAAGAGCATCTTACCCTCAAGCTGATTTTAATAGTTATGCTAGATCGCAACAGCCTTTGATACTATTCTTTTATTTCTTTTGGCAGGGTCAATTGTTCTTTTCCAATAGAGAGCATATTTGCAAATAATTTATAAGCACCTGAAACACCTGCCGGCAATTCTCTAAAAAAACTTAAACCTGTATATATATATTGTCCTTTGCCATACTTTGCCACTAATAAACTCCCTTTTTTAGGGCTTTCACCAGCATCATTCATGGCTAAAATTGGTGTAAACTCTTTTCCCCAATCATTTGGAAAATACAATCCGCGCTCTTGCACCCAACCATCAAAGTCTAATGCCGTTATTTTATTTGGAAAATTTAGTAGGGCATGATTTTTTGCCAAGAGGGTCACTTTTGCGGTTTCATCCGTAACACGATCTCTAGAGATGTTCAATTTGTATGGTGATCCAACGTCAACACCTCTTCTACCACTCGTATTGTATTGTACCACCATGGTACCTCCTTTCGCTACATAATCGAGCAAGAATTTTTGTTTAAATTTCAACACATCTACCGTATTGTAGGCTCTGATTCCTAAAACAATGGCATCAAATCGATGCAAGTTCTCGCTGGTAATTTCATTTGGATCAATCCTCAGAACACGGTAGCCTATTTGACGTAAACTTTCTGGAATTACATCACCTGCTCCAGCAATATAACCTATATAATCACCATTTTTTTTGATATCCAATCGCACTACTTTTGCTTCAGATGCTAACAATACTGTTTGTTTTGGAATGTGACTGTAATTGATTTCCACCAACTCTTTAGTATAGCGCTCTCCAGCAACTTTTACATAACTTTTTAGTATCCCTTCAGCACTACCCTTTGGTGGAGTTATCATAAAATTAGCGGTACTCTTATCTCCCTTTTGAACAATAGAGAACGAGACTTCCTTTGGTGTAACGGTCCAATTTCTTGGAAGATCTAATCCTACGGTTCCGCTGATATTATTGGCCCCTGCTTTCACCTCAACGCTTACGTTTTGTGCTTCATCACTCGAAAAAACAATGACTTTATTTGCCAATTTAGTGGTCACCTTTGGCAATACATTGAAAGGCTCATAAATCTCGCCTTTGTCTCTTTTTGCATATCGATATACGACATCTTTGGTAATTGTGATATACTGATCCATCATACGCAACTGAAAATCGACTTGTAAAGGTCGGTCAGATGTTGGCTTTCCAATTTTTAATTGATCCTTTACCACATACATTCCTGTAGACCAAGGATTGCTCAACCAATACGGGTCTGAGTATGATGTGTTGTCTAATTCAATAGTTTCTTTAAAAGTATACTTCACATTGTTTTCTAAACCTCTTTGCATAGACTTGTTCAACGAAATTCCACTGTTCTTGATAGCATATCCTTCTAAAGAGGTACTCGTTTCGCTCCTATTGAGTACTTCTATACCCATTTTAACCGTTCCATTAGGAGTTGTAGAATTACTATTCGCAGAAACCTCAAGATACAAACCTGCAGCTGCCTCAATAATTTCTGTAATTTCTTTTAGTTTTATAGCTCTCCAATGGGCATTCTTAAGTGCCTTTATTTTCCCATAGGCTGCTAAGAGTTCTGGGAGATGTTTTGATGGGTTTGAAAAATCAAACGTATTTTCTACTTCATATAAAATAGCTCCAATGTCACCTCCGCCGTCAATACGATTCCAGGTCGTATTAATTCCTGAAAAAATATCATGCTTTGCTTTGGGCTGAGTTCCTTTTAGAAATTCTAAATATTCTTGTTGACTCCCTCGTGTTGTTAAACGACCAAATCCTTGACATAAATGCTGACTACTCGCCAAAGCAGCTACTTCATTATTAGAAAGCCCTTTCAAAGGATAATAGACACCTACATCAACAGAGGTCAGTTTTCCTTTAGTAGCCTCATTAAAAGCCTCCTTAGTTCTGTAAAACCATGAGGAGGTGTTAAAAAATAATCGATTTGCTTGCCAAACAGATGTATGCTGCAGCTGATCTGGATACTTTGTGGCGTCGGCAGCCAACTCAAAGGCTTGGCTACTTAACATCGCAGATGCTGTATGGTGACCATGTGTTGTTCCGGGTGTCCTGTGATCAAATCTATTGATAATTACATCAGGCTTATAGGTTCTTATTGCCCAAACCACATCGCTCAGTACCTTGTCTTCGTTCCAAAATTCAAAAGTCTCCTTTGGATGTTTGGAATATCCAAAATCATTCGCTCTTGTGAACAATTGTTCTCCTCCATCTACATGCCTGGCAGCAAGCAATTCTTGCGTTCTTATGACTCCTAATAACTCACGAATTTCAGGACCAATCAAATTCTGACCTCCATCTCCTCTAGTTAAAGATAAATAGGCCGTTCTGGCCTTGACTTTGTTTGCCAGGTAGGCAATCAAACGCGTATTTTCATCATCTGGGTGCGCAGCAATATACAAAGCCGTTCCTAAAAAATTTAATTTTTGAAGCTTCTCGTATAACTGAGTGGAAGTTAATTTCTGAGGCTTCTGTGCACTAATGGTGGTGATAAGTAAAAATGCGAAAACAGGCATCAACAGGTACTTCTTCATTCAAATTAAATTTAAGGAATAAGAACAAATATAAGGTTAATATTATGGTAACAATCATTCCTCATTTTGGTATTAACAAATTTATAACAATCCAGCTACTTGTTGCACTATGAAATCTGGTCATTAAAATCTAGCAACTCGTTATTTCAATTTCTAAAACATGCCCAGTCTTTAACAGAATAGAACAAAGCACACATAAAAAAAAGAGAAGCCCTCTTTCGTAGCATTCATGGCAGTAATTGCGTACTCAGATCACATCATTTTATTTCGAGCCTCTCTTTTTTCTAAATACATTAGGTTGCTCCTACTTTTCTACAAAATACTTTCCTTTTGAATAAAAAAATATGTAGGTTTGTATATCGCATTAGTTTGGAAACTGAATGCGAGATTTTTGACTTTTTAGTCTTTACTTAAAAAATAACATCAATGAAATTCATAGTATCAAGCTCACAATTATTAAAACAACTTCAGGTTCTTGGAGGTGTCATTAATAGTAATAATACTTTACCTATTTTAGATAACTTCTTGTTTGAATTATCAGAAAACGAGCTCCAAGTTTCTGCTTCAGATTTAGAAACTACGATGAGTGCCGTTGTAGCAGTTGAGTCTGACTCTAATGGATCTATTGCAGTTTCTGCACGTTTGTTATTAGATACTTTAAAAACCTTTCCTGATCAGCCGCTTACCTTTAAAACTGAAGGTGAGAGTACTATTGAAATTAGTTCTGATCAAGGAAAGTATGACATGACTTTTTACAGCGGAGAAGAGTTTCCTAAAGCGGTGTCTTTGTCTGCTCCGAGCAGCACAGTAATTCCTGCAGCTATTCTATCCACTGCAATCTCTAAAACGATTTTTGCGGCTGGTAACGATGATTTACGTCCAGTAATGAGTGGTGTCTTCTTTCAGTTTAGTTCTGAGAGTTTAACATTTGTTGCAACAGATGCTCATAAACTAGTGAAATATTCTAGAACCGACGTAACTGCAAACGAGAATGCAGAATTCATCATGCCAAAAAAACCTTTAAACTTGTTAAAAGGGATCTTGAATGGTGCTGATAGCGATGTTGCGATAGACTACAATAGTTCAAATGCAAAATTTACTTTTGACAATTTTGTTCTTGTTTGTAGATTGATTGATGGGAAGTACCCAAATTATGAAGCAGTAATTCCAAAAGAAAATCCAAATACATTGACTGTAGATAGAGCTTCATTTTTAAACTCTGTAAAACGTGTGTCTATTTTCTCTAGTAAAACAACACACCAAATCAAGTTAAAAATGGCAGGAACTGAATTAAATATTTCTGCAGAAGATCTAGATTACGCGAATAAAGCAGATGAGCGTTTATCTTGTGATTATCAAGGAGACGATATGGAAATCGGATTCAATTCACGCTTTTTAAGTGAAATGCTGAACAATCTCAATGCAAATGATGTATTGATAGAAATGTCATTACCAAATAGAGCCGGAATCCTCACACCAATTGATGGAACAGATGAAGGAGAGCAAGTAACCATGTTAGTCATGCCGGTGATGCTGAATAGCTAATACAACTTACTTTGTAAGACCTAATAAATACTAAAAACCACAATCTCATGATTGTGGTTTTTTGATTACATTTACGATCATGAATTTCTTAGCCCATTTATATTTATCGGAAAAAAACACCAACATAATGATTGGTAATTTCATCGCAGACGGCATCTTAGGAAATAAAATTGATCAGTACTCTGAAGAAATCAAACAAGGGATTCGCTTGCACAGAGAAATAGATACTTTTACCGACACGCATGCTATTGTGCGAAAAAGCAAACGCAGGTTACACGAACGCTACAAGCATTACAAAGGGGTAATTATTGATATCTTTTACGACTATTATTTAGCAAAAAACTGGTCACTTTTCTCAGAAATACCGCTAGAAGAATACGTGCAATCAGTCTATGCGCTCTTGCAAGATAATTTTGACATTCTACCTAAGAAAATACAAGATTTACTTCCGAGTATGATTCGCCATGACTGGCTCAATAATTATCAATATACCGAAGGAATCAGACAAGTACTCAATGGAATGAATCGAAGAACAAAAGGCATATCTCAAATGAATTTAGCAATTGAAGATTTAGAAAACTTAGAGGATGAATTCGAAAAAGATTTCATGCTTTTTTTCGAAGATTTACGTATCTTTTCTTCCGAAAAACTCAAACAAATTAGTCAAACCAAAACATCATGAAAAAAATAGTTGCGCTCGCTTTTGCTGCACTCTTTATTACGAATTGTACGTCAAAAAAGGATGAAAAAACTACAGGACTCATTGCAGAAAAAGCAATGGTTGTTTCTGCTCGAGTAGAAGCATCTCAAATTGGATCGGATATCTTAAAAAAAGGAGGGAATGCCTATGATGCAATGGTGGCAACACATTTAGCTTTGGCGGTTGTTTATCCGATAGCTGGAAATATTGGCGGAGGTGGATTTATGGTGTACAGAAATAATGATGGAACAACGGGAGCACTCGATTTTAGAGAAAAAGCACCTTTAACAGCAACTAGAGATATGTATCTAGACGAAGCAGGTCATGTAATTCCTGGAAAAAGCAGTTTCGGAATTCATTCTGTGGGGGTTCCTGGATCTATAGCCGGAATTTTTGAAGTTCATAAATCCTTGGGAAGTCTGCCCTTTAAGGAACTCATAGCACCTTCAATAGCATTGGCAAGAAATGGCTTTAAAGTTACTGAAAAACAAGCAAAAGCCCTGAATTCTAGTAGGGAAGGCTTCGAAAAAGCAAACAATTATAAGATTTTATTCAATAAAGAATGGAAAGCGGGAGATTTGTTGCAGCAGGAAGCATTAGCGCAGACACTAGAACGTATTAGAGACCATGGAGAAGATGGCTTTTATCAAGGAAAAACAGCACAATTATTTGTAGACTATGTAAAAGAACTAGGAGGTATTATCTCTTTAGAAGACTTAAAAAAATACAAAGCCGTTTGGCGAAAACCAATAGAGTTTAACTATAAAGAACATACCATTACATCGATGACACTGCCTGCAAGTGGGGGTATCTGCTTGGCACAGATTTTAAAATCTATAGAACCGTATGACCTTTCAAAAATTGAACATAATTCTACAAAATATGTTCAACTACTCACCGAGGCACAGCGCAGGTCCTATGCTGACAGAGCACATTTTTTAGGTGATATTGACTTTGTAAATGTCCCTAAAGACAGTTTAATAGCAGCAAGTTATATACGAGATAGAATGCGCACTTTTTCTTGGGATAAAGCAACAAAATCTACGGATGTTTCTCATGGTGCTGTTTTAGGCAAGGAAAGTGACCAAACAACACACTACTCCATTGTAGATCAATTTGGAAATGCGGTCTCAGTTACCACAACACTAAATACGAGATACGGATCTAAAGTCCTTGTAAAAGGTGCTGGATTTTTCTTAAACAATGAAATGGATGACTTTAGTGCAAAACCAGGTGTACCAAATGTATATGGCTTATTAGGTTCGGAAGCCAATGCAATTGCTCCTGAAAAAAGAATGCTCAGTTCTATGACACCAACAATAGTAGCTAAAGATGGAGCCTTAAAAATGGTAGTTGGAACCCCGGGCGGTTCTACAATCATTACGTCTGTGTTGCAAAACATTGTAAATGTGTTAGACTACAATATGGGGATGCAAGAATCTGTAAATAAACCTCGTTTTCATCATCAATGGATGCCAGATCATGTGCGCATGGAACCCAATGGATTTGATAGCATTACCAAAGAAAAATTAACATCATTAGGCTATAAAATTATGGAGCAAAATTCGCTAATTATTGGAAGAGTAGACGCTATATTAGTATTACCAAATGGTGAATTAGAAGGCGGTGCAGATCCGAGAGGTGACGATGCTGCTGTAGGATTTTAAAAAAATAACATGCAACAAACAAGACCTTTTCATCTCGCTATTCCAGTAAAACATCTAGAAACCTGTCGGGTGTTTTATCGCGATGTTCTAAAATGCCAAGAAGGCAGAAGCTCCGCTACTTGGGTCGATTTTAATTTCTTTGGACATCAATTGGTATTGCATCAAAAAGAAGGACTAGAAATACAACCCATCGAAACAAACCCGGTAGACGGACAAGCAGTTCCTGTGCCACATTTTGGTGTTGTTTTAGAATGGGATCATTGGCAGCTACTTGCTCAGAATCTAAAAGAACAGAACGTTCAATTTGTAATCGAACCTTACATTCGTTTTAAAGGAAAAGTTGGGGAACAAGCAACGCTCTTTTTTTATGATCCCGAAAACAATGCCCTAGAGTTTAAAGCTTTTAAAGATGACACACAGCTATTTGCTTATTAAATGCAATTAGTAGAAATACATATTGCCATTGCATTAAAAGAACCAACGAGATTGCAAGAATATGCCGTTGGAATTTTTAAAACCACTCCAACAAAATCTGGCATTAAAAAAGCCATTAAAAAAAAATTAGTTTTTGTGAATGGCGCAATTGCATCTACTGCACTATTCATTCATGGTGGTGAAAAAATTGAATTATTTCAACCAGAAACAGAACTGAGTTTCAAAAGACTCAAATATCCATTAGAAGTACTATTTGAAGATGATTTTCTGGCTGTAATCTATAAACCCTCTGGAATTTTAGTAAGCGGAAATAAATTCGTCACCATTGCAAATGCATTGACTCAAAATTTGCAAAAAAGTTCAGAACCAGACGCCGTAAAACCCCAACCAATTCACCGGCTAGACTATCCGACGTCTGGCGTTTTAGTGATTGGTAAAACAAGTAGAGCCATTGCAAAATTGAGTCAGTTGTTTGAAACAAAACAAATTCAAAAAACCTATTACGCAATTTGCATGGGAAAAATGGATACCATTGGATCCATAAACATACCTATTGAAAATAAGCCTTCACAAAGCAATTTTGAAGTGTTACAAACAGTAAAATCGGACCGCTTCAGTTTCTTGCACCTCGTAAAACTATCACCAACAACAGGAAGAAAGCATCAATTAAGAATTCACCTCTCCTCTATCGGAAATCAGATTTTGGGAGATAAGACCTATGGCGACCCAATTCTTTTCTTAAAAGGTAAAGGACTATATTTACATGCCTCTTCTGTTGCTTTCCAACACCCTTTTAGCAATGAAACTATTTCTGTTTCAAAAGACATCCCTAAAAAGTTCAAATCCATCTTCCCTTAAATTAAGGAAAGCATCTGCTATTTTCAGCAGGACATTATGAAAAATTTTGATACAAAAACAATCAATACTAAAACAACTTTTACGCTGTCAAAATACAAATAAATAAGTTACATTAGCAATACAACAAATCAAGACACTTAAAGAAATGAAAAAAGCAGGAAAAATCTTTGGAATAGTCCTGGCAATACTTGTGCTAGTAATTGCAATTTTTTATTACAAAAATGATGAGGCATTGCCAGAAGGAGTTGCAGGAAAAGAAGCAGATGCATTGGCACGAAAAATGCTTTCCTCTCTAAATTTTGAAGCCTATAAACAAACAGAATATATTGCGTGGTCTTTCAGGGAAGCACACCATTACGAATGGAATAAAGCAGAAAACACCGTAAAGGTATCTTGGGACAACATTGTTGTTTCTTTAGATACAAAAGCACCAACTAACTCATTGGTTCTTCAAGCGACAGACGCTGACGATTCGAATACCCTGATACAAAAAGCTTTCAACTATTTTAACAATGATAGTTTTTGGTTGGTTGCTCCTTATAAAGTTTTTGACACAGGAGTGAGAAGAGGTATTGTAAAACATGAGGGTAAAGATGCTTTATTGGTCACCTATTCATCGGGTGGTTCTACACCAGGAGATTCTTATTTGTGGATTTTAGATGACCATGGACGACCAAAAAGCTATAAAATGTGGGTGGGTATTATTCCCATAGGCGGTATCGAAGCTAGCTGGGATGCATGGAAAACTACCAGCACGGGAGCTGTGCTTTCAACACAGCATAAAATTGACCTTTTTGGGATGAAACTACCAATGACAAATGTATCAACAAGCAACCCTAAAGCAGATGCATTGGCAAAGAAGGTGCTCAAAAAGATAAAACATAATGCTTATAAAAACACACGCTATTTAGAATGGAGTTTTGGAAGAAACCGATCCTTTACATGGGACAAAGAAAATCATATCGTTGATGTATTATGGAAAAACAACAAGGTAACTTTACACCCAAATGAGCTCCATAAAAGCACCCTATTTATTGATGGTAAGAAAACCATTGAAAACAAAGAAAAACTTTTTAAAACAGCAGAAAGAATCTTTAATAATGATAGTTTTTGGTTGGTGGCTCCTCACAAACTTTTCGAAGACGGCATCATTAGAAATGCCATAACAATAGATGGGAAAGAAGCACTCAAAGTAACCTATACAAAAGGAGGAAGTACTCCAGGAGATTCCTATATTTGGATTTTAAATGACGATTTTTTGCCAGTACAATTTTTAATGACAGTGCCGAGCATGAAAATGATGCGAGTACCTGCTTCATGGGATGGTTGGTTCACAACAGCGTCAGGGACACTGCTGCCTAAAACGCATGCATTTACTGGAGGAAGAACGTTGAGCATGGGTGCTGTAAAAGCTTATAATTAAATACGATAACTACGTTATGAATTCAAAAGAAATATCAAACGGAATCTTAAAAGCTCTGGCGATCATTTTAGGGATAGCATTACTCCTTTATTTTTTATATGCCATTCAATCTGTCATTGTATACATCATCATAGCAGCCATACTATCATTAATCGCTAGGCCACTTATCCGTTTTTTAAAAAAAAGATTGAAGTTTCCAAACACACTTGCTGTCATTACTGCCATGCTTGTTTTGGTGAGTTTTTTACTCGGAATTATCGTAATGTTTGTGCCTTTAATCATCAAACAAGGAGAAAGTCTCTCCTTATTACAAACCGATAAATTAGAAGAAAACCTTCAAAGTGTCCTCAGTCAAGTAAACACCTATTTTTTATCAAAAAATATCAATTTACTATCAGAGTTAAAAAACGTTGACTTTTTATCTAGTTTCCAGGCCATTCCAAATTTACTGAATTCAGTGGTTAGTGCTTTAGGCTCCTTGAGTATTGGATTATTTTCAGTGTTATTCATCTCATTTTTCTTTATGAAAGATAGCCAACTGCTAAAAAATGCCGTTTTAACAATCATTCCAAACAAAAGTGAAACTCGTTTTTCTAAATCCACAGAAATCATCAAAGATCTTTTGTCTCGATACTTTATTGGATTGGTATTCCAAATCACCATATTATTTGTGTTATACACCGTCATTCTACTGATCTTTGGAATAGACAATGCCGTAGTCATTGCCTTCTTATGTGCGCTGCTCAATTTAATTCCGTATATCGGACCGTTGATTGGTGCTGTAATCATGTTTTTATTATCCATGACTAGCAACTTGGGACTCGATTTTCAGACAAGCATCTTACCCACCACAATTTATGTGATGATTGGCTACTTTATTGCTCAATTGATTGACAATTTTTTCAGTCAGCCTTTTATCTTTTCAAAAACAACAAAGTCGCATCCATTAGAAATTTTCCTCATTATTATCATTGGAGGTTTATTATTTGGAGTAACGGGAATGATTACTGCTGTTCCGATGTATACTGCTTTAAAAGTAATTTTAAAAGAATTTTTGTCTGATAACAAAATTGTAAAATCGTTAACAAAAGACCTGTAATTGAATCCAATTATTTTACTTCCCGAAGTTCAGCAGTTTATCTCTGCCAATTTAAAAACTGACACATCCAAGTTGCTTTTTAAAGGAAGTCCTTTTGAAGGAGTTACTATTCAAGAGTTGGTTTCACAAATTATTTCCAAAAATAAATGCGAGAAAAAACTCCCGAAATGGTACCAAGCATCCAACCTATATTACCCTCCAAAAATACACATTGAACAAACTTCTTCAGCAATAACAGCTTCTTACAAAGCGTCATTGGTTTCAGGTGATTCACTGATTGATATCACTGGTGGTTTTGGAGTAGATTGTTACTATTTTTCAAAGGTCATACAAAAGGTAACTCACTGTGAATTAGACTCAAAGTTATCAACAATTGTTAAAAACACCTATAAACAATTCAACACTAAAAATATCACCCTGTTTTCAGGCGATGGAATCTCCTATTTAAAAACAACTTCATCCAAATTTGACTGGATTTACATCGATCCTTCTCGACGTGATACGAGCAATAGCAAAGTATTCCTGCTAAAAGATTGTGTTCCGAATGTTCCTGATAATTTAAATCTTCTTTTCTCGAAATCGGATGCCATACTCATCAAAAACTCCCCAATTTTAGATCTCTCAAAAACCATAGAAGAACTTCGCTTTGTAAAAGAAATTCATATTGTAGCAGTCCAAAATGAAGTAAAAGAATTGTTATTTCTCTTGGAAAAAAACTACAATGAAAGCATCCAAATAAAAACCATTAACTTCGCAAAAAATAAAATACAACTATTTGATTTCGAATACCATAACATAAAAACATCAAACTATGCATCTCCGAAAAAATACATCTACGAACCCAATTCAGCAATTTTAAAATCTGGAGGGTTTCACGAAGTAAGTGCTCAATATAACCTTGAGAAATTACACCAACATTCGCACCTATACACCTCTAATGATTGTATTGAATTTCCCGGAAGAACATTTATTGTTCAGCATACAGGTTCCTATGACAGAAAAGAGATTCAAAAGTTGTTACCCGAAAATAAAGCAAACATCACCACGCGAAACTTCCCTGAAAGTGTGGCTCAAATTAGAAAAAAAACAAAAATAAAAGATGGAGGATCCTCTTACCTATTTTTTACAACCGACAAGGACAATAAACGTATTTTTTTGCTTTGTTCACAGGTTTTCAACAAATATGATCAGTGAATCTGTCTTACTTGACAACGGAACTTTCTCTAGCAGGTCTACATGTAAAAACGCACGTTTCTAAGGTCGTTTAAAACTAGAGGCATTCCATTCATTTCGTTTCTAAAAGGAGTAGCTCAGGAGATAAAATTAAAAGATTTTTAGAGCATCCTCCTCTACAATACTCTTGTTAAAATTTTCTACTAAAAATTGAGAAGTACACCTATTATAAAAAAATAAATAGTATATTGCAGTATATCAATAAGATATGAAAAACAAATGCATTTTATTAGTTAAGGGGAATAGAATGTATTTAGCCTCTAATTTAAATTAGAGGCTTTTTTTTTAATGACTTTTGCTCATAAACTGCAGCAAAACTTCAAAATTAGTACCTATGTATTGCAGTTGAATGAGAGTTGTTCTTCATGCCGAGATATCATAGAAATATGTATTTCAATAAATAGCGTAGATAATCATGCAAGCGAGAACGTATATTTCATCACACGGCATAAGAATTTATATTTTCGAGTCCTATTTGTAACTGAATGACAAACCTTTACTGCATTTATATTTAAAACAGGTCCTATGGCAAACAAGAATATCAGATCACTATCGTCGAGAAAAGGTCTAGATGACAATCTTTTTGAAAACATAGCCGTCGCTTCTCAAAAAAAAAATGCTAAAGATGCGCTGAAAAGCATCTCAAAACGATTCATGCTAGACGACTCTGTGGTTTTAGGAACTAGTTCATTCTATGACTTTACACGTGCTGAGAATAAAAAAAAGAAAGTCCATATTTGCACAGGTACCGCTTGTATGGTTGCAGGTTCTCAACGAGAATTAAACAACCACCTCGAACAGCATTTCCAATCAAACGAAATAGGACATGCGGCTTGTGTTGGACGCTGTCATACCAATAGTGCTTTTATGTTCAACAACACCACTTACAGTGCCTCTTCAAAAGAAGATATTGCAAACATTCTAAAAGAGAAAAAACAACAACAGAACACCTATGACGTAGACGCGAATACACATCCTATTTTAACAGGAAATATTGACGATGTACCGTTATTTTATAAGCTATCTAATGCGCACAGAGCCACACCGAAAAACACCATTGAACAATTAAAAATTGCAAATCTACGTGGGCGTGGAGGCGCAGGATTTCCATTTTGGTTCAAATTAGACGCTGTTTGTAAAGAAGAGCAAGATCAAAAATACATCGTATGCAATGCAGATGAAG
>JBELGW010000020.1:0-48798 GCA_042091715.1 Polaribacter sp. | reverse complement strand
ATCAAAGCCATTACCACTGCCTACTACAACATTCAAAAAGGAGATGCATCTGCCCAACGAATTATGGAAGTATTAGAAACTAAAAATCCGATAATCGATAAAGAAAATGCACTGCAAAAAACAACATTCGATTCAAAAATAGAATTCAAAAATATTTCCTTCAAATACAAAGATCAATATGTTCTAAAAAACTTTTCGCTGACCATAAACAAAGGAGAAACTGTTGCTTTGGTAGGACAATCTGGAAGCGGGAAGTCTACCTTAGCCAATTTGATTACACGCTTTTACGATGTAAATGAAGGAGCCATCTTCATTGATGGTGTAAATATCAAAGATATTTCCAAAAAATCATTGCGCCATTTGATGGGCATTGTTACACAAGATGCTATTTTATTTAATGATAGTGTAGCTAATAATTTAAAATTGGGTACAGAGAATACAACACAACAGCAACTTATTGAAGCTGCAAAAATTGCAAATGCAAATGCGTTTATACAAGAGCTAGATCATCAATTTGACACCAATATTGGCGATGGAGGGAACCTTCTTTCAGGCGGACAAAAGCAACGTTTAAGCATTGCACGAGCAGTCTTAAAAAATCCGCCTATCATGATTTTAGATGAGGCTACCTCTGCCTTAGATACCGCGTCTGAACAATTGGTGCAACTCGCATTGGAGAACATGATGCAAAATAGAACATCCTTAGTCATTGCGCATCGCTTGTCTACCATTCAAAACGCAGATCTCATTGTGGTTTTGAACAATGGAAATATTATTGAACAAGGGAAACATGCAGACTTATTAAAGCAAGAGGGAGCGTATCACAAATTAGTTCATATGCAAAATTTAGTGTAAACATGAACGTCATTAAAACTATCAGAACTTCTAAACTCGCCTTTTACATTAGCAATAGTTTTGAATTAGGACTTCCTAAATATTTCTTCAGGCGGAAGAAGAATTATTGGATTACACAGGCATCCAAGTATCCTAAAAAAACCATTTCGGACCGAGTGCAGTACTACCTTGACAATGAAACGGGCGAATTACCTCCAAATACGAAGACTTTAAAAGACTTTAAGCGACCTAAAAAAGATACGATGTACTTTTATGATTTGGCCAGATACACCAAATACTTTCCGTCTTTCTTAAAAGTGCATTTTAACTTTGGAGATATTGAAGACAATCAAGAAACGTTGACCATTGTAAAGAGCCGTCCTATTGCACATAGCGGAAACTCTGTTTTAATGAAGCTGAATCAATTACGTCATTTTAAATATGTTAGTAATGACATTCCGTTCTCAGAAAAAAAAGACATGATTGCTTGGCGTGGAATGATTCATAAAGAAAATAGAAGAAGCCTTGTCGCCCAATTCTATCAGCACCCAAAATGTAACATTGGACATATCGATGAACGTCCAGTAGGAAAAGCAGCTTGGAAAAAACCCTTTATGCCGATCGAAGAGCAACTCAAACATAAGTTTTTATTATCCATTGAAGGAAATGATGTTGCTACGAACTTGAAATGGATCATGTCATCCAATTCTTTGTGCTTTATGCCAACTCCGAAATTCGAAACCTGGTTTATGGAGGGAAAACTAATTCCAAATGTACATTATGTGCATATCCAAGAGGATTATTCTGATATGTTAGAGAAAATGGACTATTATTCGAAACACGAAGAGGAAGCAGCGCAAATAATTAGGAATGCCAATGCTTGGGTTGACCAATTTAGAGATCAGAAACTAGAAAAAATAATCTCTCTCATGGTCTTAGACAAGTACTTTGCTGTTACAAAACAAGCCTAACAAAGAGCACATGTTTATGAAGAGTGGCTGTGCAAGCCTAAGGCTTTTCCTTTCACGAGCATGAACTGAAATGATGCTTCGTATTCATTTGGAATTTCACCATCGAGGATGGCATTCTTGATAGATTCTTTGAGCTGACCAATCTCTCTACATGGCTGTAGATTGAATGTTTCCATAATCAATTCTCCAGAAATAGGCGGCTGAAAATTTCGTACTTGATCACGTGCTTCAACCTCTTTTATTTTTTTTCGAACCAATTCAAAGTTTCTGTGATAACGTCTAAATTTATTCGGATTCTTGGTGGTGATATCAGCCTCGCACAAGGTCATCAACGCATCAATATCATCTCCTGCATCAAAAATCAATCTACGAACAGCAGAATCTGTTACCTCACTCGCTAATACAATTGGACGCGAGCTTAACAACACCATTTTTTGAACAAATTTCATTTTATTATTCAACGGCATTTTTAATCGTTTGAATAACTTGAACACCATTTTAGACCCTACAAACTCATGGGCATGAAAGGTCCAACCCACTTTTTTACTAAACTTTTTGGTGGGTGCTTTTCCGATATCATGCAACAAGGCAGCCCATCGAAGCCATAGGTCATTGGTATTAACTGAAATGTTATCTACCACCTCTAGGGTGTGATAAAAATTATCTTTATGTTGTTGACCTTCTACCTCTTCGACTCCTTTTAAGGCGGTTAACTCGGGTAAAATTTGTCTTAATAATTTTGTAGATTCTAACAACAAAAATCCCACTGACGGCACTTTAGATGCCATTATTTTATGCAACTCATCTACAATGCGTTCTCTTGTGATGATCTTCAATCGTTCTGCATTGTTCGAGATTGCCTCTAGTGATGCAGGTTCGATTGTAAAATTGAGCTGACTTGCAAAACGGATGGCCCGCATCATGCGCAACGGATCATCAGAATAGGTAATATTTGGCTCTAATGGCGTTCTTATAATTTTAGACTTCATATCTTGCATCCCGTTAAAAGGATCTAATAAAAGTCCGAAATGCTCTTTATTTAAACTAAGTGCTAGTGCATTGATGGTGAAATCTCTTCTATTTTGATCGTCTTGTAAAGACCCTTCTACTACTTCTGGATTACGACTATCTTCTGAGTATGATTCTTTACGCGCTCCTACAAACTCTATTTCTACATCTTTATAACGCAACATAGCTGTGCCATAGGTTTTAAAAACTTGTACTTTTGGCTTTGTTGGAAGCAACTCTGCAACTTTTTGAGCCAATTCTATTCCACTCCCCACTGTAACCACATCAATATCTTTGGCATCACCACGTTTTAAAATATGATCACGTACAAAACCACCAATTACATAACTTTCTACAGATAATAGAGCTGATGCTTTTGAAATATAACTGAATATTGGAGCGACTAAGGCTTCCTTGTAAAATTGTTGTTGCATAGAATTATTCTCTAATAACCACGACCTCGTTGGTAGCTGTAATTCTCAAAATTTGAGAAGAAGCAGCTGCTATTTTTTCTTGCTGCAAATTTACTATATAATCTACGCTATCCAAAATTGCAGCATCTATTTCTGAAAATGTTTTAGGTGTAGGCATCCCACTAATATTTGAAGATGTAGAAACAATTGGTTTTCCAAAACGCTCAATCAGTTCCTTGCAAAATTCGTTTTGCACGATTCGAATCGCAATAGTTGCGTCTTCAGCAATACAGTTAGACGCTATTCCTATTGGATTTCTGTAAATGATAGTGGTTGGCTTGGTAGCTGTTTTAAGAATGTTTTCAACGACATCAGGAACATGTGCTACATGTGATGATAACATGCTGTAAGAAGCAACCAAAATGATCAGACTCTTGGTTTCTGCTCTATGCTTTAACTGATATACTTTTGCAACTGCATTTTCATTTGTTGCATCACAGCCAATACCCCAGACTGTGTCTGTAGGATACAGTATGGTATTTCCTGCTACTAGTGCTTCTATCGTTTTCTCTACAACTGCATCACTCATGACTCTTTTATCAAAATTTATTCACTTGATTTCTTTGCTACAGTTGCATACTGCATGTAAAACATATCCAACTGAGAACCTAAGAACAGTACATTAAATATTACTGCAAAAGGAAAATATAGAAAAGATTTTGTGGTATTGATACCGTGCATAGATGAGACCGTATAACCACAATCACCAAACATTCTTTTCATACTTTTCTTTGTAAAAAAACGATAGTGTGTTCGATCTAAAATGAGATCATCTGTATATTTCCAATCTCGTTTAAAAATCATTTTAAAGATGTTTTTAGAGTACCGAACATTAGGAATGGAGGTAACCAACACCCCTTCTTTCTTTAATTTCGATTTCAACTTTACAAGATCATCCCAAGGCTCCAATAAATGTTCTATCACATCATTCATAACAATGACATCAAAATAGGCATCTGGAAGTTCATTGAATCTTTCATCTAAGGTCCCTTTAAGTACTTTATGCAATTTATCTTGCGCTTCTTTTGCAGATTTCTCACAGGGTTCTAATCCCCAAGTTTCAACTCCTTTTCGCTCCAATTGCCTTGAAAAGTTACCCGAACCACAGCCGATCTCTAATATGGTTTTAGCAGAGTCAGGGATGTATCTCAACATTTCTGGTCTTACATTTTTATAATATCCTCTCGTTTCGTCATTCATAAATCTAAAATTTTATAGTTGTTTCTTAAAAGGAAAGTTCATCCCTCTTTTACTCAGCCAGCTTCCCTTTTTAATCGCTTGAATGTAATACCTCAACAATTCTAAAAACAAATATATGTTTAATTTCAATTTTGGAATAAAAAAGAAAAACACTCCCATAATTGCAAAAAGCAATTTAGAGAAAAATGTATTTACGACTACCGCGAAAAGCAATAAAAATCGCTTCAAACCTTTAAAATGTGTAGCGAGGTACACATGCTTAGAAATGAGCACCTCTGTTTTTGTTATACTTGCCGTTTTCATATTTATTCTTGAAGCTCCTCCATGATTATGAATGATGTTTGTATCTTTTAGCAAGGCAACCTTTCCTCCGGCATCTTGCACTTTCTTTGAGATATCAACATCTTCAAAGTACATCCAAAAATCTTCATTCCATCCCGCTACTCTCTGAAACCATGCACGGCTCATAAAAACAACAGAACCTGAAACCCACTCAGGAAAAAGAACATTATTTTCTGCTACTGTTTTCTTTTTAAAGATTCGGTATAACGCCCTACTAAGTCCAAATAAGGTAAATGTATTTAGAAACATGCGATCCATATCTTCACTGCCTCCATTTGCATTTAATTGATTACAAGATGCAATTCCGGTAGTACTATCTTGCTTCAAGTGAGCCAACATGGCAGCAATAGCTTGCTCAGAAGCTACCGTATCTGGATTCAGAAAAAGTAAATAAGCTCCCTTTGAAGCCAGTGCTGCCGTATTACAACCATTTGCAAAACCATTATTTCCTGAATTTTCAATAAATCTAAATTCACCATATTGGTCAGAAAACTCTTGAAGCTTTCCATCATCAGATTTATTGTCTACAACAACGACTTCAAAGGTGAAATTTTCTTCAGTAATATTTTGTAAGGCATCGAGACAGTTGCTTAAATGGGTCCAACTTTTGTAATTAACTATTAGAATAGATACTTCCTTTTCATGAACATCACTATTGAATCTAGCGATGGGATTTGGCACATTTCTAACCCTTTTTTTTAATTGTAGCACCTCTACATATCTCCTCCAAACGCCATAGGCATGCAATCTTGAGATGATAAATCCTTCCTTACCATCCAAAAATCCAAACTTTATAAAATACTGTATCAGAAATCTTACCAAAGGTTTTAGCATCAAATGATAGGGTGTCACAAGAATTCCTTTTTCAAGCAGCTCTTCTGCTTGAAGTTTTGAATAAACTTTCAGTTTGTTCTTGTATTGATGATGGGATCTGTAAGAGTAGTGTTGGATTTTTTCTGACAAAAAACCAATTTTTTTCTTTGTATAGATTTCCTCATGTACTTTTCCCTTATACTCAGACGTATCTTTGCGAAACAATCGGATTACTTTATCTCTTCTCCAACCACTAAAGTATAATCTTTTATCTTTAAAAAAGAAATTCCTGTAAATATAAAATGCAGCATAGTCAAGATCATTTGAATTCACAGTTTTTAAAATTTCCTCTTCTAATTTTTTCCCAATACTCTCGTCTGCATCCAATAAAAAAATCCAATTATGAGAGGCTTTTGAAATGGCAAAGTTCTTCTGACTCGAGAAATTATCAAACTTTCGCTGCAGCAGCACAGCATTGTTTTTTTTTACAATGGCAAGCGTGGCATCGGTACTAAAAGAATCGATGACAATAATTTCATCTGCAAAACGAACTGCATCCAATGCATTTTGGATGTTCGCTTCTTCATTAAATGTTGGAATTATCGCGGTAATTTTTGTCATCTTCTTAAACGGCTACATCATATTCTCTCAAGGCATCATTCAATGATGTTTTTTTATCCGTACTTTCTTTGCGCTTTCCAATAATTAAGGCACAAGGCACATTGTAGGCCCCTGCTGCAAATTTTTTACTGTAACTTCCGGGGATTACAACCGATCTTGCAGGAACAACTCCTTTCATTTCAACAGGTTCGTTGCCAGTAACATCAATAATTTTCGTAGAAGCGGTTAACACCACATTTGCTCCTAATACAGCTTCTGTTTCTACTTTAACTCCTTCAACAACAATGCAACGCGATCCTATAAATGCACCATCCTCAATAATCACTGGGGCTGCTTGCAAAGGTTCTAACACACCACCAATTCCAACACCTCCAGACAAATGCACATCTTTGCCAATTTGAGCGCAACTACCAACAGTAGCCCAAGTATCTACCATGGTTCCTTTATCTACATAGGCACCGATATTAACATAACTAGGCATTAAAATAGTCCCAGCTGAGATATAAGCTCCATGCCTAGCAACTGCATTTGGCACCACTCTTATTCCTTTCTCAGCGAAATTTCTTTTCAATGGAATTTTATCATGATATTCGAAAATACCCGCCTCTAAGGTTTCCATTTTTTGGATCGGAAAGTACAACACAACGCCTTTCTTTACCCATTCATTTACTTGCCATCCATGAGCAGTTGGCTCAGCAACACGAAGCGTTCCCATATCTAATAGACGAACTACTTCTCTGATTGCATTTACGGTTTGTTCTTCCTTCAATAACGCACGGTCATCCCAAGCGCTTTCTATAATATTTCTTAAATTTTCCATGCTAGTATATTTATTTTTACAAATATAAATCTCTCCTTAAATTTGATAGCGAAGATACATTTTTTAAACAGATAAAAATGTCCTGTTGAAAATCCTTACTTTTGCAATAAATGAAACCGATAATGAGTAGAATACTAGCCATTGATTTTGGGAAAGTTAGAACTGGAATAGCCGTAACTGACGAAATGCAACTGATAGCTTCTGGATTGACTACCGTGGCTACTTCAAATCTAATTTCCTTCTTAAAAGCCTACATAGAAAAAGAGAAAGTAAGTTTACTATTGGTTGGATTACCCAAGCAAATGAACAATACTGCAAGTGAAAGCGAAGCACTCATTCAACCCTTCTTACAAAAACTAAAGAATGCATTTCCTCAGATCCCTCTAGAACGAGTAGATGAACGTTTTACCTCTAAAATGGCTTTTCAATCAATGATTGATGGAGGTATGAAAAAAAAACAGCGTCAGAATAAAGGACTTATTGATGAAATTAGTGCTACAATTATCTTACAATCGTATTTATATAACAAATAAATTTTTCAACTTAGTCTTTCTTCGTATTTTTGCAGCCATTAAATTTTAGAATAAATGATTTTACCCATTGTAGCATACGGAGATCCTGTATTGAGAAAAGTAGGCGTAGCGATTGACAACGATTACCCCAATTTAGAAGAACTAATTGTCAACATGAGAGAAACCATGTATAAGGCCAGTGGCGTGGGATTAGCCGCTCAACAAATTGGCAAAGCAATTCGTTTATTTTTAATAGACGCTACACCTTTTGCTGAGGATGAAGATTTAGACGAAGCAGAAAGAAAAGCACTAGCAGATTTTAATCACGTTTTTATAAACCCAAAGATTTTAAAAGAAGAAGGGGATGAATGGGCTTTTAACGAAGGTTGTTTGAGCATACCCGACGTGAGAGAGGATGTGTTTAGACAAGAAAAGATTACCATTGAATACCAAGACGAAGCCTTCAAAACACATACAAAGACTTTAGAAGGTTTAGCTGCGAGAGTTTTTCAGCATGAATACGACCATATTGAAGGAATCTTGTTTACCGACAAATTATCTTCACTAAAGAAAAGATTGATTAAAAAGAAATTAGAAAATATATCAAAAGGAAAAATAAAAGCAGACTACAGAATGCGTTTTCCTAAGTTAAAGAAAAAATAAGTCATCAAGACATAAAAAAACATCACATGGAATTTAATAAAATTATTGCCGTAACAGGAAAACCAGGTTTATTTGAGGTAGTTTCTCAAACAAAAACAGGAATCATTGTTGAATCATTACTAGATCAAAAGCGAACACCTATTTTATCTACGCACAATGTTAGCTTGCTCGAAAACATTGCGATATTCACCTATGATGAGGAGGTTCCTCTTTTGACTGTTTTTCAGTCTATCTACGAAAAGGCAGAAGGAAAAGAAACCATCAGCCATAAAGAGAGTGGAGCTACATTGACTTCATTTTTCTCTGAAATACTACCAGATTATGATCAAGAGCGCGTTTATACCTCGAATATCAAGAAGATCATACAATGGTATAATGCGTTGATCGCTGTTGATTTTGATTTCTCTACTGCCACGTTATCTTCAGAAGAAACACAAGGGGCATAATGAATTCTAGGGCACAGCAATTAGAAGCGTTTAACAGGTTGCTAGACATCATGGATGAGCTTCGAGAGAAGTGTCCATGGGATCAAAAACAAACCTTAGAATCGTTGCGTCATTTAACGATTGAGGAAACCTATGAATTGGCTGATGCCATACTGGATAATGATTTAGAAGAAGTAAAAAAAGAACTAGGCGATGTGTTATTGCACATCGTCTTTTACGCTAAAATAGGTAGCGAAAAGAAAGCTTTTGACATGGCAGACATCGCCAATGGCATTTCTGACAAGTTAATTGATCGTCATCCGCACATTTATGGAGATGTAGTTGTTCAGGACCAGGAAGAAGTGAAACAAAATTGGGAAAAACTCAAATTAAAAGAAGGAAGATCTTCTGTATTAGAGGGTGTTCCGAAAAGCTTACCTGCTATGATAAAAGCAACTAGAATTCAAGACAAAGTTGCTGGCGTTGGTTTTGATTGGGAAAAACCTGCACAAGTATGGGAAAAAGTGCAAGAGGAACTGAACGAATTAAATGACGAAGTAAAAAACAACAATACAGATGGAATTGCTTCTGAATTCGGAGATGTGTTGTTCTCTATGATTAATTACGCTCGTTTTATAGGTGTAAATCCTGAAAATGCATTGGAAAGAACAAATAAAAAGTTCATCAAACGATTTCAATATCTTGAAGCAGCAGCAAAAAAAGAAGGCAAAGAACTCGCTGCAATGTCCCTTGCTGAAATGGATGTATACTGGAATGAATCAAAAAAGTACTTTAAGTAAAAAAATAGTCCTATTTTTAACTTTATGAATGTACTTATCATAACTGGTGGCAGCAGTGGCATTGGAAAAGCCATTGCTCAAAAATATGCTTCAAAAAATTTCACTGTCATCTCTATTTCAAGAAGCATTGCAAAAAATGCAGACTACAAACAAATACAGGCTGATTTGAGCAATACATCAAGTGCTATTAGAGCATTTCAAAAGGCAAGTGATTTATTAGTACTAGAAAATCTTACTTCTATTACCCTATTAAACAATGCCGGAAGTTTAGGGGAGATACAAACGTTGGGAAACTTAGACTCTGAAAAAATTGAAGACATCATACAATTAAACACAACAACTCCTCTTATTTTGTCAAATGAATTTAGTCGGTTCACCAAACACCTAACCTGTAAAAAACAGATTATTTCTATTTCTTCGGGTGCAGCTGTGAATGCATATGCCGGATGGTCTTTATACTGTACCTCTAAAGCCGCCTTAGAAATGATGACAAAAACATTAGCCACTGAACAAAACAACAGTCGGAATGGAATCAAAGCCATTGCTATAAAACCGGGTGTTGTAGATACCAACATGCAAACACACATTAGAAATACACCTGTATCTGCATTTAAACATGTACAAAAGTTTAAAGATTTAAAGCAAAATAACGCACTGTATTCGGCAACATTTGTGGCATCCAAAATCTATGAGATAGATTGCTCGAACAAATTACAAAACGGAGAGATTATTGATCTTAGAACCTATGAATAAGCAGCTTATACATACCACGTGAAAGTTCCAAAACAGTTACTTCCAATTATTGTCATTTCTCAATTCTGCTGTACCTCACTTTGGTTTGCAGGAAATGGAGTGATGAACGATTTAATCGTGCATTTTAAATTGAACCAAAGTGCATTAGGACACCTCACCTCTGCTGTTCAATTTGGATTTATTATTGGAACTTTGTCCTTTGCTATTTTTACTATTTCTGATCGATTCTCCCCTTCAAAAGTATTTTTCATGAGTGCCCTCTTTGGAGCACTCTGCAATGTGGGAATCCTTTGGAAATCCGGCGACCTCCTCAGTTTACTTTTCTGTAGATTTTTTACAGGTTTTTTTCTAGCAGGAATCTATCCTGTTGGCATGAAAATAGCAACAGATTATTTTAAAGATGGTCTTGGCAAATCGCTCGGGTATTTAGTGGGGGCATTGGTTATAGGTACAGCTTTCCCTCATTTCTTGAATGGAATTCCAGGCACATTTCATTGGAAATCTGTAGTCTTGAGTACTTCTTGCATGGCTATTTTAGGCGGACTATTGATGCTGGTATTGGTTCCTGATGGTCCTTACAGGAAGCCGAGTAAACGGACAGATTTTTCAGCATTTTTAAAAGTTTTTCAAAATAAAAAATTTCGTTCCGTGACCTTTGGATATTTTGGTCATACATGGGAATTATATACTTTTTGGGCCTTTGTACCCATGATCCTCGCAAAATATAATGAAAAACATACAGCAATCACCTTTAATACATCCATGTTTTCTTTCTTAATTATAGGGATTGGCGGCATTGCATGTGTCTTGAGTGGGTATCTTTCGCAAAAATACGGTCCTAAAAAGATAGCGTGTATTTCATTGTTTTTATCATGTATGTGTTGCCTAGCCTCCCCTTTTGTTTTGAATAGTGAAGTTGAAGTTTTATTTTTTGGATTTCTTTTTGTGTGGGGAATGGTTGTTATCTCAGACTCTCCATTATTGTCTACTATGATCGCTCAAAATGCAACGGCAGAGCACAAGGGTACTGCACTTACTATTGTAAACTGTATCGGTTTTTTAATTACAATTGTGAGCATACAGTGCATTACTTATTTGATGGAATTGACCACAGCTAATTGGGTCTATGCTATTTTAGCAGTGGGTCCTATACTAGGGATTTTTGCTTTAAAAAATAAAAAAATCAAAGCATCAGAAGTATAGCATCGTCTCAATGAATAAGCATCTTTCTTTTGTTCAACTGTATTTTAACAAAGGCACACACACTTATCATAACAACAGTGTATCTCATTGAGAGAAGATTGCTATTTATACAATAAAAAAAAGCCACTCAATTGAGTGGCCTTTTCAATTAGGCTAATTTCTTAGCATCTTTCACTTTTTGCTTTGTGAGCGCAAGTTCAATAACCTCGCTCATCTCAGAGACGTAATGAAACTTCAATCCTTTTAAATAAGATGCCTTTATTTCTAAAATATCTTTCTCATTTTCAACACATAAAATGATTTCTTTAATATTGGCTCTTTTTGCAGCTAATATTTTCTCTTTGATTCCTCCCACGGGCAGCACCTTACCTCGCAAGGTAATTTCTCCGGTCATGGCCAACTTGTTTTTCACCTTACGCTGTGTAAAAGAGGAAACTAGCGATGTTAACATGGTAATCCCTGCACTTGGACCATCTTTTGGAGTAGCTCCTTCGGGTACGTGAATATGCACATTGTTTTTAACTAAAATTTCCGCATTTACTCCCAAACTTTCTGCATTTGCTTTGATGTATTCCATTGCAATGGTTGCAGACTCTTTCATGACTTTTCCTAAGTTCCCTGTAATCGACAAGCTTCCTTTCCCTGCAGAAAGAATTGATTCAATAAAAAGGATATCTCCCCCTACACTGGTCCATGCCAGACCTGTTACAACCCCTGCAACATCATTGGTTTCATATTTATCTCTTTCCAATCTTGCCGGGCCTAAAATACTTTCAATGTCGTCATTAGATAACGCTATGTTATAAGTTTCTTCCATTGCAATAGATTTTGCTGCGAAACGCACTACTTTCGCAATTTGCTTCTCCAATCCACGCACGCCAGATTCACGAGTATAGCCTTCAACGACTTTTTCCAACTGTTTTTTACCTAATTTTAAATCTGTTACCGTTAACCCATGCTCCTTTAACTGCTTAGGTAAAAGATGCTTTTTAGCAATCTCTACCTTTTCTTCAATGGTATACCCAGTCACATTAATGAGCTCCATTCGATCTCTTAACGCCCAAGGTATCTGTCCAAGATTATTGGCTGTTGCAATAAATAATACTTTCGAAAGGTCAAAACCAACTTCTAAATAGTTGTCGTAAAATGATGTATTCTGTTCTGGATCCAATACCTCTAACATTGCAGAGGAAGGATCTCCCTGATGACTATTACTAAGCTTATCTATCTCATCTAGTACAAAAACAGGATTGGCTGTACCGGCTTTCTTTAGATTTTGTATCAATCTACCTGGCATAGCTCCAATGTATGTTTTTCGATGACCACGAATTTCAGCTTCATCGCGCAGACCTCCCAAAGACATGCGTACATATTTTCTCCCTAATGATTCTGCTACAGATTTCCCTAAAGAAGTTTTTCCAACTCCCGGAGGACCATACAAACAGATAATTGGAGATTTCATGTCACCTTTTAGCTTTAGAACAGCCAAATGCTCAATGATTCGCTCTTTGACTTTTTCCAATCCAAAATGATCTCTATCCAACACTTTTTGAGCGTTCTTTAAATCGAATTTATCCTGAGAATATTCTCCCCAAGGCAATTCTAGCATCAACTCTAAATAACTTCGTTGCACACCATATTCTGCCATTTGCGGATTCATTCTTCGCAAACGACTCAGCTCTTTATCAAAAGTGGCTGCAACATCCTTTGTCCATTTTTTCGTCTTAGATTTCGATTTCATTTCTTCTAACTCCTCGTCATTGGAAACTCCTCCTAGCTCTTCTTGAATGGTTTTTAGTTGTTGATTCAAATAGTACTCGCGCTGCTGTTGATCCATATCAGTGCGTGTTTTAGACTGAATGTCATTCTTTAGCTCCAAACGCTGTAATTCCTTATTCAATCGTTTGAGAGTTAACAGTGCACGTTCTTTTAAGTTGCTCTGTTCTAATAATTCTTGCTTTTTGTTGACGCCTAAGTCCATATTTGATGAAATAAAATTCACCAAAAAAGAACTACTCTGAATATTTTTTATCGCAAAAGAAGCTTCTGATGGCAACATTGGATTTACCTTAATCACCTCTAAAGCTTGTTCTTTAACGCCATCTATGATAGCCTTAAATTCTTTTGTTCCTTCGATGCTCTTATCTTCAAGGGCTTCTTTCGTTGTCGCTTTTAAATAGGGTTCTTTCTGAATTACCTGATCCACTTCAAAGCGTTTCTTTCCTTGTATGATTACAGTTGTATTCCCATCAGGCATTTTTAGCACTCGTAAAATTTGAGCAACGACCCCCACTTTATGAATATCCTTTTCGGTAGGATTCTCTACTTCTGGATTTTTTTGAGCAACCACACCCAATATTTTATCGCCAGCATTGGCATCTTTAATCAATTGAATCGATGCATCTCTACCTGCAGTAATTGGGATAACAACACCCGGAAACAGCACCGTGTTTCTTAACGGTAGTATTGGTAATAGTGCCGGTACTTCTTCTTTATTTATAATTTCTTCATCTTCTGGTGTCATCAACGGAATCAATTCCGAATCTTCATCTAACATGTTATGAAGCGACAAACTGTCTAAACCTATAATTTTAGCTTTGCTCATTCTATATAATTGTGTCAATTTGACATTTAAGTATTATCTAACCTATTTTAAAGAAACGATTAAGAAAAACCTAAAAACTTAACAAACAGTAAGTTAAGGGGTTTTTTCATCGTCTTATTCACCTATATAAAACAATTGTTATGCCAAGTGTATCATTCAAAAAAAGTATTTGATTGCTTCTAAAACACACAGCAATCCACTTTAATTCTCTCGCAGGAAAAAGAATAGCATCATGCATAAAAACTGTTTATCCTTTTAAAACTTCATAAAGAACAATTATCTAGATATCAATCGTAAAAAATATATATTTTTGAGGTTTCACTGTCACATATTAAAACAGCGCGAGTCTATAGAATAGTAGAATTACATTGAAGAAGACACAGCAACATATCAACACATTATTAGAACGTTGTAAAAAAGGAGATAAAAATGCTCAAATGCAGATTTATAAGTCCTACTATGCAGCGATGTACAATGCGTCGCTGCGAATCCTTAAAGATTCATATGAAGCAGAGGACATCATGCAAGAGAGCTTTTTGACGGCATTTGCAAAACTAGATACTTTTCAAGGTAAAGTTGCCTTTGGAGCTTGGTTAAAACGCATTGTAATCAACAAAAGTCTCACACAACTAAAAAAAACGAATACCTACCAAGAAGTGAAGATGGATGTGTTACGAGAAAGCACTTCCAACCAAGAAATGGACATTGAATACACATCTTTAAAAGCGAAAAAGGTGTTAGACATATTAAATTCTTTACAAGACAATTATAGAATTGTTTTGACTTTACATCTTATTGAAGGATATGATTATGAAGAAATAAGTCAGATTTTAGGATACACAAATGAAAATGTAAGAACCACAATTTCAAGAGCAAAGAAGAAATTAAAACAACAGCTTGTTCTCGAAACAGCATAAAATAAAGAAATGAAAGATCCATTAGACCAGTTTTTTGAACAAAGCAATTTTGACCAAGAACTCCCTAGACTTGGTCACTTCGAAAGATTTGAGCATCGTTTAGAGACGCAACATAAAAAGCGTAAAATTTCTTTTAAATGGTTGAGTATCGCTGCATCTATTCTATTGCTTATTGGGTTTAGTATAGGTATTAATCACTCAGAAAACAATATTGCACTTGCTCACTTATCTCCTAAAATGCAAGAAGCTGAAAACTTTTTTACCAATACCATACAACTAGAAATAAAGGAGGTTGAAAAAGCAAGAAATCCAGAAACAGAGCAGATCATTGAAGACGCTCTCAATCAATTAGAACTCTTAGAAGATAATTATAAAGAACTAGTAGCATCTCTCGCAAAAAGCAATGATGACAGACGTATAATCCATGCCATGATCACCAATTATCAAAACAGAATCACTGTATTGCAAGATGTATTGAAACTCATAGAACGCATGAAAGACCTTAAACAAGAAAAAAATGAAGAAAACTATCTATAAATTAATACTACTTCTTTTTATAATCCCTGGCATATGTTTTGCTGCTGCAGAGACTCCGCCAAATTATGAAAGAGGTAAAACGGTGAAAAAATCATATCTCGTAGCGCATGATGCCACTGTTGAAATTCAGAACAAATACGGAAATGTAAACATCATTACCTGGGATAAAAATGATGTAGAAATAGTCGTTGAAATCACCGTAAAAGGAGATAACTTGAAAGCGGTAGAAAACGAATTGAAAAGTATTCAAATAGACTTTCGCAAGGATGCAGACATCGTCACGGCTCAAACCAAATTCGGATCCTATTCAAAGAGTTGGAATTTATGGAGCAGTTCAAATAAGATTGGATATACCGTAAATTACACCGTAAAAATGCCCGTATCCAATCATCTAAAAGTGAGGAATGATTACGGAACTATTTTGCTCAATGAAATTGATGGAACTACAGACATTCATTGTGACTATGGCAAAATCTCCCTTGGAATCTTAAATAATGTAAAAAACAGCATCAACATAGACTACAACAAAGGCTCCTCCATAGACTTTATGAAAGCGGGAGTTGTCAATGCAGATTATACGAAACTATTGATTGACAAAACAGCGACAGTAAAAATCAATTCAGATTAT
The DNA here is from genome assembly GCA_042091715.1 of Polaribacter sp. Lineage (GTDB taxonomy): Bacteria > Bacteroidota > Bacteroidia > Flavobacteriales > Flavobacteriaceae > Polaribacter. The sequence goes on along the minus strand of JBELGW010000020.1, from coordinate 32,673 downwards.
GCTACCATTGAAATTGGCACTGCTACTAGTGTTACATTTAACTCAGACTATGGCAACATGAAGGTAGCGGATGTATCCAGGATAACAGGGAATTCTGATTATGTGAATATTCGGTTGGGAACCGTGCGAGACCTGCTAGATCTAAAATCAGATTACGGTGCCATTAAAATCAGTACATTGGCAGTAGGTTTTCAAAAAGCAACAATAACCGCAGCCTATACCGGTATTACAATTGGGATGCAAGAAGACAGCAACTTTAAATTTAGTGCAGATTTACAATATGCTGGACTGAGTTGCAACAGGAATAAAATTGAAATGAGCAAAAGTATTGAAAAATCGACACGTAAATTTTACGAAGGAACCTATGGAAAAGGAGATAGTAGCGCTACTTTAAGGATCCAATCAAAATATGGAAGCGTACGCTTCAAAGAAGAATAAACCACCCTAAAAATAAATGTAATTATGAAAAAATTAATCATCACATGCGTACTATTGGCAATCAGTGTATCTTCCGAAGCTCAGAGCTGGCTGAATACAAAAAAAGTGAGAGGAAATGGAACGATGACTACCGAAACAAGAAGAACAGCTACCTATGAAGGTATTAGTGCAGGCGGAAGCTTTGACGTTCTATTGGTGAAAGGAAAAGAAGGAAATATTACCATCAAAGGAGAAGAAAACCTCATACCATATATTCAAACAACGGTTGAAAAAGGGATGTTAAAGATTGATATAAAAAAAGGAATTAACCTACGAATTACGAAAAAAATGCTCGTAACAGTGCCTTATCAAGATATTGAAAAGGCGAACCTAAGTGGTTCCGGCGATTTCACAAGTAATGCGACCATTAAAGCTGAAAAATTTGCGACTAAAGTTGCAGGATCTGGAAGTATGAAACTTGATGTAGATGCAAGTAAAATAAACGCTACTCTTGCAGGGTCTGGTGTTATTACCCTTAGCGGTACCTCTCAACTGCTAGACTGTCGTATTGCAGGGTCAGGTGGCATCAACGCCTATGATTTAGAAACAAAAATAACCACAGCAAAAGTAGCGGGCTCGGGTAACATAAAAACAAGTGTATCAGATGAGATTACTGCAAAGGTATCAGGGTCTGGAAATATTTACTATAAAGGAAATCCCGCTAAGATCGATGCCAAATCTGCAGGTTCTGGCGCTGTTATTGATAGAAATTAAATAGTACGTAAAAATTAAAAAAGCCTCATTTTATGAGGCTTTTTTTATCAATAATTTCTGTACTTGGAGGTTTCCTCAAAAACATGCTCTAGTATTTTTCTTTCGTTTTCATCAAAGACAATAGCTCTTCGCTTCATCACAATCTCTGCAACTTCAAAGGCCTTTTTTGTTTGATAGGTTGTAAAACCTGAAGCGCCTCCCCAACTAAAAGAAGGTATAAAATTCCTCGGAAAACCACTTCCAAAAATATTTGCACTTACGCCAACTACAGTTCCTGTATTAAACATGGTATTGATACCACACTTCGAATGGTCACCCATAATTAATCCGCAAAATTGCAAACCGGTTTTAGCAAACCTTGCTGTTTCATAACTCCAAAGTTTCACCTCTGCATAATTATTTTTTAGATTTGAATTGTTGGTATCAGCTCCAATATTGCACCATTCTCCCAATACAGAATTCCCTAAATATCCTTCATGTCCTTTACTAGAGTAGCCAAATAACACTGCATTATTTATTTCTCCAGCAACTTTACAATACGGACCTAATGTGGTTGCACCATATATCTTTGTGCCCATTTTTACCACTGCTTTCTCACACATTGCAAAGGGTCCACGAATTAAACTTCCTTCCAAAACCGATGCGTCTTTTCCTATATAAATAGGCCCTGTAGAAGCATTTAAAGAGGCATAAGTCACGGAAGCTCCCTCTTCTATAAAAATCTGATTCTTATGAATTGCATGCACTCCATCAGGAATCGGCTGTGATGTCCTATTCTCAGTTAAAAAATCAAAATCTAGTTGGAGCGCTTGGTCATTCAATGCAAAAATATCCCAGGTATTTTTCACCTGTAATAGTTCGTCTTGAAATTCAATGTGTTCGTAAGAAGTGAAATCTACTTCTTCTTGTGAATCTTTTGCATAAAATGCAATGACATCTTCACCTTTAAAAATTGCTTGGTTTTCCTGAAGATCTATAACCAATGCGACCAGTGACTTTGTTGGTATGTATGAGGCATTCAATAAAACATTCTGCTCCATTTCTACCATTGGGTATTTCTCTTCTAAGTATGCTTCAGTGATCGTTGTAGTGGTTAACCCTAGGTACTTTTCCCATTTTTCTCGGATTGTTAAGATACCGATTCTGATGTCTGCAACAGGGCGCGTATATGTGAAGGGAAGCAATGCATCTCGTACATCACTATCAAATAATATATAATTCATTTTCTATTTTTTAATCCGACAAATATAGCGCAATGCAATTGGATTTCTTTTAAAATAAGTACGCATTCTATTCCTATTGCCAAAAGGAACAGTCATACTGCTTAACCAAGCAGCATGGACCGTATTAAAAAACTCTCCATATATTAAAACCAAAGAAGATATCTCCTTTACTCCAATTTCCTTTTGCAGCGGTGAGATAACCGGATTCATTCATTAATTGGGCATTTGTCACATGCAATTGAAACACGTGTCCTCCCGTTTCAATATCAACACCCAAAGACAACGGATTCTTAAAGAGACTATTTGCCGCTCTATTCATGTGCGCATGGTACTCTGTATTGATGGTAACACGATTGCTAATTTTATAGCGTCCTCCTAAACCTAACACATATTGAGCATTTTCTTGAGCATCGTTTTGTACAAAGTTTTGATGCAAATAAATGGGAATTAGCTGTAAGGACAGCTTTTCATTAAACTTCCTAGAAATAAGTATTTCATTTGCAATAGTAACGCGATTTTTATCTTCTAATAAGGGAAAAATTGCCTTGTCCAAGCCTGTATTATATTCCACACTATTGAAACCAACAATGGTCACTGGAGACTTCCCTTTTTCCTGTTTTAGCAATCTATATTTTACATGTGCATCGTAGGTTTTATTGACAGAGCTCCGAGAAAAACCTGCATTCAACCAATCATTAAATCCGTACACAAAACTAAATCGTATGTTTGAATTATCGAGTCCGAAGAGGTCTTTGATCCCAGATTTTATTGATCCAAAACGATGGGAAATCATAAAGTAGAAATCTTTTTTAGCGGCAAGCTTCGTAGATTCCATATTAATAATTTTTAATCCTTTAAATACAGAAGTGACCTCTGTATCAACTGGCGCAGCATCCGCTAACTCATTTAACAAATCATCTTGTGCGTTCATGAATGAACCACTGAGAATTAAAAAGGAAAGAAAGAGTATTTTTTTTCTCATTTTTTCAATTTGCACAATGAAATTGTTTCGAGTCTGATTTATATTCATGCTAAAAATTTTATTCTTTATATCAGTTTTTTGATTCATCTTTTCGGCTTCAGCTTACTCTAAAAAAGAAGAGATTTGATACCGAATAACGGGTCACGTCAACACTATCAGGAGCGCTATTAAACCCAAACGTGCTGTAATTAGTTGCTGGTAATGGTTGTGAAATCTATTTTTATGGTTTCCAACAATTCATCATACCCAATGCTTCGCCCTTTTACTTTTATTGGGGCTCCTATTTCGACACGTCTAATCGTGATTGAATCTGTGTAACAGAGTATGATATGATCCATCGTAAAATTATCTTTTTCTACATCGGTCACCATTCCTTCAATTTTAATTATTTTATCTAAATATTTGGCTGAAGTAGTTTCTAAGTTGCTTTGATACTCTTTAATTAATTCTAACGATGTTGTATTAAACAACGCGTCTTCTTCTTGAATATTTCTATGCTCTTGATACAGGTATAAATACGCCATACATCCCAAGAGTATGCTCAAGAAAACAGTTCCTAAAAATAGTTTTCGTTTTGTCATATAGCTAAGATATAAAAAGTTTTTCTTGTTTTTAAACTACTAAATCATTATTTTAATGTATTATTTTGCTCCTCATTAAACAACAACAGGAAATGAAAAAACTATTTTTACTCTTTATTTTTAGTATTCTTTTTTCGAATTGCACCTCCGACAGCACGGATGACTTAACGCTTCCCATACCGGCTGCAGTGACATACACGCAAAGTGTAAAACCCATACTAGATACGAGTTGTGCAACAAGTGGATGCCATAACGCAACTAGCAGCGCTGCAGGTCTTGTTTTGGAAACCTATGCTCAAGCGAAAGATGCCTTTGAAAACAGGTTTGCCTTAGGCAGAATGCAAAGTCAAGGAGCCTCCATGCCTCCTTCAGGAAATTTGCCTGATACTACTATTGAAATTATGAAAGACTGGAGAGATCAAGGCTATTTAGAATAACAAAATAATATTTTATGAAAACTCACATTTTACTATTGTTCCTCTGCTTCTCATTAGCGGGCTACGGACAAGACAAATACTATACGAAATCTGGGAACATTACTTTTGAATCTTCGGTTCCTTCCTTTGAAGAAGTAAAAGCTATCAACACCAAAGTGACAGCTATTTTAAAAGAAGATGGAGCTATTGCCGCATTGGCACTTAACAAAGCATTTGGATTTAAAATTGCTTTGATGGAAGAGCATTTTAATGAAAATTATATGGAGTCGGGTAAATTTCCCAAAGCGACTTTTTCTGGAAAAATAATTGATTTTAGCATAGATAAATTGACAAACGAATACAAAAAATTCACTTTACAAGGTAAATTAAGCATTCATGGAATTACAAAAAAAACGGAAATCATCGCCAAGGTCAAAAAAATAGTAGCTGCAATTCACATGTCCGCAAACTTTAAAATAGTCCCTGAAGATTTTGGTATAGAAATACCTAGTATTGTGAGAAAAAAAATTGCCAAGGAAGTCGATGTATTCTTTACTTTCAAATTAGAAAAAAAATAGCAGCGATACATCAAAATCATCTTTTTTAATGCTTCTTTGAAACTTCATGATGAAACAGCATTAAAAAAATAACTTTGCAAATAAAAACCGATTGTGAAAACAATCGGTTTTTATTTTATCCATCATAAATTTTATTGTTTCAAAAACTTCTGCGTTCCTACTTTATTACTTGAGGAAACTTGAAGAATATATACTCCTTCTGACAATACTTTTAAGTCTATATTTTGGGTATTGGAATCGATTTTTTTCGAGATTACCCTTATTTCATAAAGTACAACAATAAAAAATCAATCCTTTTTTAAGGCATCACTTCTAAAGTTCTAAAATGATCCTATCCAGCTACTCATTTTATTTCGATACCTTTTCTTTATTTATTTAAATACATCTTTCTTCTCGAATACAATTCATAAAAATCATCATCTTTCAAATCGTCAATAAATAAAATACTTTCTCCTGTAGACTTCATTTCAGGTCCCAAATTTTTATTCACATTTGGAAACTTATTAAAGGAGAATACCGGTTGCTTAATCGCATAGCCTTCTAATTGAGGATTGAAATCAAAATCTGTTACTTTATTTGCTCCTAACATGACCTTTGTTGCATAATTCACATAAGGTTCTCCATATGCTTTTGCTATAAAAGGAACCGTTCTAGACGCTCTTGGATTTGCTTCAATGATATACACCACATCATCTTTAATAGCAAACTGAACATTGATCAATCCAACTGTTTTCAATTCTCTTGCAATGGTATGGGTATGGTCTTTAATTTGTTGCATTACTAAATCCCCTAAATTAAACGCAGGTAATGTTGCATTGGAATCTCCAGAATGCACTCCACAAGGCTCAATATGCTCCATGATTCCGATAATGTAAACATTTCCATCAGCGTCGCAAATCGCATCTGATTCTGCTTCTATAGCACCATCTAAATAATGATCCAACAATAATTTGTTCCCTGGCATTCCTTTTAACAAATCAACCACATGCTCTATCAATTCATCTTTATTAATGACAATCTTCATGCCTTGTCCTCCTAAAACATAAGAAGGCCTAACCAAAATTGGAAAATCTAATTTTTCTGCCAATTCCAATGCTTCATCTGCTGATGCTGCAATTCCAAATTCTGGATATGGGATGTTATTTTCTTGCAACAATTTTGAGAAACTCCCTCTATCTTCTGCTAAATCGAGTGCTTCAAAGCTAGTACCGATGATTTTAATACCATACTTTGTCAATTTTTCTGCAAGTTTCAAAGCTGTCTGCCCTCCCAGCTGCACAATAACGCCTTCTGGCTTTTCATGCTTGATAATATCATAGATATGCTCCCAAAAAACCGGTTCGAAGTACAACTTATCTGCCGTATCAAAATCTGTAGAAACCGTTTCTGGATTACAATTAATCATAATGGTTTCGTAGCCACATTCTGCAGCTGCAAGCACACCATGTACACAGCAATAATCAAACTCAATACCTTGTCCAATTCTATTTGGTCCCGAACCAAGAACTACAATTTTCTTCTTGTCTGAGACTACACTTTCATTCGAAACAGAACGCTTTCCTTCAGCAGAAACAATGTCATTCTCGAAGGTAGAATAATAATAGGGAGTCATGGCCTTAAATTCAGCGGCACAGGTGTCTACCAATTTAAAAACTCTATTGATTTGTAAGGCTTCACGCTTTGCATAAACCGCACTTTCCAGACATCCAAGCATATAGGCAATTTGGCGATCACCATAGCCCTTTTGTTTGGCTTCTAACAATAAATCGCGTTCGATGGTATCTATTGAATATTTCGAAATTTCTTGTTCTAACAAAAATAACTCTTCATATTGTTTCAAATACCACATGTCAATCTTTGTAATTTCGTAGATTTGACTGAGCGGAATACCCATGGCAATGGCATCATAAATTGCAAAAACACGATCCCAACTTGCATGCGTTAATTTGTCTATAATCTGGTTATAGTCTTTGTACCCTTTCCCATCTGCTCCTAGACCGTTTCGCTTTATTTCTAGTGACTGGGTTGCTTTATGCAATGCTTCTTGGAAAGATCGCCCAATTCCCATTACTTCTCCAACTGCCTTCATTTGAAGACCTAAAGTTCTATCAGATCCTTCGAATTTATCAAAATTCCAACGAGGAATCTTTACAATCACATAGTCTAATGTTGGCTCAAACAATGCCGATGTCGATTTTGTAATTTGATTGTCTAACTCATCCAAAGTATAGCCAATCGCCAATTTGGTAGCTACCTTTGCAATTGGATATCCAGTTGCTTTTGATGCTAGTGCAGAAGAACGAGAAACACGTGGATTAATTTCAATGGCTATGATGTCTTCTTTTTCGTCAGGTGATACGGCAAACTGTACATTACACCCTCCTTCAAAGTCACCAATAGAGCGCATCATTTTAATGGCCATGTCACGCATTTTTTGGAAGGTCTTATCAGACAATGTCATTGCAGGTGCAACGGTAATGGAATCACCAGTATGAATCCCCATTGGGTCCATATTTTCAATAGAACAGATAATGACCACATTGTCATTCTTATCTCTTAGCAATTCAAGTTCATACTCCTTCCACCCCATCATTGCTTTGTCAATCATTACTTCATGAATGGGTGATGCCTCTAGACCTCTACTCAATAGTTCATCAAAATCTTTCGGATCATAAACAATCGAAGCACCCGCTCCTCCTAATGTATAAGAAGATCTAATCACCAGTGGAAACCCAAACTCTTGGGCAATTTCCTTCCCTTTTAAGAAAGAAGTTGCTGTTGCTTGTGGGGCCATAGGTATGTCAATTTTGAGCATTAGTTCTCTAAACTGCTCTCGATCTTCTGTAATATTTATGGCCTCGATATCAACCCCTATTAATTTTACTCCAAAATCTTCCCAAATACCTTTGTCATCCGCTTCAATACATAAGTTCAAAGCAGTCTGTCCGCCCATTGTTGGTAAAACAGCATCAATTTGAGGATGTTCTTTTAAAATTTTAATGATTGATTTTGTTGTCAATGGCAACAAATAAATATGATCAGCCATTGATGGATCTGTCATTATAGTTGCTGGGTTAGAATTGATCAAAATTGTTTCAATTCCATCTTCCCTTAAGGATCTTAATGACTGTGATCCCGAATAATCAAACTCACAGGCCTGACCAATTACAATGGGTCCAGAACCGATAATTAAAATAGATTTAAGGTCTTGTGTTTTTGGCATTTTCGTAATTATTGTGTTGTGTTGTATTGTATTTACGCTACTGTAAAAATAAAAAATTGCTTGGATATAAAAAAAGGTGTTACTAAAAATAGTAACACCTTCATCATTAACAAACGTTAATCATTGCTAATACTTATTTTTTATGTCTTGTTTCTGATGACACAGAAATTTTCTTTCTTCCTTTTGCTCTTCTTCTAGCTAAAACTTTACGACCGTTAGCAGAAGCCATTCTATCTCTGAAACCGTGTTTGTTTCTTCTCTTTCTATTCGATGGTTGGTACGTTCTTTTTGGCATTACTTATAGTTTTATAAATCTTCTTTAATAGGTTTTGCTTTTTCCAAAATCTCGTCTGCTAAAAGCGTGGGCAAATATACAACTAGTTTTGTTTTTGACAAGGGCTATCTTAAAAAAAAACAAAAAAAATTATTAAAGTGTAAAGATACAATAACTAGAGAGGTTTTTGCTATTTTTTGTTTGTAAAAAGTCAGAGAGTTAGTACTTTTGTCCAAACCTAATAACCATGAAAAACACCAAATACGTTTTTGTCACAGGAGGCGTAACATCATCCTTAGGAAAAGGAATCATAGCTGCCTCTTTGGCAAAACTCTTGCAAGAAAGAGGGTATTCTGTTTCTATTCAAAAATTAGATCCATATATTAACATAGACCCAGGAACATTAAATCCTTATGAACACGGTGAGTGTTATGTAACTGATGATGGTGCAGAAACCGATTTAGATCTGGGGCATTACGAACGTTTTTTGAACATACCTACCTCTCAAGCAAATAATGTAACTACAGGTAGAATCTATCAATCTGTAATCAATAGAGAACGTAAAGGTGAATTTTTAGGAAAAACTGTTCAAGTAATCCCTCACATTACAGATGAAATTAAACACCGTATTCAGCTCTTAGGAAAAACAGGAGCTTATGACATTGTGATTACCGAAATTGGTGGAACTGTGGGAGATATTGAATCATTGCCTTATGTGGAATCTGTGCGACAACTACAATGGGAATTAGGTCAAGAAAATGCCATTGTGATTCATCTCACCTTGGTTCCTTATTTAGCAGCGGCTGGTGAGTTAAAAACAAAACCAACGCAACACTCCGTGAAAATGTTAATGCAAAGCGGAATCAGTCCGAATATCTTAGTATGCAGGTCTGAGCATGAAATAAAGGATAGTATAAAAAATAAACTCGCTTTATTTTGCAATGTAAAAAAACAAGATGTTATACAATCGTTGGATGCAGAAACTATTTACGATGTTCCAAATTTAATGTTTAAAGAAGGTTTGGATTACGTTGTTCTTGAAAAATTACAGTTATCAACGCGAAGGCAACCTAAATTAAAAGCTTGGAATGCTTTTCTAAACAAACATAAAAACCCAAAAGCGACGATAGAAATTGGGCTAATTGGAAAATATGTGGAGTTGCATGATTCCTACAAATCCATTACGGAAGCATTTATCCATGCAGGAGCAGCCAACGAAACCAAGGTGCATGTGCGCTGGATACACTCTGAAGAACTAACACCTCAAAATGCTGCCTCTCAATTAGAAGGATTGAATGGAGTATTGGTAGCTCCTGGTTTTGGTGAAAGAGGGATTGAGGGTAAAATTGCCGCAGTTCAAGTAGCTAGAGAAAACAACATTCCGTTTTTTGGAATTTGTTTAGGCATGCAAATGGCGGTGATTGAATACGCGAGGAATGTAGTAAAACTAGACAACGCGAACTCTACAGAAATGGCAGAAAACATTTCACATCCAGTCATCAGTCTTATGGAAGAACAAAAAGAGGTTACTCAAAAAGGTGGGACCATGAGATTAGGAGCTTGGGAGTGTAAAATCACGAAAGACTCTAGAGTGTTTGATGCCTATGGCTCCCAACTCATTAGTGAAAGACACAGACATCGTTATGAATTCAACAATTCGTATTTGACTAAAATTGAAGATGCCGGAATGAAAGCGACAGGAATTAACCCGAAAACAGGACTCGTAGAAATTGTAGAGATTCCTTCGCATCCTTGGTTTGTTGGAGTTCAATATCATCCTGAATATAAAAGTACTGTATTGAATCCACATCCGTTATTTGTTGGCTTTATAAAAGCAGCAAAACAACACTTAAAAGCATAAAAGCACAAAAGCGATCTCCAAACAGATCGCTTTTTTCGTATCCGTCGTGTAACATTTTACAATATCGCATGTCTGATGAATGCATGAGGTTCTGATCATAACTTTGGAACGGCATTTGAACTATAAGTACACATAAAAATAAATCAAATAAAACACACTAAAAACAGTGTAGTTTTGCTAAATTTGTCGGGTTTTCTTCATAAGTAGAAAACAATATGACAAGTTGACATTTAAACACAATCAATGGAACAAAAAAAATTTGACAAAAATTCGTTTATCGGTATTCTGCTATTAGGAGCAATCATGCTGTGGTTTATGTATTCCAATCAGGAAGAATTGCAACAAACCAATACTACCACTGAGCAAGTTATAGAAACTTCAGAAATCGCAGCACCTGCCATTACAAGCACAAACAATACCGTAGTTAGTGACTCCTTAAAAAATATTGAACTACAAAATCAATTAGGTGCTTTTGCCTATGGTGCATCGCAAGCAGCTAAAGGAACAAGCATTCTAGAAAACGATGTTTTAAAACTAGTCATAGACAATAAAGGAGGTCAGATTATAGAAGCATTAGTGAAGAATTACAAAACCTACGATTCTTTGCCACTCTACATTATTAAAGATAAAAACGCTTCTTTCAATATCAATTTTGGAACTACAGATAATAGAATTTTAAATACCAAAGATTTACTATTTACACCCATTAGAACTCAAAATGGAGAGAACGAAATACTTTCCATGAAACTGAAAGTATCTGAAACACAGTATTTAGAATATCGTTACGAAATGAAACCGAATGATTATATGTTAGGATTTTCGGTTCGCTCTCAGGGTTTAGGTAATGTGATCAATAGTTCCAATGAGGTTCAATTAGATTGGAACCTAAAAACGTATCGCAATGAAAAAAGTATCTCAACTGAAAACATGTATTCTGAGTTAAAGTTTTATACAGACGAAGCAGATTACTTGTCTGCCTCGGGTGATGATATTGAAGTTGTGGACGATGTGCAATGGGTTGGTTTCAAACAGCACTTCTTTACCGCTGTTCTCTTGTCAGAAACCCCTTTCAACAAAGCCACTTTAACATCGAATAATCTTGTAAATGACGAGGCTATTGATACCGTGTATACAAAGCAGTACAATTTAAAAACACCACTAACCCTTAATAATGGTGAATTGAATTACAGTATGAACTGGTATTATGGGCCAGCAGATTACAAGACATTGGAAAACTATGAAGGAAAAAATTTAGGAGAAATTGTTGATTTAGGTTGGGGAATTTTTGGAGCAATCAACAAAACCATATTCATTCCTATTTTTGGATGGCTAAGTGGTTTAATGTCGAATTACGGTTTAATCATCATCTTAATGACTATTGTAGTTCGAATTTTAATGTCTCCATTGGTATACAAATCCTACGTATCTAGTGCTAAGATGAAGGTAATTCGTCCAGAGTTGCAAGCCATCAATGATAAGTTTCCTGGAAAGGAAAACGCAATGAAGCGCCAGCAAGAAACGATGGCTGTTCAGCGAAAAGCAGGAGTTAGTATGTTGTCTGGATGTATCCCTGCCTTATTACAAATGCCTATTTTCTTTGCTTTATTCCGTTTCTTCCCATCAAATTTAGAACTGCGACAAAAAGGCTTTTTATGGGCGAATGATTTATCTTCTTACGATGCCGTTTTTCAATTGCCTTTTAGCATTCCTTTTTATGGAGATCACATCAGTTTATTCCCAATATTGGCCTCTGTTGCTATCTTCTTTTACATGCGAATGAATCAAAGTCAGCAAGCAAATATGCAAGCACCTCAACAAGAAGGGATGCCAGATATGCAAAAGATGATGAAGATGATGATTTACTTCTCTCCAATTATGATGTTATTTTTCTTTAACAATTATGCTAGTAGTTTGAGTTTGTACTACTTTATTTCTAACTTGTTAACGATTGTGATTATGCTAGTTATTAAAAACTATGTTATTGACGAAAAGAAAATAATTGCTCAAATTGAAGAGAACAAGAAGCGTCCAGAGAAGAAAAAAAGTAAATTCAGAGAGCGCATGGACGCAGCAATGAAACAAGCACAAGAGCAACAAGCTCAGCAAAAAAGAAGAAAATAAATCGTTCTTTTTATACAGTATATAGAAACCCCGAAGCCATGGCCTCGGGGTTTCCTTTTCTCTATTATATTCCGTCTTAAGACCACATTGTAATTTCAACATCAAAACATCTAAATCAGTGGGAAACTGTACTATTCGCAGGCATCTCTGTTAAGCTTATCACTATGCTTATCGTTTTTAACGTATGTTGAATCATGTATTGTTGTGCAGTTGTTTCTATCTGACGGAATTCTATTTGATCAAAGTATATGTGATCCATTACAATGGAGAAAAACTTCCAAAAGAAGCGAAATAAACACTAAAACCCTCTTTGTAATGTAGGTTACTTCCTGCTAGAAGATGATGCTATATTCAAAATAAACAGAAGAAAAAGCTCGCTTTAGATGAGCCTCTTTTCTTTGTATCTTCCGTAAAACAAAATGTAAACATAACAAACAATGGCCAAAAGAAAAGCCGTTTTAAAGCCAAGTGCGTCTATTAGCGAGCCAAATATAAAAGGAATAATAGCCCCTCCTACAATTGCCATGCACAACAATCCTGATGCTTGTGCTTTGAGATCACCGAGACCTTCCAAACTCAGCGTAAAAATAGTTGGGAACATGATGGAGTTGAACAAACCAACTGCTAAAATAGACCACATAGAAATTAAACCAGTGGTCGCTATTGAAATCAAAATCATGCTAACCGCTAATGATGCAAAGATACTTAACACTTTAGATGGTGCTAAAATTGTGGTCAAATAAGCACCCACAAAACGACCAATCATTGCTCCACCCCAATAAAAAACCACAAAGATACCAAGCAGCGATTTTGGATCTGAGCCAGTAAACGTTTTATTAAAAACACTTGCAATCGTATTGGCGATTTGCATCATGGTTTCGCTTTCTAAAACTATGGATGCCAACCCCATATCTGAAAAATAGTTCACTAAAAAACTACCTATAGCTACTTCTGCACCAACATATACAAAAATCCCGAAGGCCCCCATCAACATGAGTTTATTTTTTAGCAGTTTGAAATAGCCTCCTTTGGGACTTTCCTCTATTAAGGCTGGTAACTTTATAAAGAAGAAGAGTACTGCTAGTAGCAAAATAAATCCTGAAATAGCTAAAAAAGGAGTCTGCACTGTAGCTGCCTCTGCAGCGTAATACTTTGCTTTTTCTACATTGGATAAAACTGTAATCTCCTCAGATGATTTTACAGAGTCACTCAATAAAAATAAAGCCCCCACAATAGGCGCAATTGTAGTCCCTAAAGAATTGAATGCTTGCGATAAATTCAATCTACTAGATGCTCCTTCTTCGCTTCCCAACAACGCTACAAAAGGATTTGCTGCCACTTGCAAAATTGTAATTCCTCCTGCCAAGGTAAAATACCCTATTAAAAACACGGAAAATAATCTATACTCTGCAGCGGGATAAAATAGTAAACATCCTACTGCCATTGTTGCCAAACCTAAAACAATTCCTTTCTTATACCCAATTTTTGACAACATAAATCCTGCCGGCAAAGAAAATACAAAAAAAGCGAGAAAAAAGGCAAATTGAACCAATACTGTTTTTGCATATGACATTTCAAAAACATCTTTCAACCTTGGCACTAAACTATCTACCAAAACAGTAATAAATCCCCATAAAAAAAACAGGGATGTCAATAATATAAATGCAGACTTGTAGGATTTCTTAGCGTTCGTGTTCATAGGTCGTTAAGCTTTTTTAATATATGATTGAGAGGTTATGTACGATTGTTTTCCTTTTTGATATGCGCTAATACCAAAACCACTATGAATGCAATAACAACCGAATGCTCCTTGCTTATTCACTGCCACATACCCCACTTGAAAATTTTTATAATTTGGATTTGAACTCACAATTCTTTTCACACCTTCTTCACATGCCTCTTGTGGAGTTCTCCCTTGGCGCATGAGCTCTACAATTAAGTAACTTCCTACGGTCTTTAAAACCTCTTCTCCCATTCCTGTTGCTGTGGCTCCTCCAATGCTATTATCTATAAATAAACCTGAACCTATAATTGCAGAATCTCCAACTCTACCTGCCATTTTATAGGCCAATCCACTGGTTGTACACCCTCCAGAAATGTCTCCATTTTTATCGATGGCCAACATCCCTATAGTATCGTGATTCTCTATATTAATCACAGGTTTGTATTCCGATTTTTTTTTCCATTTCTCCCAGGCATTTTTACTTGCTTGGGTCAATAATTCTTCTCTTTTAAATCCTTGAGAAACAGCAAATTCTTCAGCCCCCTTACCTGCCAACAAAACGTGAGGTGTTTCTTCCATTACTTTTCGGGCCACAGAAATGGGATGCGCAATGTTCTCCATGCAAACAACAGCTCCATAATTTCCCTCTTTGTTCATGATACAAGCATCTAATGTTACCGTACCGTCTCGATCTGGTGTCCCACCTTTTCCTACGGTAGTATTGGTTACATCTGCTTCCTCTACTCGACAGCCAGCTTCAATAGCATCAATAGAACTTCCCCCTTTTTCTAAAATTTCCCAAGCTGCTTTTGTTGCATTATGAAAACGCCACGTGGCTATTACAACTGGAATGATTGGCAACTCTTTTTCGGTTTTTTTTTGATTGTTCTTACTTGTTTCGCAAGAAACTAACATCGGAGATGCTGCCAAACACAATGCGCTCATAGAGGCATCTTTTAAAAAATTTCTTCTTTTCATTCAATAAAATTTAAAAACTTATAACAAAAGAATCTCAAAAGTACTCTTGAAGACGACAATAAGGGGAATATCGCTAAAGGAGCACAATCGAGATCTTGTTCTTTTACTATTTTAAAGTTATTTAAAAACAAAATAGTCTTTAAAATGAGAAAATTTACAGGCAATATAAAATTTAAAAAGCAAACACAAGTTGTGTTTTTTAACATATTTTTAATAAATAGCGTACACCCTTATTTTTCAAACACTTAACATTAACTCTGAAATAATCTAAAGTAAGCAACAAAATTTCAAACACCACCTTCTTCCTCAAAACATTCAACACCACCTGAAAAGTATTACTAAATGATATGCGTTTCTATTTTTAAGAATCTTCTCTATTTTATTTGAATTTCATCTGCAAATAACCAAGAACTACCGTTGTGCTTATGTCCTAAATGCCATGTTGGAAGCTTTCCTAATTTGTTAGCTACAATTTTTACATAACGAGCTTTCTTCCCTCTCAAATCAAATGCTATATTTTTAATGCGAACCTCCTCTGATGGATTGGTTGCAGCAATCTCTTCTGACGAAATCTTTGTAAACCGTTTATTGTCGCTGCTAAGATAACAACTCACATTGGTGGGAAGGAAAATCCAGGATTTCTGATCTTCGAAAAAACTAATATCTGTAGCGTTTAGATTTCTTATACTACCTAAATCCAGCGTAGCTACGAGGTCTGTATCTGAATATCCCTGCCAAGTACCTGTCCTAAAATCATCAGCACCAATCACTCCGTCAATCAAAGCATTTGCTCCTCCTCCGTTGTATTGATTCGCATACTTATTTTTTAGCGTGATCGAAATATTTTCATCAATCTTGAAAAATACTGTCGAAATAGTGGCACTTTTCTTAGCTCCTCGGACTGCATACATTTGCAATGTACTTTTATCTTTTATTTCAAAAGGCATTCTGTATTCCTGAAATTCACCATCAAGTGTGTACATAATTTTTGTGTCTTCATCTACTGTATTCAGAGTTACCTCAGTACTCCCTTTAAATGCGAGATCTCCACTCGCAATAAATGGTGCAGCTACAATGATGTGTTCTTTGATTTCTGTCACAGGAATCGCGTCGTTTGATGTACCCCAAGTGGAAGGTTTGTCTGTCATTTCAAATTCTAGACTCCCGCCACGCATAAGAACATCATGCTCGATATAAGAGAATGGATGCTCTTTGCCATTGAGTTTTACTGACTTGATGTATTTATTAACCTCAGAAACTGCTGCTGCTGTGATTGTAAATACACGACCATTTTCCAAATTAATAGCTGCTTTTTTAAACAATGGCGCACCAATAATATATTGGTTAGATGCTGGTGTAACCGAATAAAACCCCAGGGAGCTGAGAACATACCAAGCACTCATTTGACCACAATCTTCATTTCCCGAAATCCCGGCTGGCTCATTGGTATAAAGTTCAGTTAATATTTGGCGCACTTTCTCTTGGGTCTTGTGAGGTTTATTCACAAAATTATAGAGATATGCCATATGATGGCTTGGCTCATTTCCATGAGCATACTGTCCTATCAAACCGGTAATATCTAATTGATGACGACCTGATGTTTTGTCTGCCGCTGTAAATAATTTGTCTAATTGACTCTCAAGCGCTAATTTTCCTCCCAGTAGTTTCATAAATCCAGAGATATCTTGCGGTACGTAAAAGCTATATTGCCATGAGTTCGCCTCTGTATAATTAAAATTCACCTCATAAGGATCAAAAGGAGCAAACCAAGAATTTCTATACTTTCCTCTCATAAATTGTGTGGAAGGATCGTATACATTCTTGTAATTTTGAGCTCTTTCCGTAAACCGCTCATAAGCATCCTTTTTTCCCAACGCTTTTGCCATTTGTGCAATGGTCCAGTCATCATATGCGTATTCTAAAGTTTTGGAAACAGATTCACTTTCCTTTTCAACCGGAATAAAACCATATGATTTATAGGACTCCAAACCGAGTTTATCTCTGGTTGCAGAATGTTGCATTGCCTCAAAAGCGGTGGCAACATCATAGTCCCTTATCCCTTTTAAATAAGCATCTGCAATCACAGGTACCGCATGATATCCAATCATGCAACCGGTATAATTTGCTGCCAAATCCCAAATAGGCATGATGCCTCCGTTCTTATACTTTTCTATAAATGTTTTTATAAAATCGTTGGTTCTTTCTTGCTCAATAATGGTATACAACGGGTGTGAAGCTCTATAGGTATCCCATAATGAAAAGACCGTATAATGTGTGTGATCTGTAGATTGATGCACCTTGGCGTCCATACCTCTATAACGCCCATCAATATCTTGGTATATATTCGGAGCAATCATAGTGTGATACAATGCGGTATAAAAATTGGTTTTGGTATCGAAATCTTGAGCTTCTACAACAATTTTACCCAATTGACGCTCCCAAACTTCTTGCGCTCGTTTTTTAATATCTTCAAAAGAGGTCGTGCCGATCTCAGATTGCCAATTCTTCCGAGCACCTGGCTCATCAACAGCAGAAATTCCAATGGTAAGCTCAACAGTGTTTCCAAGAGAGGCATCAAATTCAAAAGCCGCTTTCACGCTCTTTCCTTCTGCTGCATCATTGAACAAAGTAACTTTTGAAAATGGCCTTGAAAATAACATATCAAAAAACAAACGTTGATCTTTTGCCCAAGCCTTTGAATGACGATACCCAGAAATAGCTCTTTTCGAGTTCACATTCAATTTAGAATCTAGTACTTCATCTCTGTGTTCCAAATCTAAAATAACAACTTGTCTGCTGCCTGCTTCAAAGGTATATCTGTGCATACCACTGCGCTCCGAAACAGTTAATTCTACATCAATATTTGTAGCATCTAAATGCACCTTGTAGAAACCAGGTTCAGCAATTTCTCTATCGTGACGAAATGTAGATTTATAACCCTCTTTCCCGTCAGCACCATTATTAAAAACTACTTTATTGGTGGGCATTACCAAGACATCTCCATAATCCGAAACTCCTGTTCCACTCAAATGCGTATGAGAAAAACCATAAATTTCAGAATCTGTATAATGATATCCTGAACAACCATCCCATCCATCTAAGCGCGTATCTGGACTTAATTGCATCATCCCAAAAGGCATGGTAGCACCAGGATAGGTATGTCCGTGTCCACCCGTACCTATAAAAGGATTTACGTATGTAATCAGCATGGACTCTTTTTCACTACTATTTTTTTCCGAAGTATGATGGCAAGAAACTAGTAATAAACAACTCAATAAGAAGGTGGAGAAAAAAAAATTAGCGTTCATTTTACATTTATTTTATTTTTGTCTAAATTAGCGAGATAATTTAAGCCCAACTATTTTTTATGCAAGTTTTTAAAAAAATTTCTCGTTTTGTATGTATTGCATTACTACTTTTAATTCAAGTTCGATGTTCAGAAACTACCCATACAATCCACAAAACAGGTGTTCTTCCGATTCCCCTCTCACAAATACATAACGAAGGTTTTTACACATTAGACAATTCTACGCAACTTATTTTTGATAGTTCTTTTCAACAAGTGGCTGATTTCTTAAAAACCTACATCGAACAGGGAAGCAATATTAAATTGAATACAGCAACATCAACGAATAGTATTTCATTTGTAAAAAATACACAGATCTTGAATCCTGAAGGCTATGAGCTCAGTATTTCAACTGATAAAATCACCATTACCGCAAGCGCACCTGCGGGTGCTTTTTATGCAGTGCAAACCTTGCGACAATTGTTACCAATTCAATTTGAAAATGGAAGCTATAAAAATAAGGAAGCAAAGCTACAGAATATGACCATCAAAGATGCTCCACGATTTAAATACAGAGGAATGCATTTAGATGTAGGTAGACATTTTTTCTCTGTTGCTTTTATTAAAAAGTATCTAGACATGATGAGTTTACTAAAAATGAATACATTTCATTGGCATTTAACAGAGGACCAAGGATGGCGTATAGAAATAAAAAAATATCCAAAACTTCATGAAGTTGCTGCTTTTAGAAAAGAAACATTAATGGGGCATTACAGCGATCAACCGCAGAAATATGATGGTAAAGAATATGGAGGATACTATACCCAAGAGGAAGTTAAAGAGATTGTCGCATATGCCGCAGCCAGACAGATTGATGTCATTCCAGAAATTGAAATGCCGGGTCATTCCGCTGCTGCAATTAGCGCATATCCAGAATTGGGTTGTACAGGGGAACAAATTGAAGTTGCAACAAAATGGGGTGTTTATGATGACATCTACTGTCCAAAAGAGAGCACCTTTAAATTTCTAGAAGATGTCTTGGATGAAATAATAACGTTATTTCCAAGCAAATACATTCACATTGGAGGAGACGAGGCTCCAAAAGTACGTTGGAAAAATTCTAAATTCTGTCAACGTCTTATCGCTGAGAAAAATTTAAAGGATGAAAATGGTTTACAGAGTTACTTTATCAAAAGAATAGAAACTTACCTAAACACCAAAGGAAAACAGATCATTGGTTGGGATGAAATCCTTGATGGAGGACTGGCACCAAATGCGACTGTGATGTCATGGAGGGGTATTAAAGGAGCTGTAGCTGCTGCAAAAGAGCAACATGATGTTATTTTGACACCAAATTCTCATTGTTATTTTGACCACTACCAGTCTACCAATGAAAACGAACCACTTGCTTGGGGTGGTTATTTACCACTGGAAAAGGTATATGGTTTCAACCCAATTCCGAAAGAATTAACCGAAAATGAAGCTGCCTATGTACTAGGTGCGCAAGGCAACGTATGGACAGAATACATGCAAACAGAAAAACAGGTTGAGTACATGGCGTTTCCAAGAATGATTGCATTGAGTGAAGTTGTGTGGTCGGAAGCAGTTAATAAAAATTATAACTCTTTCAAAAAAAGACTTATTGAATATCAAAAAAGACTAGACCTACTCGATGTAAACTACGCCAATCATTTGTATGAAGTTTCAGGACAACTCTACACTACTAATAAAAGCCGTACCTATATTTTAGAGGCGGCCTCTGAAGACGCATCAATTCGTTATACTCTCGACGGAACATTACCCAACAGTGAATCTCAACGATACAAATCTCCTATTAAGATTCAAAAAACATCAACGATAAAAGCAGCTAGTTTTTCGAAAACAAAAAGAATTAGCAGTATCTTTTCAGAAAAGATTTCGACACACAAAGCGGTCGGTAAACAAATTAAATTATCGGTTGCTCCAAGCTTAAAATATAATGCTGGAGGTGTTCAAGCATTGGTGAACGGAATCTCGGGACATAACAAAAGGTTTGGAGATAAGGAGTGGCTTGGCTTTGAGGGACAAGATGTTGGAATTCAGATAGATTTAGAAGAAAAAACAACGATCAGTTCGATTTCGATGCGTTTTCATAATGGCAAAGGACAATGGATCTATGCGCCAAAAGAGATACGTATCTCCGCGACATTAGAAAACGGAAACGTGCTCAAGCATGTTGAAAAAATCAAAAATAGTGATTCTTTGCTCGTTCACTGTGACATACAACTGTTGCAGGCATTTCAAAAGAAACAGTCGTTACATGCAAAATCACTTGACATCGAAGTTATAAATTATGGAATAATCCCGGATGGGGTGCAAGGTGCAGGACACAAACCTTGGTTATTTATTGATGAGATTATTGTAGAATAATGCGCTGTTAACAAAAATATAGGAGAGGTCATTTCCGCGTAAACAGAAATCCATATTAAAAGAATGTAACACATGATCATAGAAATTTGTGCCAACTCATACCAATCTGCCATCAATGCAGAAAAAGCTGGAGCTCATAGAATAGAATTGTGTTCGGAGCTTGCTTTGGGCGGTATTACGCCTTCGTATGGACTGTTAAAAAAGGTGCTATCAGATCTGAGTATTCCTGTTCGTGTATTGGTTCGGCCGAGAAGCGGTGATTTTACCTATTCTGATGCCGAGTTTGACATTATGAAAGAAAACATCAAACTATGCAAAGAACTTGGGGTTGCGGGAATTGTTTCTGGTGTATTGCATCTCAACAATAGCATTGATCTCGAAAGAACCCAAGAACTAATTGCTCTAGCACACCCCATGCACTTTACCTTTCACAGGGCTTTTGACTGGGTGAAAAACCCGCTTGAAACACTCAAAAAGCTCAACACTATTGGTGTGGAAAGTATCTTAACCTCTGGTCAATCCCAAACTGCTATAGAAGGCATCGCTGCTTTAACGAAATGGAACAAAGCTACCAAAACGACCATTATACCAGGTGGTGGGATCAACGCAGAGAATATAAAACGCTTTCAAGAGCTTGGATTTAAGGAAGTACATTTCTCTGCCTCTGAAAGAATTCAAACCATTGAGACTCCTCAAATTTCGATGCAGAGCAAGCTACATTTCGATGAGACAAAGCTCACTATCTCAGCCATTCAAAAAATTAAAACATGTATCGCCTTACTTTCAAAATGAAAACAAACTTCTATATCCTATGTTTCATTGCAATCTGCATGCTGGGTTGCTCTAAAATAAGCAAGGCAATTCCTGTTGTTCAAGAAATCAACTCCAATTGGCAGTTCAAAGCTACCGATTCCTTTGCATGGAGAGCTGCCTCAGTTCCGGGAAATGTATACAGCGATCTCCTCGCGCACCATGCCATTCCAGACCCATTTATAAAAACCAATGAAGACAGAGTACAGTGGGTATCTGAGAAAGATTGGCTTTATAAAACGTCATTTTTTGTATCGGAATCAGCCTTGCAAAAAGACCATATAGAATTGTCGTTTGAAGGCATAGACACCTATGCTCAAATCTATCTGAATGGGCAATTGATCGCAAACACAACAAACGCTTTTAGAACCTACAAGCTCGATGTTAAAGAGCTTGTAAAAAGAGAGAATACGTTGCGGATTGAGTTTAGCAACAGCCATAGTATAGAACAAAAAAAAGAACAAAATAACCTACACAAATTACCCGAAGGAAAAAGGATCTACACACGCAAAGCACAATTTCAATATGGCTGGGACTGGGGTCCTAAACTAATGACTTCCGGACTTTGGAAAAAAGTCACATTGAGCACATGGGATGCAGTTCGATTTGAGGATCTTTATATCAAACAACAAAAAGTAAGTGACTCCAACGCTCATTTTGAAATTGAATGCACCATAACAAGTGCTACTGAAAAAAATGTCCATCTTTTTACCGTTGCCAATAAGCAATCGCAAACCAATCTTATTGCGCTTAAAAAAGGAAAACATACCTACACCATTCCTTTTGATATTAAAAATCCACAATTATGGTGGACGCATAACTTAGGTGATCCGCACTTGTATGCATTTGACTTCAAATTAGTAGACAACTCCATTATTCGCGATGAGCGCATCATTAAAAAAGGAATTCGTACAGTCAAACTGGTTACAAATAAGGATAAAAAAGGAGCTACATTTTATTTTGAATTGAATGGAAAACCCGTTTATATGAAAGGTGCCAATTACATTCCGCAAAATAGTTTTCAGAATAAAGTAACCAATCAACATTATGAAAAGCTCTTAACTGATGTTACCGATGCGAACATGAACATGCTGCGCGTTTGGGGTGGTGGTATTTATGAGAACGATATTTTTTATGATCTCTGTGATGCCAAAGGCATACTAGTTTGGCAAGATTTTATGTTTGCTTGTGCAATGTACCCGGGTGATCAAGAATTTTTAGAGAACATTGAGCAGGAAGCTATTGATCAAGTAACCCGATTAAGGAATCACGCTTCTATTGCCTTGTGGTGTGGGAATAATGAAAATTCCGAAGGATGGCATCGTTGGGGCTGGCAAGCGGATAGGTCTGAAAAAGAGAAACAGGCAATTTGGAAAGATTATCAAGCAGTTTTCTCCAACATCCTTCCAAAAACAATTGCTAATTTGCATGAAGAAATAGACTATTGGGAAAGCTCACCAAAATATGGAAGAGGGAACCCAACATACGAATTTGAAGGAGATGCACACGATTGGTGGGTTTGGCATGACGGAGCGCCTTTTGAACATTTTGAAAAAAAAGTACCCCGTTTTATGAGTGAATTTGGCTTTCAATCATTCCCTAGTTATGAAACACTAAAGTACATCAATCAAAGTGACAGCATCCATTTAAATACAGCCGCCATTCAATCACATCAAAAGCACAGTAGAGGTTTTCAGCTGCTTCGTGAGTACATGCAACGCGATTATCAACTACCAACAAATGATGCTGATTATGTCTATGTAAGTCAGTTAGTACAAGCAAAGGGAATTACAATGGGGATTGAAGCACATCGCAGGGCAAAACCATACAACATGGGTACTTTATTTTGGCAATTGAATGATTGTTGGCCTGCCATATCGTGGTCTAGCATTGATTATTTTGGCAATTGGAAAGCACTGCAATACAAAGCGAAAAAATCGTTTAAAAACCTCTTAATTTCTTCTAAAATCAGCAATGATAGCCTACACATAGCGCTCATCAATGATGAGTTTACGGGCATTCAAGACGATTTAATTCTAGCGTTACAAGATTTCAAAGGAACCACAATCTGGTCTGTAAAGAAATCACTTAATGTACCTGAAAACTCGAGTGCAGTATACCATAAAATCGCGCTGCATGACTTGGATAAAAGCAACTTGGTTTTAGTTGCTCGTTTTCATACATCAAAGCGACTGTTCTTTTTGGACAAACCGAAAAACCTAAACTTACCAAAAGGTGAAATAAGTAAAGAAATCACAAAAACAGCTGCCGGATTTAAGATTGTTTTAAAGAGTGCTGTATTGCAAAAAGATGTATTTCTTTTTAGTAATGAAAAAGGCCATTTTTCTGACAACTTCTTTGATCTCTTACCAAATACAGCAGTAACCATTACATTCAATTCAAAGGCTACAAGCTTGCAAGATTTATCAATTAAAAGTTTGAATACGATTTACCAGTAATAGAATAGCTAAAGCAACATACTAAGACTTCGTTTGTATTTAGGGTTTCTTTAAAAATCTTGACACTAGGAAACCTGAGCCGTAAGCAAAATGTTGTATAAACGATGTTATGATGCTTAAAAAAGCAACGATAAAATTCTTACTCTGAAGTAAAGCATCGAAAAAAATTAATAAAAAATAAAAATAATACAACAGGTATAACTGCCAAATTCCAAAAAAGGTTGCACTCATACTTAGACAAAAACCAATGGTAAATAGCGAAGGAAACCAATAGGTTAATTTTGCTGTTTCGGGATAGCGCTCCGTTAATTGAGGTCTTGCAGTTCCAAAAGAGAATGTTTGCTTGAAAAACTGTTTAATGGTACTTCTACGTTTGTGATATACATAAGCATTTTCAATGAGTTGAGTTTCACATCCCTGAGCCCACAAGCGAAAGGTCAAGTCAATGTCCTCTCCTACCTTTAAATCAGCAAATCCTTGAGTCAATTCAAATGCTTTTTTTGAAATCCCCAAATTAAAACTCCTTGGCTGAAAAGTACCAACCGCTTTTTTCTTTCCTCGGATTCCACCTGTTGTCAATACAGCAGTCATGGAATAATTAATTGCTTTTTGAACTACTGTAAAACTCTCATGCGCAGCATCTGGACCTCCAAAAGCATCTGTGTAATTTTCTTCCAAGGCTTTAGAAACTTCAGCTAGATATTGTTCTGGTACAAGCACATCAGAATCAAGAATGATATGATAAGTGCCTTTGGCCCGTTGCATTCCAAAATTCCTACTCCGTCCTGCACCAGTATTTTCTTTAAAAAAATATCTAAGATTCAAGTGTGACCTATACTTTTCAATAGAATGTTCGCAGGTATCCGTAGAACCATCTTCAACAATGAGCACTTCAAAATCATCAGGGTAATCCTGTTTTGTTAAACTGGCTAACAACTCATCAATTTCTTGAGGACGATTGTATACAGGAACAATTATGGAAAAGGTATGTTTCAAATAAGAATACTTTTTATCTACAACTTCTAACGTGTAATTTGATGCTAAAAATAAGCTTTGTTTTCCAAACAGTTTCATAAAAAAAATGCAAACCTTTTCGATTTGCATTTTAAAATATAATTTCTGGTGGTTTATTAACCTGCTCTCTTAATGGATTTTTGCGCAATTCCATCCCACAAATCAATGCGTTTTTGCAATGATGCTTTGGCATACAAAAGTACTTCTTCCCATTTCTGTTCATCACTGCCACATAACTCTTGAATCATTTTTAATGATAAGGGACCGTGTTCATCTCCATCCAGTTCAATATGTCTATTCAGATAGTAGGTTAGTTTATGATACTGCTTCTTATCTTCCTTTTCAGATTTTTTTACAATTTCTAAAAACATGTCGGGTATGAGATCTTCTCTACCAAATGTAAAGCAAGAGGCTATAATGTGTGGTTTATTTGTTGCAATTGCCTCAAAAGTAAAAGTCACAAAATCAACAACCTCTTCAGGGACATAGGCCTCCTTAATAGCTTCAAGCACTGGTTTACCTGAAGCAATCTCAGTTATAAACTTAGAAATTCCCTCTGTACTTGCTCCTATTTGATGCATGGCATCTAGGTACATTTCAAAATGACTCTTGGGTTCTCCAACTTCATTGACATCACTCTCTTCTCCGTGTACAATTTCATTGATAAACCTTGCCAAAACCGGTGTTTTACTTGGCATCCATGGCAAAGTCACGCATGTTAAGTGCTGTTGTAAGGCTTTCAACAGAGACATAAAGTCCCAGACCGCAAATACATGCGAATTCATAAAGGCTTGAACATGGCCTATATTTTCTAGTGAATCATAGATATGATGATTCGTTAACGCTCTTTTTAATTCTGCTATTTCCGCTTCTATTTTTGCTATTCTATCCATTCTATCAGGGTCTTATTTCAATAGCACAATTTCTATGCCATTGTATCATCTACATCTGCTTCAATTTATTCCTCTGTAAACTTATCCATCACAGCGTCACTTACGCCCATATTCGAAAAACCTCCGTCGTGAAATAAATTTTGAAGCGTTACTTTTTTGGTCAGGTCAGAAAACATAGAAATGGTATAGTCTGCACAATCGGCAGCTGTGGCATTTCCTAATGGAGACATTTCATCTGCATATTTAATAAATCCATCAAATCCTTTCACTCCGCTACCAGCAGTTGTTGGTGTTGGTGACTGTGAAATGGTATTTACACGTACTTTTTGGTCTCGACCAAAGAAATAACCAAAACTACGTGCGATGCTTTCTAAATAGGCTTTATTATCTGCCATATCGTTATAATCTGGGAATACGCGTTGGGCAGCCATATAGGTCAACGCTACGATACTCCCCCATTCATTCATGGCATTTTTGTTATACAATACATTCATTACTTTATGAAATGAAACTGCAGAAACATCCCATCCTTTGGTGGTAAAATCATATTTAGAATCTGTGTAATGACGCCCTTTACGGACGTTTACAGACATGCCTATAGAATGCAATACGAAATCTATTTTTCCACCTAAAATTTCCATAGATTGCTCCACCAAGTTCGTGAGGTCCTCTACAGAGGTTGCGTCGGCAGGAATGATTTGAGAACCTGTTTTTTCTGCCAAAGTATTTAAGGCACCCATTCTCATGGCAATCGGTGCATTAGTCAATACAAATTCAGCGCCTTCTTCGTGGGCTCTTTCTGCTACTTTCCAAGCAATAGAGTGCTCGTTCAATGCTCCAAAAATGATTCCTTTTTTTCCTTTTAATAAATTGTACATAGGGTATTAATTATTAGTTGTTTCTTCTTAGTTCTTTGTCCCAAAGGACCTCTATTTTTTAGATGCATCATGCTACTTACCAAAACATTTAATTCAATAGTTCTTTGGCATGTATCATTGCCGAATTAGAAATATCCTTTCCGCTTAACATTTCAGCAACCTCAACAATTCGCTCGTCTTCAGACAACTGCCTTAAATTGGTTGTAGTAATGCCATTTACTTCTTCTTTATATACTTTGTAATGCTGGTGTCCTTTTGCTGCAATTTGAGGCAAATGGGTAATGGTAATGACCTGCATATGTTTCGACATTTGTTGCATGATACCTGCTATTTTATTTGAAACTTCTCCAGAAACTCCGGTATCGATCTCATCAAACAGAATGGTTGGTAGTTGCATGTTCTCTGAAAGCACTTTTTTTACAGACAACATAATTCTAGACAATTCTCCTCCAGAGGCTACTTTTTTCAAGGTGCCAAAACTACCGCCTTTATTGGCCGAGAATAGAAAGTCTAAAACATCCTTTCCATTCGAAGTGTAGCTGTTGGCGGAAGAAATTGCTATTGAAAAACGTGCATTTGGCATTCCTAATTCTGACAACAAGTTTTGCAATTGCTTTTGCAATTTCGGAATTACTTGAGTTCTTGCTTTAGAGATGCGCTGCGCCACTTCATCTAGCTTTGAAGCAACTGCATCTATTTGCGCCTGTTTTTGCTCAATGATGGCTTCTGCATTTTCTACATGCCCGACCTTTTCTTCGAGATCAGCCTGAATTAAAAGTAATTCGGGAATTGCATCTACATAATGTTTTTTCTGCAAATTGTAAATCAACTGCAAACGATCATTGAGTGCTTCGAGTTCATTTGGATTCGAATCTACATGCTCAGCTGCATTCTCCAACTCCCCAACAATATCGTCAAACTCTATTTTAACGCTCGTAATTCTGCTTGATAACTGATCATATTCTTTCGAAAAAGAAGCTATTTTCTGTAGATTGTTCGCAACTGAATTCAACAAAGTTTGGATTCCTACTTCGTCTCCAACACCCAAAGTCAAGGCTTCTGATAAATGCAATTTTATATCTTCTACATTGTTCAGTTTTTCGATGCGTTCCTCCAAATCAGCTTGCTCGTCTTCTTTTAACTTTGCCTCAACTAGTTCGTTGAATAAATGCAAATTATAATCGTATTGCTGGTTTGCCTCTCGTTGTTTTGCCTGCAACCCTTCCATTTCTCTCTTCAATACATTCAATTGTAGCAACCCCCTTTGATAAGAAGCTATTTTTTTACCATTTTTGGCCAATGCGTCTAGTATTGAAAACTGAAAACTAGTATCTGATAGTTGCATGGTTTGATGCTGTGAGTGCACATCAATCAATTTTGATTTCAACTGATTCAAAACGGCCAAAGTCACAGGAGTATCATTGACAAAGGCACGTGATTTACCCGAAGGTAAAATCTCTCTTCTAATGATGGTTTCTCCCTCGTAATCGAGATCTACCGAATCGAAAAAGCCTTGCAAATCATAATTCACAATAGACAACTGTGCTTCTACTACACATTTTTTTGAGCTGTCTTTTAAAGCATGTGTATCTGCTCTATTCCCCAACACCAAGCCTAAGGCTCCTAACAAAATAGATTTCCCCGCTCCGGTTTCACCTGTGATAATAGACAAACCTGCATTGAAGTTAATAGACAACTGATCAATTAAAGCGTAATTCTGTATGGAAAGTGACGTAAGCAAATCAATGATTTTTAAAATACAAAATTACGAGTTTTTGTTGATAAAAACACCTAAAATACGCATCCATTTTAGGAGGGTTGTTGTTACAGCCAAAAGTCATTATAATGTCCTTTTGAACGATATAATTCTTTATGATTTCCTTGTTCTATAGCCTTTCCCTTTTGCAATACTACAATTTCATCTGCGTTCATTACACTGCTCAGTCTGTCTGCAACCATGATAATGGTTTTGTTTTTCCTATGCATGATTCAAGACCGTGCCAATGTTCTTGATATACCCTCAAAAATTTATATGGATTGATTTTGAGCAATAAAAAGTAATTTACCAATGAAAAACTGTCTCTTCGTTCACCGCTATCATTGAAAAAATAATAACCTTAAAAAATGAAATTTACCGATTTCATAACACCTGACTATTTCCATCAAAATGAAGCACTTTTGTAATTCATAAAAGTCGCTGAATTCAATATAGAATCCCTGGAATCTATCGCAAATGAAATACGATTAACTCAGTATTTTTATGATTTAGATGCTATCAAGACTTTTGATATATCTTTTTTCTTTCCGACTTAACTTTCTATTAAACCTCAAATGATAATTTAGTCCGACAGACAGATTGAATAAATTCACATCATTTTCAAAGGAGTGCAGTAAATCAATACCTGCATGCACGTGAATAAAATTTTTAAGTCCTCTTGTTTCACTTCGATACAGTGATAGTTTACTACTAATTGTGGTGAAATTAATTCCAGAAATAGTTGACAATGCTTTTCCGTATGAGATCTCCAAAAAACCGATATAAACTCCTGCACTTATTTCATTAACCGACTGGGTAAAAGCGGGTACTTCTGACTCATTTACAAGCATAAAAGAGCGATTCGTGTGATATCTATATTTGAGCATTGCTCCCATTCTTGGGAAATCGCTGAAATTATGAGCTAATCCCAAGGTAAATGAGGGTGATTTCTGCTTAAAATTTAGATCTTTCCCACTGCTCACCCCTGTAAGATCCACTCCAAAAAACAACTCACTTCTTTTTCTTTTGTTTTTTAGCAATCGCATCTTCTCATAGCTCACTGATCTCTCAATATATTCCTTTTTTAAAAGCGCATGTTTTGAAGCCATCACATCATCTATCATAACCATTGCGAGGTAATTTAAACTTCTTCGAGCCGTGTCAAATTTATTTTCATTTAGCGACTTATAAAAAACTCTATAGCCCGTTTTCCAAGCTTTCTCACCAAGTTCATAAATATTATTTTTATACAAACGAACTTCTATTCCTTCTGTAGAACTTGGATCGTACAAACGTTCTAACAAAAGAACTTTATTCAATGCTGCTCGATAATTTTTCTTTTCTACAAACACATCAATCAACTTCATCTCCTTATCAAAAACATTGATCGCTTTAGAAATTTCATTAAAAGAAACTCTGAGTTTCCCGAGCTCATTAGTGTAATCAAATACATCACCTTGCCCAACAAGTGTCTCTGGATAATTGAGGAGTACTCCATAAAAATATTCAGCCTCAATAAGTTCCTTTTCAAATTCATTTAACTTCATTTTATTGAAGGTGTATTTTTTGATATTTAAATTTTCATGAAAGGCATCAAATGTCTTTTGATTCAATTTTATCTTATTTTTTAGCGTTTCCTTGAGCTTCTCAAAAAAGACGGTTTTGCGGATGCTCAAGATAACAACATCTTTTTTACCTGCTCTACAAAACCGAACCTTAGGATTGGAAATACTTCCAAAAGAACGCATTTTAGTAGTTATAGAAAAGCTTTCACTCGACACTTCATTTTCTACAGATTGAATGAGCTGAGAATTACTAACCATGGAGGTGTTTATCTGAGATATCAGTCTACTTTTCAAATCAGTCAATCGCTCATCAGAGAGTCGATTTACCTCAGCTCTCGAAATCACTTCAGAGACAGAAAAGTCCATCTCTGAATTATTCTCACAGGCTGTAATCGGCAGTTTTACCGAGGAGCAAGAATGTAACAGCAAGGCTACAACCGAATAAAAAATGATATGACATGACCTAAACATCATAGTATTATTCTTTAGATGCTATCGTACTCTCTACATTTCTCACAGCCAAACTGTAAACTTGCCACAGCTCCAACTCCTCTTTCCCAGATGAGCTCTTTCCTACGATAAACCACTTCTCTTCAATCAACTTTAAACGGTTTACCACACTACTTACAGAACTCTCAGAGATACTTTTAAAACGGTTTGAAAAAGATTTGTTATCACTACCCTGACTCTCATTAGTCACTTTATTGCTGATGTATGAGTTTACTTTAGAGATAAGATCTGTTTTCGCTTTGAGGGTATTCATTTTAGTGATTGCCGACTTAGCGCCTGCACCACGTGTTGACTGTATTGAATAGAATACATCATCAGAATCCTCAAAATCTTTTTTCTCAAACGGCATTTTTAATTCTTTTGATTCGTTCAGCGATAGGTAATTCACTTTTGAACCACAACCTACTGACATAGCAATCATAATAGAACAAATAATAACTGTAATTTTTTTCATAATGATAAGATTTAAATTTTAAGTTCATGAATGTCAATCATTAAACTCAAAGGGTTACGAAAAATTTCATTTCAAGTACTGTGCCAAAAATTGAAAATAACATGACCATTTACGCAAAAAAACCTCCTCTAAACAGACGAAAAACGTTAACACTTTTAACATTTAAACAACTTATTAACAATATTTTAACACTCTAGCAAAACCACTTATTATTTTGGTCAAATTCTCTTATTATTTTTTCAAAAAAAATGTGCGCTAATTAAAAATAAGGAATATTTAAATCTGATGATTTGCGATTTTCCGAGCTGAATAATAAACAAATGTATAACGATCGAAAAACCCATAAAGCGCTTTTAATGACTTATTTGAACAATAAGACTTGAACCATATCTTTTGTAAGTAATACTGAAACATCGTTTAAGAAAAGCCACATTATTCTACTTTCTGAATGAGAGGTATATTCAAAGTCTATGATGTTATACAATATCAAAAAGAGTCTCGTTGTATTTGATAATCAACAAAATGCGCAAGACCGATTAAAATCAATATAAGCATCGTATAACATAAATAGAAGTAGTACATTTGTCGTGTATTTCGAATTCAATATGAATACCAACCGAGTGAAGACACCACGGTGGTAAAATAATACGGACCTAAGGTCAAAAATAAACGGACATCGAAATACAAATAAAAACTATTTGTATGCAACACCTTATTTTACACATTCCACATGCTTCTGAACACATTCCCTTTAAGAAAGGCTTTGTTATCGATGACACAAAAATCAAAGAAGAAATTTTAAAACTTACCGATTGGTTTACTGATGATCTATTTTATACGCAACTAGATACACAAATTATTGCTCCGTTCTCCAGGGTGTTTTGCGATGTTGAAAGATTCTCCGACGATAGCAAAGAGGAAATGTTTCAACTTGGTATGGGGGCTCTATACACAAGATGTGACGACGATACCTTGTCTAGAATCATCACTCCAACGTTAAGAGAAGAAATTCTTGACAAATACTACTGGTCGCATCATAAAATCTTCGAGAGAGCTGTTTCAAAACAATTAAAAGAATGCGGTAACTGTTTGATAGTGGACTGCCATTCCTTCCCGAAAACAGCATTGTTTAAAAGCTTAGATCAACGAAAAAACAGGCCCGATTTTAATATTGGAACGGATGCATTTCACACCCCATTAAATCTGCTTAAGAAAGCCGAAGAGTACTTTACAAGACTTGGATATTCTGTAGGTATTGATTGGCCGTATAGCGGTACAATTGTGCCTTTGAACTACTACCAGAAAGACAAGCGAGTGATGTCAATTATGCTAGAAGTGAACAGAGCGCTCTATTTGGAAGGTGACACAAATGATGCATCTTGTGATTACAAAAAAACGAAAGAAGTAGTGCAGGGATTTCTAACTCTATTAAGAAACACGGTATCATTGTAGGTAATCGAGTAGGGTATTTAAAATCTATATTTGAAG
>JBELGW010000019.1:0-48952 GCA_042091715.1 Polaribacter sp. | reverse complement strand
TCGGGCTTTTTAATTATTTAGTTATTTATCAATTTAAATAGAACCGCGTAAGCGGTGGGTTTTTATTTGAAAATTTAGTAAACGAAGATATTCACATAGATAACGTGAATATTGTTGCAAACTGATACATTACAAACGATATAATGTAAGAAGGGGCTGTCATTTATGATGGCCTCTTTATTTTTTAATCCTAACCAAGAATTAATTGGCGTTCTCATGCTATTTTTTATCTTCACCAACAAATTCGAACTAGTACGTGCTATTTAACTCCTTTGATTTTCGACTATTCTTACCCATTGTCTTTATCCTCTATTGGATGCCAGGTCGCAAACGCATACAAGGACAAAATATAATATTATTAATTGCGAGTTATTTCTTTTATGGTGCATAGGATTGGCGTTTCTTATTACTTATTCTTTCGGGTTCATTAGTAGACTTTTATGCTAGAAAGTGCATTCAAAAAGGCAAAACCCAACAAAAAAATAGCATGGATAAAGGCCAATAAATTTGTGTTTTTTTTATATTTTTATCCATCTAAATATATAACGTGCGTTTTTTTAGATTTAGCTACTATATCATAGGAATTTTGACCTTTATCATTTGGATTGTAGATGTACTCTACGTATCCCTTTATGGGAATCCCATGTTGATTCATGCCTATTACAAAATAAAAACGTTAACGCCTTATCAGAAGAAGTTGATGCAGGAGCGGGTGAAATTTTACAGCATGTTAAACCCATCTCATAAAAAATATTTTGAACATCGATTGGCTACTTTTATGGAGTCTTACCAATTTATAGGCAGAGGGGGGTATGAAGTTACAGATGAAACAAAAATCACGATTGGTGCGGTATATGTTATGATGACCTTTGGGATGCGAAAATACATCACCAATGTATTTGATAAAATCGTGGTGTATCCTTCAGAGTTTTTTTCAATAGCTCATAGTAGAAATCATAAAGGAGAGTTTAATTTTCGTTACAAAACCATTGCCTTTTCGTGGGGTGATTTTTTGAGTGGTCTCGCTGAGAAGGAGGATAACTTAAACTTAGGAGTTCATGAGTTTACGCATGTGCTAAGTTTTCATGGAAAGATATCTAAAGACTACAGTGCAAAGGTTTTTAATAAGATGCATTGTGAGGTGCTCAGTTACATCAAAACCCCAGAAAATGCCAAAAAAATCCAAGCCAACAAATACTTTAGGTCCTATGCTTTTACGAATAGTTATGAGTTTATAGCGGTAATGATGGAGTCTTTTTTTGAATCACCAAAGGAGTTTAAACAGCGCTTTCCTGAGTTGTATGTGATGGTTGTGAAAATGATTAATTACAAATCATTTTCAAATTTGCTATAGTTTTAGTCGGATCCTCACTTTTAAAAACAAAACTGCCTGCCACCAATACATCTGCTCCAGCTTCGATTAATCGATTTGCATTTTGATCGGTAACACCTCCGTCGATTTCTATTTGACAGTTTGCCTTTGAAAACTCAATTAAGTGTTTCAATTGACTCACTTTTTTATAAGTGTTTTCTATAAATGATTGTCCCCCAAAACCAGGGTTTACGCTCATAATACAGACCAAATCTAAATCAGAAATTACATCTTCGAGTACTGCAATTGGCGTATGCGGATTCAGAGCTACTCCGGCCTTCATACCTGCGGCCTTAATCGCTTGGATCGTTCTGTGTAAATGCGTACATGCTTCGTAATGTACCGTTAAAATATCGGCACCTAAATTTGCAAATGTTGCGATGTACCTATCTGGGTCTACAATCATCAGGTGCACATCAATTGTTTTTTTAGCATGTGCAGTGATCGCTTTTAAAACGGGCATTCCAAATGAAATGTTAGGAACAAATACACCATCCATAATATCAATATGAAACCAGTCCGCATCACTATTGTTCACCATTTCTATGTCGTTTTGTAAATTGGCAAAATCTGCAGCTAAAATTGAAGGGGCAATTAATTTAGTCATAATAAAGTTGTTGTTGTTGTCTGTAAAAGTACGATATAAAAAAGAAAGCACTCAAATGAATTTGAGTGCTTTCTTTTTTATTTGGTATTTCTTATCCTAAGTACGTCATCAATATTTTACTTCTAGAAGTGTGTTTTAATCTTCTGATAGCCTTTTCTTTAATTTGGCGCACACGCTCTCGGGTGAGGTCAAATGTTTCGCCAATTTCTTCTAAGGTCATAGGCTGGTGCTCTCCCAAGCCAAAATAGAGTTTGACAACATCTGCTTCTCTCGGAGTTAATGTTTCTAGGGCTCTTGAGATCTCAACTCGCAAAGATTCATGCAGTAAAGATTTGTCAGGATTTGGGGATTCACCTGAGTTTAATACGTCATATAAGTTGGAGTCTTCTCCCTCAATTAGTGGCGCATCCATAGAAACGTGTCTCCCCGAATTCTTCATAGATTCTTTGACATCGTTTACCGTCATGTCTAATTTCTTGGCAATCTCTTCAGGGCTCGGTGGTCGCTCGTTTTCTTGTTCTAAGAAAGCGTACATTTTATTTATCTTGTTGATGGATCCAATCTTGTTTAACGGCAAACGAACGATACGAGATTGTTCTGCCAATGCTTGAAGAATCGATTGACGAATCCACCAAACAGCATACGAAATAAATTTAAATCCACGAGTTTCATCAAAACGTTTTGCTGCTTTAATCAAACCTAAATTACCTTCATTAATCAAGTCGGGTAGCGTTAACCCTTGGTTTTGATATTGTTTTGCTACAGACACCACGAAACGCAAATTTGCTTTTGTTAATTTTTCTAAAGCTACTTGATCTCCTGCTTTTATGCGTTGCGCTAATTCCACTTCCTCATCGGCAGTAATTAAATCTACCTTTCCTATTTCTTGCAAATATTTGTCTAGCGATGCAGTTTCTCTATTGGTAACCTGCTTGGTAATTTTAAGTTGTCTCATTTATATCAACGTTCTTTTTAAATGATTAATACTACTCTTCATACACTTATACGTTTACAGAAGAAGAAATGTTACAAAAAAGTGAATTTATTTTTGAATTTATTTTTACTCAGGGATTCGGTTGAAATTTGATTCCTTTATCGGATTTGTCTCGTAAAATGATTTGCATATGCAAAATACGGGCTGTCTGCTAGAATTTTTAATTGTACGCTGATGTTCGCCGGAGATGGGCGCCATAGAGCTTCTGTATAAATACCTCAAGAACCGCAGTTGTTAGAACTTGATTTTGCCCCTGTGATTACAAAGGATGATATGCCAAAAAATGTTGCAAAGATGAACTAGCGCTTAGAACAATCCGTTTATTTGAGCGTCAATTCGATCTATGATATAGCCTAGATCTTCAGGTTTGTCCACAAAATCTAGATGATCAACATCTATAATTAGTAATTTCCCTTTGGTATATGTAGAGATCCAAGCTTCATATCTTTCATTTAATCTACTCAAATAGTCAATGCTAATCGAATTTTCATAATCTCTTCCTCTCTTTTGAATTTGCCCAACTAAGTTGGGGATGCTTGATCTCAAATAGATTAATAAATCTGGAGGTGTGACAAGGTTTTCCATCAGTTCAAATAAAGAACTATAATTCTGATAATCCCTATTTGTCATTAACCCCATTGCGTGAAGATTTGGCGCAAAAATGTGAGCATCTTCATAAATGGTTCGATCTTGAATAATGTTCTTCCCTGTTTCTCTAAGTTCTAAAATCTGTCTGAATCTGCTATTCAAAAAGAATACCTGTAGGTTAAAAGACCAGCGTTCCATTTCTGAGTAGAAATCATCCAAATAGGGATTCTCTTCAACAGATTCAAAATGAGGCTTCCAATTGAAATGTTTGGCAAGTAATTTTGTTAATGTTGTTTTACCAGCACCAATGTTTCCAGCAATAGCTACATGCATAATTTCTGTGTTCTAATTAGGGTTGAAAAAGAGCGATAAAGGTAATCAAATTTTGGTATTGACAATGCAATTAACAAATCAATTTATAGCCAAATCCTCTAACGTTCACAATTTGAATGCTTTCGTCATGTTTTAATTTTTTACGCAATTTTGTAATGAACACATCCATACTTCTGCTACTGAAAAAATCATCGGTGCCCCACAACTTCGTTAAAATATGAACTCTGTTAGAAGTTTCGTTTTTCTTTTGGCTAAGTAATAATAGAAGTTCAGATTCTCGATGCGTCAATGTGATTGTTTCGTTCTTAAAATCTAATGTTTGTTTTATTGGGTTGAATTTATAATGTCCAATGTGTATCGTGTCAATTGATTTGTTAGCAAATTCCATACGGAGCAATGATTCCATACGAACAATCAACTCTTCCATTGAAAAAGGTTTTTTTAGGTAGTCGTTTCCTCCATTTTTAAATCCTTCTAATACATCTTTTGTTTGTGATTTTGCTGTTAGGAATATGATGGGAATCTGCCGGTTAAATTGGCGAATTTCTTTTCCCAAGGTAAATCCGTCTTTTAGAGGCATCATAACATCTAATACTAGGATATGAGGATTGTTATGATGATATAATTCCAATGCTTTTACACCATCCTCAGCTAAAATAACTTCAAAATTTCTCGATTCTAAACTTTCTTTAATGATCTGCCCTAAGCTGGGTTCATCTTCGGCTAAAAGCACTTTTATTTTTGTGTTCATAAGGGTAACGTAATTTTAAAGGTGGTCTGTAAAGTATTGGGAGCTAATAGGATTGTTCCACCGTGCTTTTCAATGATCGTTTTAGTATAGTAAAGACCAATTCCAAACCCTTTGACCGCGTGCGTGTTTCCCTTAGGGATTCTGTAGAATTTATCGAATATTTTGTCTCGTTGTGTTTTGTCAATGCCATTACCACTGTCGGATATGATGATTTCGAGCTTCTTCGGAATTTGGGCTATATGAATTTCAATTTCATCTCCTCCATATTTAATTGCATTATCAATGAGGTTGCGAATCGCATTTTCGAAATGAAACGGATCAATGTCTATGGAAATTACATCTTTGTTGCTGTGAAATTTGAGCTGTTTTTGCGAAGGAATAGCACTGTCGTTTGAAAAGATATTTTTAATCAAGGGAATCACATCTATTGTTTCCTTTTTTAGTAAAAGTTGTTCACTGTCTAAGGTTGCTGTTTCCAGAAGTTTTTCTACCATTCCATTTAGTTTTCCAAGTTGGAAGTTTGAGATAGAGAGGTACTTTTTTGTTTTTTCTTTGTCGTCAATTGCGTTGAAGGTGTTAATTGCTTCAAGAGCTGCGGTCACCGTGGTGATTGGGGTTTTAAACTCGTGAGTAATGTTGCTTATTAAATCATTTTTAATGATGGCCAGTGCTTTCTGATTGTGAATGATTTTTAATAAATAAAAAAGCAATGATATGACGAGTAGTGTTAAGGTAAACGACAGTAAAATTCCTGTAAGACTTCTTTTAAAAACTTCTCCTATCGGATTTTCAATAAAAAGCTGTAATTTTTCATTTGCTTTCAGAAATGTTGATTTCGAAAACATGCTGATACTGCCTTCTTTAGTTGTGATTGCAGAATGAAAACGATTCTTGATGCTATCATTTTCGAGATGAATAAGGTTGAAGGGAGCCATAATATTTTTCCTGTGCAGTTCTTTGTCTAGCTCTTTTTCGATATTCTCTAGATTGAGTGAGTCTTTTCGCATAGAAAGGATTACACTATTTACAAAGCCTTTCATTTTGTCATTGACTTCAATTTCAATATTTGCACTTTTGTCAGTAATGCCATCAGATTCTATAATGAAATGCTGCATTTTGAATTGCATTTGTTGCTCCTTTTGGGTAGCATTACTTTTCATTTGGATACTGTCAACAAGAACAATGAGTGTATCAATATCTTTGGGTAGATCAATGCTATCGGAAAAATGATCTAAATAGTTCATGTCCGATGTTTTTACAATTTGACTGAAATAGGTTTCTACGGCATTGTCAAGGCTTATTTGAATTTCATTCAAAATTCGTTGCTTGTTTTGAGCATAATTTTTTTGATTCCAGTAGACTTGTACAGCTACTGTAATAAAGATAGTCGCTGCAATTAAATACAGTAGCCAGTGATACTTTTTTGTATTCATGGCTCAAATATAAGTACTTCTTCAGTATTGCGTTTCATGCATTAACAATTGTTAACACTCGTTAACTGATTATTTGTACTGCGCAGTTCATATTTGCAGTCAAAATAGTAAATGTATGGGCTGTTCTCGAACAAACGAAATACAGTCTGTTCTGAAATGAATAAAAATTCAAGTAAAATATGTTAAAAATGAAAAATGTAATGTTGGTATTAGGGGTTTGTTTTGTAAACCTGACGATGGGTCAAGAGGTTCAAGGAAAAGCGGTGTATAAAACCCAAAGGAAAATGGATTTCAAAATTGGTAGTGGACAACAAGCAACAATTTCTGAAGAGCAAAAGGCTCAGATAGACGCAAGATTGATGAAACAATTCCAAAAAACATTTGTGCTCAACTTTGATCAAAATGCTTCAATATATAAAGAAGAAAAATCATTGACCGCTCCTGCTGGAACTCCTTCAAATGGACTGGAAGTTGTTGTTATGGGTAATGGAGGAGGAAATGATGTGCTGTATAAGAATATGAAGGAGCAACGATTTGTAAATAAGACAGAAATTATGGGCAAGCTATTTTTGATAAAAGATCGTTTGTCTGCATACGATTGGCAACTTACAAATGAAACCAAATCAATTGGTAAATATACCTGCTACAAGGCAACGTACAGCAGAGAGGAAGAAAAGGTAAATATGATTTTAGAGAATGGTGAAATGACGAAGAAAACCAATAAAGAAACTATTGTAACCACAGCTTGGTATACTCCTGAAGTACCAGTAAATAGTGGTCCTAGTTATTACCATGGTTTACCAGGTTTGGTTTTAGAGGTCATAGATGGTGATGTTACAATACGATGTTCTGAAATCATTCTCAATCCAAAGGAAAAAGTGGTTATCAATGAGCCTACAAAGGGGAAAAAAGTAACCCAAGCAGCATACCGTGAAATCATGAATAAGAAAACCAAAGAAATGATGGAGAAATTCAAAGGAAGAAGAAATGGTGAAAGAAGTATAGAGATTCAAATGTAGCGAAGATTAAACCATTTGCGATTTTTTTTGTCTAAGAGAATGGTAACAATTCTTTTGTTTAATTCGATATGTTAAAGTTTTCCTATTTAAATAGACAGTATTGAATAAAACGATATATTTGTTCACTTAAAAACAGAAAACATTAAACAAAACAAGATGAAAAAACTATTTTTCTACGTCTTTCTAACCTTTGCGATAAGTGTTTCCTCCCAGGCGAATTTTCAGGGGAAAGCTATTTATATGTCCAAAACAACGATGGATATGAACTTTGGCAATAGACCCATGTCGGAAGATCAAAAGAAGCGTATTGCGGAACGAATGAAAAGTTTTTTAGAGAAAACGTATATTCTAAATTTCAATAAGATAGAATCGTCTTACAAGCAAGAAGAAAAATTAGGGGCACCTGGTCAAGGAAGAGGAGGTCGATGGGGTGGCATGATGAGTGGTTTTTCAGGTGGGCAAAAATATACCAATACAAAAGAAGGTATTGTTTTAGACGAATCTGATTTTTTTGGAAAGAAATTTTTAATTTCTGAAAATACGGGTAAGCCAGATTGGAAGCTTACCGCTGAGACCAAAAAAATAGGGAATTATATATGCTACAAGGCAACGTTCACAAGAGTTAACACCGCCTTTGATATGGGTAGTTTTGGGAGAAGAGGAAGAGACACAACGAAAGCAGGAGAAAACAAGCAAGAGACGCCACAAAAAACAACAGAAGTCACAGCTTGGTATACACCACAAATCCCTGTAAGCCATGGCCCAGGAAGGTATTGGGGCTTGCCAGGATTAATCTTGGAATTGAATGAAGATAGAACCACGGTGCTTTGTACGGAAATTAATATGAATGCTAGTGAAAAAGTTGTTATCAAGATGCCTACTAAAGGAAAGAAAGTAACAAGAGAAGAGTACAATAAAATAGTGACAAAAAAAATGGGTGAATTACGTGAGCAATTTAGAGGACGTGGCCGCCGAAATGGAAGAGGATAAAATCAAGCAATAACAATGAGAAATTTTTTTTTAGTAATTTCATTAGTAATTACAACGGTTACTTTGGCTCAGGTAAGAGTAACAGGAATTGTAAAGGATACAATTGGAAATCCTTTAGAAATGGCAAATGTCATTGCCTTAAATACAGATACAAATGCCCTAGATTCTTATGGGTTTACAGATGCGAATGGGCGCTACAAATTGACTTTAAAACCCAATGCTTCCTATAGCATAAAGGCAAGTTATATTGGTAATAAAACTTCTGATATACTGTTGAAAACTAAAGAAACAGCCATTTCAAGAGATATCGTTTTGTTGCCAGACAGTACCTTAGATGAGGTAGATATTACTTATAAAATTCCTGTGTCAATTAAAGGAGATACCCTTGTGTATGATGCAGATTCCTTTAAGGTAGGAACAGAAAAGAAATTAGGAGATGTTCTAAAAAGACTTCCCGGGGTGGAGGTGAACGAGGATGGTGAAATTGAAGTAGAAGGAAAAAAAGTAGGTAAGGTATTGGTAGAGGGTAAGGATTTTTTTGATGGAGATTCTAAAATTGCTACGCAAAATATTCCTGCCAATGCAATTGATAAAGTACAAATTCTGAAAAACTTTAGCGAAGTAGGTCAGCTAAAAGGCGTGCAAGATAATTCGGATAACCTAGCCATCAATATTCGATTGAAAGAAGGGAAAAAGAATTTCTGGTTCGGTGAGGTAATCGCTGGTGTGGGAGCAGATAATAGGAGCATTGCGCGTCCAAAATTATTTTATTACAACCCAAAGTACAGTGTCAATATCATTACAGATGTGAACAATATCGGTAAAGTTCCTTTTACTCGTAGAGATTATTTCAGGTTTACTGGAGGGTTTAGACCAGGAGGAAGCAGTGGTACTAGTTTCAATGTTGCTTCTGCTGATATAGGGTTCTTAACCCTACAGAATAATAGGGCGAAAGAAATTAAATCAAAATTTGCAGCTGCAAACTTTAGTTACTCGCCTAAGAAAACATGGGATTTAAGTGGTTTTGCAATCTATTCAGGTTCAGATACAGAATTAGAACAAAACAGTACTAGGAATTACATCAGTAGCGGATTGGAAGAGGTGACATCGAGTAGTACAAAGCAAAAGTCTAACTTGGGTCTGTTGAAGTTGAGTTCGAGCTATAAGCCAAATGTAAACAATCAATTTGATTATGATTTCTTTGCTAAAATTTCTGATCAACGAGAAGACGAATTATTTCTTTCTTCCCAAATTCCAGGAGATATATTACAGGTGCAATCGCAAAATCCATTTTCGATCAATCAGAATCTGAATTATTATTATACCTTAAACGAGAAAAATATTTTTTCATTGAGCGCCCAGCATTTATGGCAGGATGAAGATCCTTTTTACAATGCGAGGTTGCAACAGCTTTCTTTTGCAAATTTATTGTCATTGGCTACACCGGCCCAAGGAAATCCATACGATATTTCACAAGATAATCGTGTAAAAACAAATAAATTAGATGCAAGGTTGGACTATTTTTACGTGATCAACTCCAAGAGTAATTTAAATATTAAACTAGGTACAACGCTGAGCGATCAGCAATTTAATTCGAGTGTTTTTGAAACACTAGATGGTAATGACTCAACCATCACGGACCCGGCAACTATAAATGATGTCTCCTATGTTTTTTCTGATTTATATGCAGGGTTCAATTATAAGTTTATCACAGGAATCTTCACTTTTGATCAAGGGGTGACTTGGCATTCGTATTCTGCAAAAAACACCCAATTAGGGAGTGTTGTAGATGATAACTTTTCAAAGATGTTACCCAATGCATCTGTCAAAGTGCAACTCAAAAAGTCTGAGACACTTCGACTTGGATATTCGAAGCAGATTAGCTTTACAGATATCAACCGAATTGCAGAAGGATATGTGTTTGATAATTACAATCGCTTGTATTCAGGGAATCGAAACCTGGAGAGTTCATATGCACACAATGTAAGATTGAACTATTACAGTTTTAATATGTTCAACTATACCAATGTATTTGCTTCAGTGAACTATAATAAGCGTATCAATTCAACCACTGGAAGTATTTTGCCAATTAATAATGGTTTTGACCAAGTGTCTACTACAGTAAATACACTATTTCCGAACGAATCACTCTCGGTAAATGCAAATGTTCAGAAAACAGTAGGCAAGTTTAAAGGGACCCTCGGGGGAAGCATCTCATTGTCAAAATCAGTCAATACCATTGTTGGTTTGAGAGATGTAGATAATGATCCTAATACACTTCCTGAACAAATTACGCAAGATAGAGAAGCGAGGTCTTATAGCAGGTCTTTAAGAACGAGAATTAGTTCTAACTTTAGGAAAGCTCCCAACTTTGACCTTGGGTATAATATTTCTGTGAATGATTACAACCAAGGAGGTATTGTCAATAAGTTTACAACCCATAGTCCCTTTCTAAATTTGGATATTTTATTCTTGAAGAACTTTACCTTCACTTCGAGATATACCTACAATAATTACCAAAATCAAATCCAGACCCTAAATAACTTTAGCTTTTTAGATTTGAATTTGAATTATCAAAAGAAAGATAGTAAGTGGGAGTATGCGCTAGAAATGACCAATGCATTGAATACAACATCGATCAATAGAGATACTACAAATGCTATTTTTACCAGTACCTCTGCTTATGTAATACAACCGAGATATACAGTTTTTACAATTACATATAACTTGTAATTTTAAAATTCTTTTAAAAAAAAGCGAATGGAAACATTCGCTTTTTTTTATTCTGAATAGTTTGTACTTTCGGGGCATGGATCGTAAAAATGGACTTCTTTTATTTTACTCTTTTTTTAAAACCATTGGGTATTTGTTTTTGTTTATAG
The DNA here is from genome assembly GCA_042091715.1 of Polaribacter sp. GTDB lineage: Bacteria > Bacteroidota > Bacteroidia > Flavobacteriales > Flavobacteriaceae > Polaribacter. The sequence goes on along the minus strand of JBELGW010000019.1, from coordinate 37,983 downwards.
TTTTCGGACTGTTTCTAGATAGTTCCTACATGCATGCACTTGTAGCTGAAACGCAGCATATTGCAACAGCAATCATGTTTGTTGGTTTTACAGTGCTCTATTTGAGGTCTTCAACCAGGTTAAGAGAGCAAATGCTTTATGCTGTTGTTATTGGTTATGTCGGCGAACATTTATTTTCTAGAGGATTGGGAATGTATACTTACAGACTCGAAAATGTGCCACATTATGTTCCTTTAGGTCACGCAATAGTGTTGGTAGCTACGATCTATTTTTGCAAACAGACAAATGTGAAATTACACAAGGCTTGGTTAGAAAAATTGTTAACAATAGCGATAGCGATCTATGCTACGCTGTTTTTAATCTTTGCTGGTGATGTTTTCGGATTTGTCATGTCTCTTGCAGTACTATTTCTATTGCGAAATAAGCCGAGAGAACGTTTGTTTTATCTGAGCATGTATGTAGTTGTGGCTTTTTTAGAAATTATTGGTACCAATTATCAATGCTGGTATTGGCCAGAAACCGCCTATGATGTAATTCCTTTTTTAAAAAGTGCAAACCCGCCAAGCGGCATCAGCCTATTTTATTTTTTATTAGATCTAGGCAGTCTTTGGTTGTATAAGCAACGTCACAAGATGGCTTGGTCAAGAATGAAAACTATTAGGGGTATTGCTGAAAGAAATACTGCTTCTCACTAATTAGATGTTTTGTCTTATGGATGATATAAAAAAACCTCAAACACATATGTTTGAGGTTTTTTGAACTATTTTATAGCAGTGATTAAAGTCCGAAAGCGGTTTTTACTTTATCTACATAGTCTAGTTTTTCCCAAGTAAAAGTTTCTACCTCTTGAGAAATTGATTCTCCCATAGGATTGGAGAAAGTAACTGTTTTGATTTCTGATTTTCTTCCCATATGACCATATGCGGCAGTTTCAGAATAAATGGGGCTTCTTAATTTTAAACGTTGTTCAATAAAATAAGGACGCATGTCAAAAATAGTTTCTACAACCTTACTGATCTCTCCATCGGTTAGATTTAATGTTGATGTGCCATAGGTCTCCACATTAATGCTTGTTGGTTTGGCAACTCCAATGGCATACGAAACTTGCACGAGTACTTCTTTACAAACACCGGCCGCAACCAGGTTTTTTGCAATGTGTCTTGTGGCATAGGCACCAGATCGATCTACTTTAGAAGGATCTTTTCCAGAAAAAGCACCTCCACCGTGCGCTCCTTTACCACCATAAGTATCTACAATAATTTTACGCCCCGTTAAGCCAGTATCTCCATGAGGTCCGCCAATAACAAAAGTACCAGTAGGATTGATGTGGTAGTTGATCTTACCCTTAAACAAGGCCTGAATGTGTGCAGGTAACTTTGCAATTACTCTTGGAATTAAGATGTTTTTAATATCAGCTTCAATTTGTTCCAACATAACCCTCGCATTTTCATCAAAATCATCATGTTGCGTAGAAACTACAATGGCATCAATTCGCTGTGGTACATTGTCGTCAGAATATTCAATAGTTACTTGAGATTTTGCATCCGGACGCAAGTAGGTAATTTCTTTGTTTTCGCGCCTTAATTCAGCCAATTCAATCAATAAGCGGTGTGAAAGCTCTAAAGCCAATGGCATGTAGTTTTCAGTTTCATCTGTAGCATAACCAAACATCATTCCTTGGTCTCCAGCTCCTTGTTCTTCCTTGTTTCCTCTATCAACTCCCTGGTTGATGTCAGGAGATTGTTCGTGAATTGCAGAGAAAACTCCACAAGAACTTCCATCAAACATATACTCACTTTTGGTGTAGCCAATTTTGTTAATGACATCTCTTGCAATTTTTTGAACATCTAAATAGGTTTTAGATTTTACTTCTCCAGCTAAAACTACTTGACCTGTGGTAACGAGAGTTTCACATGCTACTTTAGATTCAGAATCAAAAGCTAAAAAATTGTCTATTAGGGCGTCAGAAATTTGATCTGCAACTTTATCTGGGTGGCCTTCTGAAACAGATTCAGAAGTAAATAAATAGGACATAGTATTCTTCTTTTTTATAAAGGAAAGTAAAAATGATTGCAGCTGCGCTAAAAGAAGTAGATAATTACTGCTTTAGCATTTTTTATAGAGGTTGCAATCAGTTCAAATTTTTCCTCAAATATCGACAGCAAAGGTACAGTTAAAATTGATATTAAAAAAACCATTTTCATCAAAAAATAGAGGTCTATAGAATCTTTATGTTTAGTACAATATTAGGGGTCAAAATAAAAAAAACAAAAAAAAATTAGGAAATTCAAAAATTCTTATTGAATATTTGTATTCAGAAAGTTCATAACTTATTGACAATGTTATCAAGAAAGGTGGAGGGATTAGACCCGATGAAACCTTAGCAACCCTTTACACTTAGTAAAGAAGGTGCTAAATTCTACCTAACAATCGATTCATTTATCGATGTTGGATAGATAACTCAAACAAACAATTACTCATCTGTGATTGTTCTATTCTTTATAACATTTTTCTTTTAGGTACGTCAAACATGTTGACGCATTTGACTTTTGGTTTAATCTTTAATTAACTCAAAAAAACAGAAAAATGAGTACACAAAAATTTGCAACCAATGCGTTGCACGCCGGACACGATGTTCAAGGGAATGCAGGAACGAGAGCGGTTCCTATTTATCAATCTACAGCCTATGTATTTAACAATTCTGATCATGCTGCCAATTTATTTTCATTGGCAGAGTCAGGAAACATTTACACGCGTATTAACAATCCTACGAATGATATTTTAGAAAAGCGTTTGGCGGCGTTGGAAGGAGGTATTGCAGCAGTAGTAACTGCTTCAGGGACTTCAGCAATTGCCACTTCGCTCTTCACTTTGTTAAAAGCAGGAGACCATATCGTTGCTTCTAATAGTTTGTATGGGGGAACCTATAACCTTCTCAATGTTACATTGCCTAGGCACGGTGTCACTACTTCCTTTGTGGATCCGTCAGACCCAGAAAACTTCAAGAGGGCAGCCCAAGAAAATACACGAGTGTTTTTTATAGAGTCATTAGGAAATCCCAAGCTCGATGTGCTAGATATCCAAGCAATATCGACCCAGGCAAAAGCTTGTAGAGTGCCTTTAATTGTAGACAATACTGTGGCTACTCCATCTTTATTAAATCCCATACAATATGGCGCTAATATTGTCATTCATTCATTGACAAAATACATCAATGGAAATGGAACAGCACTTGGGGGAGTTATTATTGATGCAGGCACTTTTGATTGGGGAAATGGTAAATTTCCAGAATTTACGGAGCCATCAGCAGGATACCATGGGTTGGTGTATCATGAGGTGCTAAAGGAAGCGGCTTTTATAGCAAAAGTCCGAATTGAAGGCTTGAGAGATTATGGAGCTGCACTGAGCCCATTCAATGCATTCCAAATTATTCAAGGATTAGAGACCTTAGAAATTCGAGTCAAAAAACACAGTGAAAATGCTTTGGCATTGGCATCTTGGTTGGCAGATCAAAAAGAAGTAGCTTGGGTAAATTATCCAGGTCTGAAGTCTAGTGAGTATAAAACGTTAGCGGATGTTTACTTGCCTAAAGGGCAAAGTGGAATCGTCACTTTTGGACTAAAGGGAGGGTTTGAGTCTGCTAAGAAAGTTGCAGATGCAACAACTCTTTTCTCACTTTTAGCAAATATTGGAGATACAAAATCATTGATCATCCACCCAGCAAGTACAACACATCAGCAATTGTCTGATGCACAGCAAGAGGAAAGTGGCGTTACAAGAGACCTGATTCGTTTGTCTGTAGGACTTGAAAATATAGAGGATTTAAAATTAGACTTAGAAAAAGCATTTGCTACGATTTCGAGTGAAGTTTTGGCATAGGCAAAAGACAACTCATTGAGGGGTGAGCCCTCAGAAAAAAATGCGAAAACTAATGAGCAATAGCTGAGCCTGCCTTTCAAAAGTATTCGATGAGATAAAAAACGTATCATGAACAGCAATCTATCATTTATTACGATACCTAGCTACACCACAGAAAGTGGTGCTCAATTTCATGACATTCAATTGAGTTATCGATTGTTTGGAAAAGAATTGGGCACTGCTCCCGTGGTAATGGTAAACCATGCATTGACAGGGAACTGCAATGTTACAGGTGAAGAGGGTTGGTGGACGGATTTAATAGGTGTTGCTAAGGCTATTGATACAGAGCTGTACACGATTTTAGCTTTCAACATTCCTGGCAATGGTTTTGATGGATTTATCATTGAGGCCTATCAAAGTTTTGTTGCAAGAGATATGGCTCGTCTTTTTTTGATAGGATTGAAGAGATTGCGTATTTCAAGACTATTTGCATTGATTGGTGGTTCTTTGGGAGGAGGGATTGCTTGGGAAATGGTCATCTTATCACCAAGGATTACCAATCATTTCATTCCAATAGCAACAGATTGGAAATCTACAGATTGGCTGATTGCGAATTGCAAAGTTCAAGAACAGTTTTTATGCAACTCAACCAACCCAGTGCATGATGCTCGCATGCATGCAATGCTTTGTTATCGCACTCCAGCATCCTTTAAACAGCGTTTTCAACGTTCCAAAAATAATACGCTTGACATGTTCAATGTAGAAAGTTGGCTCCTGCATCACGGTCATAAATTACAAGAGCGATTCCAATTGGCAGCCTATAAGCTGATGAATCAGCTGTTGCGTTCTATAGATGTTACTAGGAATGCTGCTGTGGAGCTCGATATGTTGAGTCAAATTCAAGCTGATATTCATATTGTTGCTGTAAATTCAGACCTTTTCTTTACAGCGGAAGAAAGTATAGAGACCTATCAAAAGCTTTTAAGAAATAAAAAAAATGTCACCTATCATGAAATTCAATCCATACACGGGCATGACGCTTTCTTGATCGAGTATGAGCAGTTGCAGAACATTGTAGAACCTATTTTTGAAAAGAAAAGTATGCGCATAGCATAGTCTTTTTTTAGGCAATAGTGATAGCAGATACAAGGAGTAGTACCATAGAGAAATCATGTGCTTTTTTCGGTGCTGCACTAAAAGTAACAGTAAGTTGATGCGAACGAATAAGGCTTGTTTGTATCCTTTTTTTTTTTAGAAGTGGAAAGGCATTCAATTGGCAAACGTATCTCGTCTTTTGATGCCGTCCTAAAACAGGTTTTTGATCTGTGTATTGGTGCTTAAGGGCCTACTTTAGATCTTTATTAGTCCTTTAAAATGAGCAGTTCATACTATTGGAAGAAGGTATTCAATAGTTTCTTTCGGTATCAATACTTTTGATATCGCTATCGTAAAAACTAATTTCGTTATTCCCTAAAAGGTCAAATATTTGATTACTTTTGTAGACTGAAATTAGAATTAACAACATAAAAATAAATAATATGGCATTAGAAATTACAGATGCAAATTTTGAAGAAATAGTATTAAAATCAGACAAGCCTGTATTGGTTGATTTTTGGGCCGCTTGGTGTGGACCTTGCAGAATGGTGGGACCTATTGTTGATGAGATTCATACAGAATACGAAGGAAAAGCAGTTGTTGGTAAGATAGATGTTGATGCAAATCAGGAATTTGCAGCGAAATACGGTGTGCGTAATATTCCAACGGTATTGGTTTTTAAAAACGGAGAAGTAGTAGATAAGCAAGTTGGAGTAGCTCCAAAAAATACGTATACAGGTAAAATAGATGCAGCAATGTAGTCTTATTATCGGTTTCATATAACTTATGAGAAAAGGTTTGGCAATAGTCAAACCTTTTTTTATTTTTAAGAATTAAAGAAGCGATGATCCTTGTTCGTGATTATCGTGGCAGGTGTTTTTGTAAATAAAAGGAAATGAATTTAGAAAATCAATTCGATGTAAATGCCATCGGTACAATAGAGTTGCTTGCTAAACAGGTGGTTGAAGGGTTTATTACCGGAATGCATAAAAGTCCATTTCATGGGTTCTCTGTTGAGTTTTCCGAGCATAAATTGTATAACAATGGTGAGAGTACGCGTCATATAGATTGGAAATTATTTGCAAAGTCAGAAAAGCTATACACGAAAAAGTATGAAGAGGAGACCAATTTGCGTTGTCATATGATTATAGATAATTCTGCATCGATGCACTATCCTTTGATGAATATGCAGCAGGCAGGGCGTTTAAATAAAATAGGTTTTTCTGCAATTGCAGCTGCTTCTTTAGGAGAACTACTAAAAAGACAGCGAGATGCGATCGGACTCAGTGTGTATTCAGATACCTACGAGTATTATGCTCCAGAAAAAGGGAGTGATCGACACCGGAAAATGATACTACATGAATTAGAGAAATTATTGAAGGCTGCTCCATCTAAAGCAACAGAAACCTATCAATTTTTGCATGAAATTGCCGAAAAGATACACAGAAGGTCGTTGATTTTTTTATTTACAGACATGTTACAAACAACTGTAGATAAAGAGCGTTTGTTCGATGCATTGCGGCATTTAAAATACAACAAGCATGAGGTGGTTTTATTTCATACCTATGATAGGAAGTACGAGTTGGAATTTGATTTTGGCAAGTCTCCGAAAAAATTTGTAGATGTAGAAACAGGACAAGAATTGAACATATATGCAGAAAATATGCAGAAGAATTACAAAGCATCTATGGACGCTTTTTTTAAAGAGATTAAAATGAGGTGTTTGCAGTATAAAATAGACTATGTGCCGGTATCTGTTGACGAAGGGTTTTCATCTGTGCTGTCCAATTACATCATTAGTAGGAAAAAGTTTTTGTAATTTTTATTGCAAGTGTTAAAAACTAGCGTATATTTGCATCCGCTAAGAGCAACGGTCTGGTAGTTCAGCTGGTTAGAATACCTGCCTGTCACGCAGGGGGTCGCGGGTTCGAGTCCCGTCCAGACCGCAAAAAGCTTCTCAAATTTTTGAGAAGCTTTTTTTGTTTTAGGAAGTTCAGGAATTTTGAAGACGCCTTAGAAAAATATAGTATCACAAAGTAGTGGGCTTTTTTTACAGGTTAAATTTTGGTAAATTAAAAAACTAACTTATATTTGCATCCGCTAAGAGCAACGGTCTGGTAGTTCAGCTGGTTAGAATACCTGCCTGTCACGCAGGGGGTCGCGGGTTCGAGTCCCGTCCAGACCGCAAAAAGCTTCTCAAATTTTTGAGAAGCTTTTTTTGTATGCCAACTTTAAAAGAAGATCAGCGTTATTTCTTTTACTTCAGTTTTTTCGATCCCCCTGCAATATCGTTCGATCTGATTTTGCTAGGTCTGCATCCGTATGCGCTGTATTTTAAATAAAATTAAGTACCTTGCAGGAACTAAACAATATTAATAATTTAACTATGAAAAAGCTATTTTTATGGGTTTTTTGCATTGCTTTACATTTCAGTGCTTTCGCTCAGAATATGGAAATGCAACAACCTTTGCCTCAAGATGAGAGCATTACAAAAGGGGTGTTGGAAAATGGAATGACCTACTACATTCACAATACGAGTGTTACAAAGGATGTGGCAAGTTACTACATCATACAAAATGTTGGATCTGTTTTAGAAAAAGACAACCAACAAGGATTGGCTCACTTTTTAGAACACATGGCATTTAATGGAACGAGAGATTTCCCTGGAAAAGGCATCTTAAATAAAATGCAAGAACACGGACTTGTTTTTGGAAAAGACATCAATGCCTACACTTCTTTTGATGAAACCGTTTACAATGTTAATAACATACCAACAACACCAGAATTGATAGATACTGGATTGTCTATTTTACACAATTGGTCTAATTATTTATCGCTAACAGATAAAGAGATTGATTCTGAGCGCGGAGTTATAAAAGAAGAGTGGCGAACGCGTCAAAGCGGAGGGATGCGTGTATTGCAGCAAACCATTGGTACAATGTTTAACAATTCTATCTATTCTGAACGTCTTCCAATTGGTAAGATGGATGTTGTAGAAGGTTTTGAGTATAAGGCATTGCGTGATTTTTATCACGATTGGTATCGAACAGATTTACAGGCTATTGCTATTGTAGGTGATGTAGATGTTGCTCAAATGGAAGAGAAGATCAAAGCATTGTTTGCTACCATTCCTGCAGTTGAGAATCCAATAGAGCGATCAAATTTCCCAATTGCAGACAACCAAGAGCTGATTTATGATATGGGCATGGATAAAGAAGTAACTACTTCAAACATTACCTTTGCGATTCGTCATGAAAAGTCGTTGAAGAATGAAACTGTAGCAGATTTAAAAGAAAGTCTATTAAATGGTATGGTAACATCTATCATATCAACCAGATTGAATGAAATAAACCAAAGTCCAGATTCACCTTTATTATATGCGGGCATTGGCTATGGTAGTTTGTCTAGATCAAACAATCAATTTAGTGCTCGATTGGCTCCAAAGCCAAACATGCAGCACAAAGCATTTGAATTGGTGCTGTCTGAAATGAATAGAGCTGTCAAATTTGGTTTCACCAAAGCAGAAATGAAAAGAGTCGTTGCAGAGTATACAGGTTCTTATGAAAATCAGCTCGCTGGGTTAGGGAATAGAAGCCATGGACAAATTGTTAGGGCGATTCAAACAAATTACTTAGAAAATGCACATCTAACAGATTTAGCAAAAGAGTTTGAAATTGCGAAGCAAATCTTCAGTCAGTTGACACAACAAGAGTTGTTAACCCAAATTCAAAAGCTATATCTTAAAAAGAATAGATCTGTTGTTGTTACCGGCGTTGAAGGCAATAAAAACTTGACTAAAGAAGAAGCGATAGCAATCATCAATGCTGTTGAAAATGATGCCTCCTTGAAAGGATATCAAGAGGAAACCAATGTGAAATCACTCATGTCGGGAGTCAACATTACTGCAGGGAGCATTCTTTCAGAAAAAGAGAACAAAGAAATTGGTTCAACAGTTTTTACATTGAGCAATGGTATTGAAGTGTATTATAAGTTTGTTGATAAAAATAAAAATGACGTCAAGTTAAGTGCTGTTAGTTATGGAGGACGTTCATTAATTGATGTGAAAGATTTGCCATCGGCAACATTGCTAGGGAATGTAGTTCAAATGTCAGGATTAGGAGATTTTTCTGCAATTGATTTGCCAAAAGTATTGGCAGGTAAAAAAGCAAGTTCAAGAGTAAGTCTAGGAGGTATTTCTGAGAGCGTATCGGGTTCTTCCTCTACAAAAGATGTCGAAACCATGATGCAGTTGGTGAATTTGCGTTTTACAAAACCACGTTTTGATGAAAAGTCATACAATGTGTTGATGCAAAATGTAGATGCGTTTTTAATTAGAAATAGTCAGCAATTACAGTCTAAAATGAGAGATAGTGTGACCACTATTTTGTACGGTAAAAATCACCCAACAGAGCGTTTGTTTGATAAAAAGCTAGTATCAGAAATGTCTTTTGATGTAATTAAAAGTATCTATAAAAGCCGATTTGGAAATGTAGCCGATTTTAAGTTCTTCATTGTAGGAGATGTTTCGAAAGAAGTTGTAAAGCCCTTGTTAGAGAAGTATATAGCAAGTATACCCGCTAATGGTGACCAAGAAACCTGGAAAAACAATGCAACGAGTTGGGTGCAAGACAGCATAGATAAAGATGTGTTTTTAGAGATGGAAGATCCGAAGACATCCGTGCGTGTTGTTGTGAAAAACGAGATGGAATATTCTTTGAAAAATGCCTTGCTCATGAGAGCTCTTGGCGATATTTTACAATTGCGTTACACAGAGTCTTTAAGAGAAGAAGAAGGAGGTACTTATGGTGCCCGAACTAGAGGTTCTATTTCTAAAAGACCCGCAGAAGAAGCTTCCATTTCAATCAGTTTTGATTGTGATCCTGCCCTGGCAGAAAAGCTTATTGGCATAGTGCATAAAGAAATAGATGATCTTAAGAAAGGAAATATACAGCAGGCAGATGTTGATAAGACGCTTACGAACTACTTGAAAGAGAGAGAGGAACGTAAAAACTACAATAGCTATCAAATGAGTTTGCTGAAAAATGATGTGCTTGAAGGGTATAATATGAATGATCCGAAGAACTATGAAGATATTGTAAAGTCGATCACAGTGAAAGATTTGAAAAATATGACGAAGAAGTTACTGCGTAAGGGCCAATCTTACGAAATTGTTTTCAAACCCAAAAAGTAAACGATATTGATCAAATGGTTTAAAAGCTTCTCATTTAATGAGAGGCTTTTTTTTTAGCAAGTAATGCGGTGCTAGAGTTTTTTTTATACTAAATCGTTGTAGTTGAGTTGTTTTGCGTACTTTTTTTATAAATAATTTGTTTATGTAAATATAATTTTTAGTTTTGTTTGGTATAACAAGAACAAGATATGGTGATGTTACAGAGTATTTGGCAAGGTTTCTATTTTTACTTTTATTTTTTTAATAAGAGCAGAGACTTTGTGTTATCTCGTTAGTAACTAACGAATCGTTCATAAAGTCTCGAAATTCGAGACTTTTTTTTTTATCAAAAATGAAACAAATAATAGCAATACAAGGAGCACAAGGCTCAAATCATCATAAAGTAGCGCGGGACTTTTACGGAGACCATGCGCAGTTAAAAGAGTGCTTTTCTTTTGATGAATTAGTCGATAGTTTGCTAAATCAAACCGCTACAGTTGGGGTCATGGCAATAGAGAATACCATTGCAGGTTCTATCATACCCAATTATGCCTTAATAGATCAGTATAACTTACATATAAATGGAGAGGAATACTTGCATATACATCATCACTTGATGGCATTGCCCGGTCAGGAAATGAAAGATATCAAAGAGGTCTGTTCACATCCAATGGCTTTGCTCCAGTGTAAAGAATTCTTCAAGTCATATCCACATATCAAATTGGTAGAGGATGTAGACACTGCCGAGGTAGCCAAAAGAATTGCAAAACATGCATTAAAAGGTGTTGCTGCTATTGCTCCCAGATTGGCTGCTGAAATTTTTGAGTTGGCAGTTTTAGAAGATGAAATTCAAACCATAAAAGACAATGCGACACGTTTTGTAATTGTGCAAACTCATAAGCCCAATAATGGAGTTGATCAAATCAATAAAGCATCATTGAAATTTCAATTAGATCATAAAAGAGGAAGTTTGGCTGCAATTTTAAATGTATTGAGTGATTGTAAAATGAACTTGACAAAAATACAATCATTACCAGTTATTAAATCACCATGGAAGTATTCCTTCTTTGTGGATGTTACTTTTGAAGATTACAAAAATTATGAAAAGGCAGCTGAAATACTCAAAATTATGGCTTCTGAGTTTAAAGTGTTAGGAACTTATAAAAATGGAAGAATATGATTCAATCCGCAAAAAGATTAGCAACTGTAGAAGAGTATTATTTTTCTAAAAAGCTAAAAGAGGTAAGGGAATTAGCAGCTGCAGGAGCTCCTATAATTAATATGGGAATTGGAAGTCCAGACCTGCAGCCACCAACCCAGGTCATCGATGCAATACAGCAGAGCATTTATGATCTAAACGCTCATAAGTACCAAAGCTACCAAGGTTTGCCAGAACTGAGGCAAGCGATGTCTCACTTTTACAAGCAATCTTTTGAAGTGCTTCTAAATGCTGAAAATGAGGTGCTCCCGTTAATGGGGAGTAAAGAGGGCATCATGCATGTCTCTATGGCTTTTTTAAATGAAGGCGATCAGGTATTGATTCCTAATCCGGGATATCCTACGTATACATCGGTCACAAAACTAGTGGGAGCTGATCCCCTATTTTACGAGTTGGATGAGGAGAATGATTGGCAGCCAAATTTTGAAGCCTTGGAAAAATTAGACCTTTCAAAGGTGAAATTGATGTGGGTGAACTATCCACACATGCCAACAGGAGCAAATGCTTTAAAAGATACCTATGATTACTTGGTGGCTTTTGGAAAAAAGCATCACATATTAATTGTAAACGACAATCCGTACAGTTTTATTTTAAACAAAAACCCTCAAAGTATATTGCAGATACGTGGCGCGAAAGAAGTAGCATTGGAGTTGAATTCTTTGAGCAAATCATTCAACATGGCTGGTTGGCGAGTGGGCATGCTACTGGGAAATAAGAATCTTCTCGATCAAGTGTTAAAAGTGAAAAGCAACATGGATTCTGGAATGTTTTATGGAATTCAGAAAGGCGCCATTGAAGCACTGAAGTTGCAAGATAAATGGTTTGAAGATCAGAATAAGGAATACGAAGAAAGGCGAGATTTGGTTTTTAAGATCGCCGACGCTCTCGGGTGCACCTATCATCAAAATGCCACAGGATTGTTTGTTTGGGCGAAGCTTCCCGAAGGGAAAAAATCGCAGGAGGTAACAGACGAAATATTGTATAGTAAGTCTGTTTTTATAACTCCAGGGAATGTTTTCGGAAGTCAAGGAGAGGGCTATCTTCGGTTTTCACTGTGTGTGTCAAAAGAGCAAATTATAACCGCACTAAACAGATTTTAATATGCAGGTATTTGTGATAGGAATAGGATTGATTGGAGGAAGTATGGTGTTGGATATCAAGAAACAATATCCAGAAGCAGTCATATACGGTATAGATATCAACGAGCAGCATATCGAGGAGGCTATCAGTTTAAAGGTGATATGCGCAAAAGCAGCTTTTAATGAATTGCCTGAGGCAGATGTAGTGATTGTTTCTGTGCCTGTTGATGCGCAATTAAAAGTAATTCCAGAGGTCTTAGACCGGGTCAAAGATGATGCCTTGGTCATTGATGTGGGTTCTACAAAAGAAGACATTTGTCTTGCTTTGAATGCACATGCCAAAAGAAGAAATTATTTGGCATCACACCCCATTGCTGGGACAGAGTTTTCTGGTCCATCTGCTGCACACCATGGTTTGTTTGAAAAAAAGACAACCATTATTTGTGAAGTAGAGAAGACCGCATTCACTTTACAGGAAAAGGCATTGGATATTTTTTCAAAACTAGGCATGCGTATTCGATATATGGATCCCAAATCTCATGACAAGCACATTGCATACATGTCACATTTGTCGCATATTAGCTCTTTTATGTTGGGTAAAACGGTGATTGAAAAAGAAAAAAATGAGCGTGATATTTTTGATATGGCTGGGAGTGGATTTGCATCGACTGTTCGATTAGCAAAGAGTTCACCAGCGATGTGGACGCCTATTTTTGAACAGAACAAAACAAATGTTATTGAAACCTTAGAAGAATACATTCAGAATCTTCAGCACTTTAAAGAATTGATGATGCAGAATGATTTTTCTGAAATTCACAATGAATTGGAAAGTACAAATCATATAAAGCAAATATTAAAAGGCATTCACTGAATGCCAAAACAACAAGAGAAATGGAAAATACAAAAGAATTGAAAACATGGTTGGATGCTATGAGTCTTGCACATCCACTAGTAATAGCAGGGCCTTGTAGTGCAGAAACCGAAGAGCAGGTTTTGAAAATTGCACACGAATTAAAAGATTCTGATGTGAATTATTTCCGTGCGGGAATTTGGAAACCAAGAACACGTCCAGGAAACTTTGAAGGGGTTGGGGCTTTAGGATTGAAATGGCTTCAAAAAGTAAAGGCAGAAACAGGAATGAAAACCTGCACAGAAGTGGCGAATGCGGCACACGTAAAATTGGCTTTAGAACACGATATTGATTTGTTGTGGATCGGAGCGCGTTCTACTGTATCTCCATTTATCATGCAAGAAATTGCGGATGCCCTGCAAGGCACAGAAAAGATTGTTTTGGTAAAAAACCCTGTAAATCCAGATTTAGCATTATGGCTTGGAGGTATAGAACGATTGTATACTGCTGGAATTAAAAATTTAGGAGCGATTCACAGAGGTTTTTCTACCTATGAAAAAACAAATTATAGAAATATTCCTGAATGGCAATTGGCCATTGAGTTTCAACATAGATTTCCAGATTTGCCCCTGATTTGTGATCCTTCTCATATTACAGGGAAAAGAGATATGGTATTTGACGTTTCACAAACCGCTTTGGATTTAAATTTTGATGGATTGATGGTGGAAACACATCACGATCCAGAGAATGCATGGTCTGATGCAGCGCAACAAGTAACGCCTGGAGCGTTGAAAAAGATGATGGAAGATTTAAAAGTGCGAAAAGCAACAGAAACGGATTCTAGTTATCGAGAGTCTTTAGGTGATTTAAGAGCTCAAATTAATGTGGTTGATGACCAATTAATTGAGCTCATGGGGAAAAGAATGAAAGTAGCAGATAAAATTGGTGTATTGAAGAAAGAAAAAAATGTTGCAGTGTTGCAATCTAGGCGCTGGAATGAGATTCTTGGAAAAATGATTTTAGAGGGAGAAAGTAAAGGGTTGAGTGAGGAGTTTGTTTTGAAGATGTTCAAGGCAATTCATCAAGAATCTATTAATCATCAAGAGAAAATTATCAAAGGATAATATAAAAAAACCGCCAATTGGCGGTTTTTTTATGAATACTACTTATTTTATTAGCATCTTTGTTGTATGACAGGAATTGTATATAAATCTACAGGAAGTTGGTATGTAGTAAAGGCAGAAAACAAGGCCTTCTACGAATGTCGAATGAAAGGGAAATTTAGAATCAAAGGCATCAAAAGTACCAACCCAATTGCCGTTGGTGATGTAGTTGATTTTGAAGTAGAGTCAACCAATGATGTCGAGACTGGTGTGATCAATGAAATACATGATCGCAGCAATTATATCATCCGTAAATCTGTCAATCTATCAAAACAAACTCATATTATTGCTGCAAATGTAGATCTTGTTTTTTTATTAGTAACTATCAACAATCCTCCTACATTTACCTCGTTTATTGATCGGTTTTTAGTTACTGCAGAGGCATATTCCGTTGAAACTGTTCTGGTATTCAATAAAATCGATTCGTATGCCATAGAACAGCGAGCAGAAATAATGTATTTAAAAGACATCTATGAAAAAATTGGCTATAAGTGCATAGAGGTTTCGGCTACAGAAAATAAAAACGTAGAACAGGTTAAAGAAATGATGCTCGGTAAAACAAGTATGTTTGTTGGGCATTCTGGTGTAGGGAAGTCTACTTTGGTCAATACCATAGAGCCTAGTCTATCACTCAAAACAAAAGAGATTTCTAATCAACACAAGCAAGGGCAGCATACCACAACATTTGCAGAAATGTTCGATTTGTCATTTGATGCAAAAATTATTGACACACCAGGAATTAAAGGTTTTGGAGTGGTGGATATGGAAAAGGAAGAGGTAGATAGTTACTTTCCGGAGTTTTTAGCGCTAAAACATGCCTGTAAATTCAATAACTGTTTGCATGTAGAAGAGCCAAAATGTGCGGTGAAAGAAGCAGTTGAGTCAGGAGAGATCGCTTATTCTCGATACAAGAGCTACCTGCAAATTATTGCAGGTGAAGACGAGCACTATAGAACAGATATCTGGGAAAACGAAGACTAGATGAAAGCAGTAATTCAACGAGTTCAACAGGCAAGTGTCACTGTCGATGGCTGTAAAATTGCGGAAATCGAGTCTGGGATGCTTATATTGCTCGGAGTTGCTGAAAAAGATGATCAAGAAGCAATTGCTTGGATCTCAAAAAAAATTGCAAATCTTCGAATTTTTAATGATGCAAATGGGGTTATGAATGCCTCACTGATAGATAGTGGTGGGGATGCAATTGTTGTTTCTCAGTTTACCTTGCAGGCATCTACAAAAAAAGGAAATAGGCCTAGTTATATCAAAGCAGCAAAGCCAGCAATTGCTGTGCCATTATATGAAGGGTTTGTGCGGCAATTAGAAAGAGATATTGGTGCAAAAGTTCAAACAGGTCAATTTGGTGCAGATATGAAAGTAGCATTGTTAAACGATGGGCCTGTTACCATTATAATAGATACGGAAAATAAAATTTAATTTCCTAGGGGAATAAATTTATATTAGTATCTTTACTTTTCAAAAAAACATAAAAAAATGAAAAAAGTAATCTTATCTTTAGTAGTATTTGCAGCGGTCCTTGTTTCTTGTAAGGGGAAAGAAGAGAAAAAAGTAGCAGTAAAAGAGGTAACAACCGTTGAAGAAACAGTGGTTGTTGATGGTAATGTAAATATGGAAACATCTGTTGTATTGTGGAAAGGATTTAAACCAACAGGTAGTCATCATGGAATCGTAAAATTGGCTTCAGGTAATATGGTTTTCGCAGACGGGGCTATCTCTGGAGAATTTGTAATTGACATGAATACCATTACCGATGCTGACGGTCTTACCAAGTTAGACGCGCATTTAAAAGATGCAGACTTCTTTGATGTAGAAAAGTATCCAACATCTAAATTTGTCATCACTTCTTCTGAGATGAAGGAGGGGAAAATGCATGTTACAGGAGATTTAACCATTAAAGATGTTACAAAGAGCATCACAATTCCTGCAACAGTATCTGAAGTGGAAGGAGTGACAACTTTTAAAAGTGAAACCTTCGAATTGAATCGAGTAGACTTTAATGTAAAGTACGGATCGAAAAGCATCTTTGCGAACTTAAAAGACAAGTTCATCAATGACAATATGGAAATGTCTTTTGAAGTACAGTCAGTAAAGTAAGCTCCGAGAAAATGTCCTGTTTTTTATAAAAGCAGTTCATCGATTATTCTGTCTCGAAATCGAAAAAAAATATGGCAAAAGCCCAAAACATGCGTTTTGGGCTTTTTGTTACAAGCTTATGGCGGTGCTGTTTTTAACCTCACCAATGGTAAAGGTGCTGTGTGTGCTTCCAATATGTGAAATGGCGGTTAATTTGGTGAGCATGAAATCTCTATAGGCTTCCATGTCTTTAACATATACTTTTAAGATGTAATCATAATCGCCACTTACATGAAAGCATTCTGCCACTTCAGACAATTGAGAAATCTCTTTTTCAAAGTTTGTAACATACGCTTTCGTATGCTGAATCAGTTTAATTTGACAGAAAACCAAAAAAGACCTGTCAATTTTATCCCTGTCAATCAACGCAACATATTTCTTAATGACCTGTTCTTTTTCTAATTTTTTAACACGCTCATAAATTGCTGTAATAGAAAGGTTTAGTTTTATGGAGAGTTGTTTGCTTGTTTGTTTGCTGTCATGCTGTAATAAATCAATGAGCTGCAAGTCTATCTTGTCTAAAGGCATAATGAAAATATTTCTATAAATATTTATTTTTTAGTGAAACGTAGAATATATATCTGAAATAGTTGTTAAATTTAATAAAATAATTTATATTTTATTGTTTTGGTTGATTTTTAGTCGGTTATGTTGTTACTTGAACTCATAAAAACAGACACTTATGAAATTTAAACCTGCAAACAACATCCAAGATTTACAATATTTTGGCGAATTTGGTGGTGTAAACCCATCTATTTCAGATTCATCAACGTATACCTTTTTAGAAGCGAAAACCATGTTTGATACCTTCGAAGGTAATACAGATGGTTGCTATTTGTATTCGCGACATACTTCTCCAAGTAATTTGTATTTAGGAGAAGCATTGGCTGCTATGGAGGGCACAGAAACGGCCAATGTAGCAGGTTCGGGAATGGGCGCAATTACACCCACATTATTGCAGCTATGCGGGCAGGGAGATCATGTGGTTTCTAGTAGAACGATTTATGGTGGTACCTATGCTTTTTTAAAGAATTTTACACCAAGAATGGGGATTCAAACCTCCTTTGTAGACATTACTAAATTAGAGGTGGTGGAAGCTGCAATTACAGAACATACAAAAGTGTTGTACTGCGAATCTGTGAGTAATCCCTTGCTAGAGGTTGCAGATATAAGAGGTTTGGCAAAACTTGCTACTAAATATAATTTGACCTTGGTGATCGATAATACCTTTTCTCCTTTGTCAATTTCTCCAGTGCAATTAGGTGCAGATGTGGTAATTCATAGTTTAACAAAGTTTATCAATGGTTCTTCAGATACTATGGGTGGTGTGGTTTGTGGAACCTCAGAATTTGTGAATTCTTTAAAAAGTGTCATCGATGGTGCAAGTATGTTGCTCGGAGCCTCCATGGATTCTTTGCGTTCTTCATCCATACTAAAAAATATGAGAACCCTGCATATTCGTATCAAACAACACAGTAAGAATGCATTATTTTTGGCAGAAAAGTTTGAGGCTGATGGGATAAAAACAGTGTACCCAGGTTTGAAATCACACCCCTCACATGAGATCTTTACAACGATGATGAATGCAGAATATGGCTATGGAGGCATGTTAACAATTGATGCGGGGTCTCTTGAGAATGCGAATGCATTGATGGAGTTGATGCAAGCCAAAAATTTGGGGTATTTAGCAGTGAGCTTAGGGTTTTATAAAACCTTGTTCTCTGCACCAGGCACATCAACATCCTCTGAAATACCAGAGGAGGAGCAAGTAGAAATGGGCTTGACAGACGGGTTGATTCGTTTCTCTATTGGTTTGGATAATGACATAGAGCGTACTTATCAAATGATGCATGATTGTATGAAGCAGGTAGGGATTTTGTAGTGCAGATGGTTGCATTGCAATAGAAGGTTGTTTTGGGAAATCAAGGGCGATTTTTAATGTATAAATGGGGCCTTATTTTCCAGGCAAAGGTTCAGAAAATGCTAGAACATCTTTCTTGTTGAGCGCTTTTTCCGAAAGGGAATCGCGTTCAACGTGTCTTTATTGTTTCGCAAAGTAATGCTTTGTTCCCATTTTTTTCGAAAACTATTTCTACACAAGTAGTACCTCACACAATGTGTGTTGATAAATCCATAGAGGTAAACATACCAAAGAATTTGATTTGCATAAAACGAGTGAAAATCGTAACATTACACGACAAAAAATATACCAATGCAAGACCCTAAAAATAGCGCTGAAATGAATATTGGAGATCAAAAAATAATTCAAAATACGGAGCTAAGTATTTGGGAAGCACTGCTTCCTGTTATTGCTTTAATAGCCATGTTAGCCTACAATGTTTTTGTTTTTGGAGACGATGCTCTTAGTGGAAGTAATCAGTTTATACTTTTGCTTGGTGGAGCAGTGGCTGCCTTAGTTGGTTTCAGAAAGAAAGTGTCTTTTGATAGCATGATGGAAGAGGTTGCAGAAAATATTAAATCTACAACAGGGGCTATCTTAATATTATTAATGGTTGGGGCATTGGCTGGAACCTGGCTTATCAGTGGGATTATTCCATCCATGATCTACTATGGATTACAAGTGCTAAATCCAACCATCTTTTTAGGAGCTTGTCTTATAATTTGTGCTGTGATTTCCATTGCAACGGGGAGTTCTTGGACCACCTCAGCTACTGTGGGGATCGCACTTATAGGTATCGGAGAGGCCTTGGGAATTTCTTTAGGAATGACTGCAGGAGCTGTTTTGTCTGGAGCCTATTTTGGAGATAAATTATCGCCAATGTCAGATACAACAAACTTAGCGCCCGCGATGGCAGGAACTGATTTGTTTACCCATATTAGGTATATGGCATATACCACGATCCCAACGTTTGCGATTGCCTTGATTGTGTTTTCGATTTTAGGTTTTACCCAGGTCACAAAAGGTCAGGCAGATATTGCATCATTACTTACAGATATCAATAAAGCATTTCATATTAGTCCATGGTTATTTTTAGTTCCGGTGGCTGTCATTGTATTAATTATAAAGAAAACACCACCGTTAATCGCTTTGTTAGCAGGAACCATTTTAGGAGGCATTTTTGCATTGATTTTTCAACCAGAAGTTGTTGCTCAGATTGCCGGTGTAAAAGAATTAGATTTTAATGCTGCATACAAAGGAGTAATGCAAGCTGTGACTGTTGAGACTTCAGTATATACTGAAAATACAATGTTAGCCGATTTGTTTAAAGCAGGAGGAATGGCAAAGATGTTGGGCACAATCTGGTTAATTTTATGTGCTATGGTTTTCGGAGGTATTATGGATGCCATTGGTGCTTTGACAAAAATTAGTAGCTTTATGTTGCGTCTTTTTGATTCTGTTTTTGGTCTTTTTGCAAGTACCGTGGCTACGTGTATTGGTTTAAATTTTACGGCATCAGATCAATATTTAGCAATTGTTGTTCCTGGTAAAATGTATGCAAAAGCATATGCAGATAAGGGGTTGGCTCCTGAAAACTTGAGCAGAACTCTAGAGGATTCAGGAACAGTGACTTCTGTTTTGATTCCTTGGAATACCTGTGGAGCCTATCATTCAGGAGTGCTTGGCGTTCCTGTTCTAGATTACGCATTTTATGCAGTGTTTAATTGGTTGAGTCCATTTATGACCTTGTTGTTTGCTGCTTTTCAGATTAAAATTAGAGAGCTACGCAGTAAATAAGCAGTTTATTAAGAATCTAAAAAAAATACAGGTTTTAAGTTATAATACGTTTCTTAGAAATGATGCTTTCAGCTACAATGCTATGCCTGAATAGATTTCTTTCCAAACACCGAATACACAGTTTTGCTATTTCGTAAAAGAGGGTTTTGCTAGCGTAGAAAATTACTTTCGATGCATGAAAAAAGACTTGTTTTTACTAGCTGCTAGACGCAGGAAAGAGGAGCTTAGAAACAATAACCAAGGGGAGCCGTGTAGCAGAAGGTCCCAGTAGTCCTGTAGTTCCATCGCTTTATCTCCAGAAAAGGCATTGCCTCCGAGAATCCATTGTATTTTCCCAAGAATATGAGGTGGATTGAATGGGGCTAAGCCAAGTGTTAGACTTGCAATTAAAAACAGATTCCAGTTGTTTTTGAGCCCCGTTTTCATCTGCTAAATAAACCAATTCCATACCAGCCCAAATCGGATTACAAAGTCTCTATACGGGTAGTTCGGGGCAGAGAAATAGTCCTTTTTTAGGAATGTAGAACTGAGATTGTCTGCCTTTAGATAAATGCGTGTTCTTCGAATCTGAGCATTGATGAAAAGATCAAACGTAGGATACCCTATTTCGGTTTCATTTTGAATCCTAAATTCATTCAGCAACGGGTTAAATGCATTCGACTTGAATTTTGAAAAGTACTTAAAAGTAACTCCCGTTTGTAAAAACAAGGGCTTGCCTTCAAAGAGAAAATTTGAATAGTACAACGTGTTTCTTGTAACTAAATTAGGGACTCTAAACACATCTTGACCACTACTTACTTGTTGGAAAAGTAGGGTGTTGTTTAGAGCAAACTTGCCAAAGGTAAATTCATTGTTCGCTTTTACTTTTAAATAGGTAACATTTTCTCCAGATTGTCTCGGTTTTGATGTTTCGTCAAAATAGGTATAGTTTTCAATATTCGTGATTGAAGCCGCGGCATGTATCCATTTCGTTTGCGCTGCAAAGGAGATATTTCTTGTGTTGATTGTTTTAAAATTGTCATGCTGCCAATTGTAATCTTCATAGGCACTCTGATACAAAATGGTATTGAAATTCGGCGATTTTGAATTGATTGAAATGCTGCTTTTCAAAGTAAACAAACTATCTTTTTTATAAAGAGCTTCACTATAGATGTTATTGCCAGATATCTCACCCGAGCCAGGAGTTATAGTCACTTCTGAGTTTAATTGGAAGTTTTTAATGCTTGCATTCCAGCTCCCTCCAATAGATAAGGCAGTGCCTTTTATTTTAGGAACTGAAACAACATTTGTGTTGGTATTCAGGATTGTTGCGTAGCCATAGTTGTAATTGGTGAGATCTGTCTTTACCTTAAACTTCCCCAAAATATATTTAGAGTTGAATTCTAGATAGAATTGATTGTTAAAATACTTGCTTTCTACTTCTTCATCAATACTACTCAAGCTAGTGTTTCCAAAGAAAGCGTTTGTTGAGGTTTGGGTGAACTCATAGGATTTTGTTTCGTGAGAGAGTGCATGTCCAATTTTTAGATTGGTGAAATTAGTAGAGATGCTATCTTTCTTTGCTAATAATTTGTATTCGTGCTCAAAAAAGAAGCGTTCCGTTGTTAGTTTGGTTTCTGTGCCTTCTAATTGTACGTCCATTCTACCCCTATCTGCAAAATTTGGATCGTCATTTATAAAGGCCTCCACAGAACTATCTGTAAGCCCGCCACTTTCCTCGTTCATTAAATCTTGGGTCATGATATGACCTCTTATGGAATACCTTTCAGAAGGGTTTCTATAGCTAAAAAATGTGCTGAAATTACCATGTGATGCCAAGGAATTTCTATAGTTTCCTAAAGAACGTAATCCTTTATAATTGATCCCCACATTCAACCGCTTTGAAAAATTCAGTGTGAATAGGCTTTCTAAAACTTGACCTTGCTGTAAGCCCGTTCTGTATAAAATTTCTGTGGTAGGCGTCGGAACCTCGTAATAATGCACATCTTCGATGTTTTGGTAGTTAAAATGCTTGGCATTCATCCCTATCAAAGGCAGTCGAGAAGGTTTGCTAAAATCGTATGCTAGGTTGTTAAAAGTTTGTCCTTGATTGTGAAAAGCTAATAGTTCAAAATTGTCTTTACGTAAATAATTATACACGTACTCCTTCAGAATAGTAAGGGTTGTATCTACATAGGTGGTGTCATTTTGTAAAGAAATAATCTTGTAATCGGTATACTTTGTTTTGCCACTTAATTTTATAGTAGTAGATTTTTTATTTATCATGGCAGAGTCTTGGAAACGATTCATACCATTCGATTGTGTTGAGCCACCTCCTAAATTACTAATAACTTGTGAATAACTGCTTGTGCTAAAGCAAATAATAAGGATAAAGAAGATGAAAACGTTGTTTCTCATTGAAAATGATTAATGAGTACAAATGTAAAATATTTAAACGTAAATTGATACGTATAAGTTCTTCTAAAAATTGTTTATTTGTAACTATGTTGAAAATAAATTTTAGTGGATCTGCTTTAGAGGCAGGAACAGATGAGGCAGGGAGAGGTTGTTTATCGGGGCCAGTGGTTGCGGCGGCAGTGATTTTACCCGAAGATTTTCAGCATCCTTTCTTAAACGATTCGAAGCAGTTAACAGACAAACAGCGACAGGAGCTAAAACCTTATATAGAGCAAAGAGCTTTGAGTTTTGGAGTTTCTTTTGTTGATGAAAAAGAAGTAGATCAACTGAATGTTTTGCAAGCCTCTATTGCCGCTATGCATCGTGCCGTGAAGCAATTAAATCCGCTTCCTGAGTTTATTATTGTAGATGGTAACAAGTTCAAGCCCTATCAAGATGTTCCTCATCAAACAATAGTAAAAGGAGATGCAAAGTACCTCAGCATTGCAGCAGCCTCTGTATTAGCAAAAACCTACAGAGATGCGTTTATGGAAAAAATCCATGAAGAATTCCCCATGTATCATTGGCAAAAGAACAAAGGATATCCAACAAAACAACATAGAGAAGCCATACGCAATTATGGTATTACAAAGTACCACAGGAAAACGTTTCGCTTATTACCAGATCAATTAAAACTAAAGTTGTAATTTGTTAATAATCACATCAGCCTTTTTTCGTTCATTTTAAAAACTTCAACTATTTTAGCCGCTTAACCTAGAGAAAATGATTAAAAGAACACGTGCAGAAATTACCAAATGTATCATTCATAAAGTAGCCAATAAATACAATAGTGGTCAAAACTCTTTTTCTGAAACAACCATTCGTTTCGATGAAGAAAGTTATAATTTAATGCTGCCATTTCTGTTGAAGCCTTTTGCTAATTTATCGCAAAGTTTTCGTTTTAGTCACCATGCAGATATCCGTCTCAACGAGATGAATAATTATGCATCTAATATTTTCAAAGATGAAGAGTCGTTTATAGAGAACTCAAAAAACATCGTAAATCACCTATATGAGCAGTCAAATTCTGCACAAATAAAAAAAGGAGATGTGATCGTTGCACTGATTGAAGGAATTGAATATCAAGATGTGCTTACAGAGGCAGTAGGAGTTTTTAAAGTTGAAAATAAGATAGATTTCTTTCAAACCTATTTAGATGATGATAGTTTCGATGTAGCCGTTCAGCAGGGTATAAGTACAAAAAAAATTGATAAAGGATGTTTGATTTTAAACACTTCTGATGTCGAGGGGACTGTTGTTTTGAGTATCGATAATAATCAATACGACGCGCAATACTGGGTTAAGAACTTCTTATCAGTTAAATATGCAGATGACAGAAATCAGCATACGCAAAGTTACTTGGAAATGTGTAAGGAGTTTTCTGAAGAAATCATCAAACCTGAACTCGGAAAGCAGGAGCAAAGTCAATTTTTAGCAAGTACAGTAGATTATTTTAAAGAGAACGAATCTGTAGATTATCACAATTTTAAA
Source organism: Polaribacter sp. (assembly GCA_042091715.1). Classification (GTDB taxonomy): domain Bacteria; phylum Bacteroidota; class Bacteroidia; order Flavobacteriales; family Flavobacteriaceae; genus Polaribacter. The sequence goes on along the minus strand of JBELGW010000019.1, from coordinate 13,774 downwards.
GAGGAACTCTTCGAAGAAGACAAACATAAAGAGATGTTTGAAGACTATAAGAAGCATTTTGAAACCTTGAATGATGTTCTCATCAGGAATAATTTTGAAGTTTCAGATGTTGTCTTAAAAAAGGAGAAACAGAAAATCAAGAACATCATAAAATTAGATACCAATATCGAAATTAAATTGGATGTTGACGCACCAGATGCAGCCTCAGAATATCTAGAAAGAGGGTACGATGAATCAAAAAAAATGAAATATTATAAAGTGTACTTTAACGAAGAGAAATAGGTTTCTTTTATACTGTTCTCATCGCCTAGTTTAGAGACGCTCAATCAGCTGTTCTACCTCAAAAAGGGTCTTGAAATGGGTTAGTATTTTTTCTTGAACTTCTTGTGTCGAAATCTTTTTGCCTAATTCCACTTCCATAGATGCAACAGCCTTTCCTCGAATTCCACAGGGGATTATGTTGTCAAAATACCCCAAATTAGCATTGACATTGAGCGCAAAACCATGCATGGTCACCCAGCGACTTGTTCTGATGCCCATCGCACAAATCTTACGAGCAAATGGTGTTCCTACACCCAGCCAAACCCCCGTTTCTCCCTCGCTTCTTTCAGCTTTTAAACCGTAATCTGCCAATGTTCGTATGATTACTTCCTCTAATAATCGCAGGTATTTGTGAATGTCTGTAAAGAAATTCTCTAAATCTAAAATTGGATAGCCAACAATCTGGCCGGGTCCATGATAGGTAATGTCTCCTCCACGATTTATTTTGTAAAAAGTAGCTCCTTTTTCTTCGAGTTGTTTTTCATTCAATAATAGGTTGCTCAAATCACCACTCTTACCCAGCGTATAAACATGTGGATGCTCCACAAAAAGGAAGTGATTTTGCGTTTCTTTGGATTCATTATTTCTCCTGTTGCTCATTTTCTGATCAACAATTGCTTGCAATAAATCTGTTTGATAGTCCCAAGTTTCCTTGTAGTCTTTGATGCCTAAATTTTTGAGTAGTATGTTTTTATTCATAATTGTAGTGGGCAAAGGTAAATAATTAATTACATTTGTGGGTGTTAATTGTTATTAAGCCCTAATAAATTTGACAAGCGCTACTCGTTATGAAAGTATCCAAATATCTTCTCTCACTTGTGCTTATTTTTTTCTTTGGTACTTTGTATTCTCAAGTGCCATGGCAACGATTGAACGAACAGGTGCATATCGATCAAAAGAGATTGGCATTTAAAGAGCTTAAACCACCTTCTTTTCAGCTTTTTTCAGTAAACGATGCATTGCTAAAAAGTAGTTTGAAGCAGGCATCAAAAAATCAAAAAAGGGTTACATTGCCAACACCAAATGGCCTTCAAAGTTTCACCGTAAAGGAGGCCTCCGTTTTAGCACCCGCATTGGCAGAGAAATATCCTAACATAAAATCATATGTAGGTGTGGGGGTTGATGATCCGAATGCACGCGTACGAATGAGCAGTTCTCTACTAGGGATACACGCAATGATTACTACAGTAGAACACCCGCTGTATCTGGTAGTTCCGTATACAAAAGATAAAAAAGTAGCTATTGGATATTTCAAGGACCCCCAAGGTATATCTAATTTTGAATGTCTTGTGGCGGCAGAAACTTTACAAAGTAAAACTGAACATGTTCACGAATCTGCCATGGTAAATGATGGGAAATTAAGAACCTTTAAAATGGCATTGATTGGAACCGCTGAATATGCGCAATTTCATTTGACCAACCAAGGAATTGGCTTTACAGCGTCGGAGGTAGATAAAAAAGAAGCTGTTTTGTCTGCGATGAATGTATCGATGACTCGTATTAACGATGTTTTTGAGAGAGATTTAGGAGTAACCATGCAACTCGTAGCAAATAATGATGATTTGATCTTTTTTGATGCCGCCACTGATGGATTGACAAATGATGATATAGGAGCATTGATTGATGAGTCACAAACCATATGCGATGCTGTTATTGGATCACAAAATTACGATATCGGACATGTTTTTGGATGGATAAATGATGAGAGCGGAACTGGATTGGCCGGAGGAGGTGTTGTTTGTAACACAGGGCGAAAAGCTGAGGGAGTTTCCATGCGTAAAAACCCTTTAGGAGATCTGTTTGATATTGATTTAGTAGCGCATGAAATAGGCCATCAGTTTGGCGCAAATCATACGCAGAACGGAAGTTGTAATCGAAATAATGCCACCGCTGTTGAACCTGGAAGTGGCAGTACAATTATGGGATATGCAGGTTTTTGTGATACCAATGTTCAGAACAACAGTGATGACTATTTTCATTCGGTAAGCATTGCAGAAATGTCAAATTATGTTGCTTTTAATGCAACATGTGCTGTTGAAACAGTAACCACTAATACACCTCCTCAGGCAAATGCAGGAGCTGATTTTACCATACCAATAGCCACCCCTTTTTTATTAAAAGGAGCTGCTTCAGATCTAGATGTATCAAACATCTTGACCTACACATGGGAGCAAGTGAACAATCAAGTAGCTTCCATGCCTCCATTGGCTTCCAGTGCAGTCGGACCATTGTTTCGATCTGTGCCACCTTCGCTATCTCAAGATCGATATATGCCCGCCTTGTCAACAGTGTTGGCAGGTGAGCTGTCTTCCACATGGGAAGTGTTGCCTGCCGTATCAAGAACAATGAATTTCTCTTTCACAGTGAGAGATAATGCAACCATGGGTGCAGCAACCGCTACTGACTATGCAACAATTAGTGTAGATGGAAATGCAGGCCCCTTCGCGTGTACATCACAGACAATGGCAACCACTGTAATGGGAGGTTCAATTCAAACCGTTTCTTGGGATGTAGCAAATACAAATGCGTCAGAAGTAGCAGCAACGCATGTTCATATATTGCTCTCAACAGATGGAGGTCTTACCTTTCCGCACGTACTCCTTGAGAATACACCAAACGATGGGGAGGAAGCTGTTGTAGTGACCAACATAACAACTGCACAAGCCAGAATTAAAATTGAGCCTGTGAACAATATTTTTTATGCACTAAATGCTGTTAATTTTTCTATTGATAAAACAGCGAGTGTGCCTGAAGATTATTTTACGAATTTTCAAGTATATCCCAATCCGTCAGAGGGAAATATAACGCTGACTTTCGGTGTGAAATCCCAAGATGCTGATGTCGTTGTACAGTTATTTGATATGAGAGGAAGATTGATTGACGAAAACAGGTATGAAGTTGTTGGTGAGACTTTTAAAGAACAACTGCGTTTCCCAGATATAGCAGTAGGGTTGTATCATTTAAAAGTAAAAAATGGTTCGCGTAGAATTTCGAAGAAGATCTTAATAGAATAATTTGGGTTTATGACAAACTAAAAGATACCTTTGTTCGTTCAATTTAAAATTTTATTGATTTCAATCTATGTCTATAGCAGTTTCTTTAGTTTCAAAATGTTACGGTGATCAGCAAGCGCTGAGTAAGATTAGTTTTTCTGTTGATAAAGGTTCGGTTGTTGGCTTTCTCGGTCCAAATGGAGCAGGGAAGTCTACAATGATGAAAATTTTGACTGGATTTATTACTCCAGATGAAGGAACTATTTATGTGAATGGAATTGATGTGATTTCCAATCCGATCGCTGCTCAAAAGAGTATTGGTTATTTACCAGAGCAAAATCCTTTGTATCAAGAGATGTATGTGAAAGAATATTTGCAATTTCAAGCAGCAGCATACAAAGCGGATAAGAGGAATATTGATGCAGTTATTGAAAAAGTTGGTTTAAAACCAGAGGTGCACAAGGTAATAGGACAGTTGTCGAAAGGATATCAACAAAGAGTGGGGCTGGCAGCGGCATTGCTGCACGATCCTGACGTTTTAATTTTAGATGAACCTACCACTGGATTAGATCCAAATCAGTTGGTTGGAATACGAGCATTGATTACAGAACTAGGACGGTCTAAAACAGTATTGTTTTCTACGCATATCATGCAGGAGGTTGAGGCGGTCTGTGATCGCGTTATCATTGTCAAAAAAGGAGAAATAGTTGTTGATACATCGCTCAAAGAAATTCGAAAAGGGCAGGGGCAACTGATAGAAGTGACCTTTGATTATAAGATAGAAGAACAGTTTGTACAGCGATTACCTCATTTAAAGTCCTATAAAAATAATTACGATACCACCTGGTTTTTGACTTTTGAAACTGAGGATGATATGAGAGCCACAGTTTTTGATTTTGCCCAAGAAAATGGCCTTAAAATTTTAGGCTTGAATACCCACAATCAAAACTTAGAAAAATTATTTAAAGAAAGTACCTTGTAGTTTTAGCTCTAATTTAACGATTGAAGCACAAGTTTTAATTGATGTCTTCTGTATAAAAGTTTTCTGTAGTGCCTTGTATATGGTCTTTTTTAGTTCAGTTTAAAGGCGATATTTTCTTTTTCTAAAGTAGACAGAAGTTCATTTGTAATGTTCACTTTGGTATTTCTACTTGGTAAATTCAATTCAATTTTCTCTTTGCGATTCCAAATGGTAAAATGAACACTTTGCTTGCCTGAATTGGTTGCGCATAGATGTTGTAAGTTTCTAATCGTATCTTCGTTGATTTCGTCAAGATCTAATTTAAAGGTGATTTTTTTACAGAGTTCATCCATGATGTCATGCAGTAATTTGAAATCGGTAAACTGTATTCTTGGCTCTCCAGCAATGCCAGTATCTTTATTAACCCATCCAGGTTTTACAACCGTTTTGACAAATAGGAATGAGCTCGGTACTAAAAAATGCCTATTTTTCATGTATTCCTCTCCAAACATTCTAAATTCATGGCTGTCGTTGTAATCTTCAATAATAAATGTAGCCCAGCCTTTTCCTGCTTTAGAAACTCGGTGTTGTACATCGGTAATGATACCGGCAAAAGATAAATTCATGCCAGAAAACTTTACCAAGTCTTCTTTGAAATATGATAAATTGGCATTACAGAACTTCAGTTCATTTTTAAAATCATCCAAAGGGTGCGCAGAAATATAGATACCAACCACTTCTTTTTCTTTTCCCAACAATTCCATAGTTCCCCAAGTTTCGCAGTCAGGAATACTAGGTTCTGGGAGTTGAATGTCAGAGGCTTCTCCGAATAAAGAAACTTGTGATGAATTTTGACTTTCTTGGTACTTGTTTCCGTATTTCAATGCTTTTTCAATAAACGTAGCTCCTTTTTCGTCACTGACGTAGTATTGAGCCCGATGGGTATCTCTAAAAGAATCGAAGCCTCCGGCGAGAATCAAGCCATCAAATGCTTTTTTATTGGCTACTCGCAAATCTACGCGTTTTGCAATGTCAAAAATAGAGGCAAACTTTCCATGTTCTTTCCGTTCGTCTATGATTGCTTTCACAGCAGAACTACCCACGCCTTTAATGGCAGCCATACCAAAACGAATATTTCCTTCGTCATTTACAGAAAATTTTGAGTACGACTCATTCACATCAGGTCCTAAAACGGTAATGCCGGAGCGTTTGCACTCTTCCATAAAGAAAGAAACTGCTTTGATATCATTCATGTTATTTGAGAGCACAGAAGCCATATATTCTGCAGGGTAATGCGCTTTTAAATAAGCGGTTTGATAGGCAATCCAAGCATAGCAGGTAGAGTGAGATTTATTAAATGCGTAACTTGCAAAGGCCTCCCAATCTTTCCATATTTTTTCTAGTTTTTTAGCATCGTGTCCATTTTTACTCGCTTGATCAATAAACTTTGGTTTCATTTTGGCAAGCACAGAGATCTGCTTTTTACCCATGGCTTTACGAAGTACATCGGCTTCACCTTTTGTGAAATCTGCGAGTTTTTGCGAGAGTAACATTACCTGTTCTTGGTATACTGTAATCCCATAGGTTTCAGCAAGGTATTCTTCCATTGCTGGTAGGTCGTACTCAATTTCTTCAGTTCCGTGTTTACGGTTGATAAATGAGGGGATGTATTCCATTGGACCAGGTCGGTACAAGGCATTCATGGCAATTAAATCTGCAAAAACAGTGGGCTTCAAGGAGCGCATGTGTTTTTGCATCCCGGGAGATTCATACTGAAATATTCCTACAGTTTCTCCACGTTGGAAAAGTTCGTATGTTTTTTCGTCGTCTAAAGGGAAGTTTTCTGGATCTAATTCAACGCCGTGTCTTGCTTTTACAATTTTAACGGTGTGCTTGATCAGTGTCAATGTTTTTAACCCCAAGAAATCCATTTTTAACAATCCTGCATTTTCTACTACCGAATTGTCAAATTGGGTGACATACATGTCTGAATCTTTGGCTAAGGAAACAGGGACGTAATTGGTAATGTCTGAAGGTGTAATAATAACGCCACAGGCATGAATTCCGGTGTTTCTTACAGAACCTTCTAGAACGCGAGCCTTATTAATGGTTTCTGCACTGAGGTCGTTACCATCTGATAATCTTTTTAGTTCATTGACGAGTTCTATTTCTTCTGCACGTAGCTTTTCTTTGAGTCCTTTTTCATCTAAAGAAAATAACTTCTTTAGTTTCATTCCAGGAATCAGCTTGGCAATCCTATCGGCTTCAAAAAGTGGTAGGTCTAGTACCCTTGCTGTATCTCTAATAGAAGATTTGGCAGCCATGGTTCCATAGGTAATAATTTGAGCTACCTGGTTTGCGCCGTATTTATCAATCACATAATCCATTACTTTACCACGACCTTCATCGTCAAAGTCGATATCAATATCGGGCATCGATACACGTTCTGGATTTAAAAAACGCTCAAAAAGTAAGTCGTATTTAATGGGATCTAGGTTGGTTATCCATAAACAGTAGGCAACCACAGAGCCCGCGGCTGATCCACGACCTGGACCCACCGAGACTCCCATATTTCGCGCTTCTCTAATGAAGTCTTCCACAATTAAGAAGTATCCGGGGTACCCTGTTTTTTCAATAACTTCTAACTCAAAATCTAGGCGTTCCCCAATGGTTGTGGTGATCTCTCCGTATCTTTTTTTAGCGCCCTCGTAGGTTAGGTGACGCAGGTAGTTGTTTTCCCCTCTTTTTCCCTGGTCTTCCTGGTCTTTTATATCTTGAAATTTTTCTGGAATGTCAAAGGCAGGCAATAAGACATCTCGAGCTAAGGTGTATGGCTCTGTTTTGTCTACAACTTCCTGAATGTTGGTGATTGCCTCAGGAATATCAACAAACAGTTCTTTCATTTCGTTGGACGATTTGAAATAGTATTCGTCATTGGGCAAACCATACCTGTAGCCTCGTCCTCTTCCTTTTGGTGTTGCCTGCTTCTCTCCGTCTTTTACACAAAGTAAAATGTCATGCGCATTGGCATCTTCTTTGTCTAAATAAAAGGTGTTGTTGGTGGCAACTGTTTTGATATTGTGCTTCTTGGAGAATTTTAGCAGCGTTTCATTTACAATTTTTTCATCGTCTTGGCCATGGCGCATCAACTCGATATAAAAATCACCTGCAAATTGCGCTTTCCACCACAGTAAAGCATCTTCTGCTTGCTTCTCGCCAATATTCAATATTTTACTAGGAACTTCGCCATATAAGTTTCCTGTCAATACAATAATGTCCTCTTTGTATTGTTCAACAATATTCTTATCAATTCTGGGTACATAATAGAAACCATCCACAAAAGCAATGGAAGACATTTTTGCTAAATTGTGGTACCCTTTTTTGTTTTTTGCAAGTAAAACGACTTGATACCCGTTGTCTTTTCTACTTTTATCTTTGTGGTTTTCACAAATATTAAATTCACAGCCAACAATTGGTTTTAAAATGGTCTCGGTAGGTAATTCTCCTTCCTCAATTAACGCGTCATTGGTGGCTTTTGCAGCTTTATTATGACCTAACACGGCGCTTACAAAATGGAAAGCAGCCATCATATTCCCCGTATCAGTGAGGGCAATGGCAGATTGCTTGTCTTTTGCTGCATTTTTCACAATATTTCCAATCTGCATGGTAGATTGCAGCACAGAATACTGTGTATGATTGTGTAAATGGGCAAATTGAGCTTCTTTTAAAGCGGCAATGTTTTCTTTTGAGGATGTTGTTGTTTTGCTTTTGAGAGCTTCTAATCGCTTTCTAATTTTTTCACTCTCCTTCTTTAGGTTGATGTGCTTTAAACCAATTACCTGAATTGGTTTTGGATTTGCTTCGGAAAACTGTTTAAAGTAATTTTCATCAACGTCAAGCTGTTCTTTGGTGAATTCTCGCAAACGAATCAACTCCAAGAAACAACGCGTGGTTGCTTCAACATCGGCTGTTGCATTGTGCGCTTCTCCAAATCCTTCTCCAAATAAATGTTGATGCAACTCAGTAAGTGTTGGGAGTTTAAATTTTCCTCCCCGACCTCCAGGAATTTGGCACATCAGTGCTGTTTTTTCGGTACAGGTATCTAAAATCGGTAACTTGGTTAAGTTGTTTTCAATACCCAAACGATGGAATTCACAGCCCATAATATTGATGTCAAAACCAACATTTTGCCCAACAATAAAGGTTGCCTCCTTTAAAGCTTCATTAAATTGGTCTAACCCTGCAGCGAGTGCTATTCCTTTTTCTTGGGCCAAGTCTGTAGAGATGCCATGAATTCGTTCGGCGTCATAAGGAATGTTGAAACCGTCTGGTTGAATCAGGAAATCACTGTGCGCAATCACTTTTCCTAAGTTGTCATGTAGCTGCCAAGCAATTTGTATACACCTTGGCCAGTTATCAGTATCAGTAATTGGAGCATTCCAACTCTTTGGTAATCCGGTAGTTTCGGTGTCAAAAATTAAATACATAAGACTCGAGAAAAGGTGTTTAAATGAGCGTTAAAAGTACAAATAATTATAGACATCTGTTCTCGGGAGTTATTAACAAAAAAACCTCCCGGAGGAGGTTCTGAATGTGTGTTTAACTGTTATGGAAAATGTTAGTCTCGCACAACAATGAATTCGGTTCTTCTGTTTTTTTGATGTTCGTATTCTATACATTTTACCCAATTGAAACAGTCATTTTTGAGTTTTGTTTCACCAAATCCTTTTGATTCAATTCTATTGGGGTCAATACCTTGATCTATGATGTATCTTACAACAGATCTTGCCCTGTTTACTGACAATTTCATATTGTAAACATCAGATCCTCTGCTGTCTGTATGAGAGGCTCCAATAATCTTTATATCTGGGTATTTTTTCATAACCCCAATAACCCGATTCAATTGAATAGCTGCATCAGGTCGTATATTATATCTATTCAGGTCAAAGAGAATAGGATCAATTTTAACGATTGATTCTCCTCGTTCATTCTTTACAAAAACAGTGTCTTTTAAAATATTTACTTTATTTAAAAGAATGTTGTTAAACTGTGATGGATTGATGTCAATCGAATCACTTGGGACAAAGCGTTCTTTGCTCGCATTTACAATTGTTTTCGCATTACATTTGGTATTGAATTTGAAGAGTCCATTTGCGTCAGACAAGGTGTCTTTTATTTTTAGGCCATTAGCTCCTGTTAAAGATATAAGTGCACCGGAAATAGGCTGAAGGTCCTCAGCGCTTTTAATGGTTCCACGAACAACAGTTGTACACGGTTTTTCAACAATTTTAATTTTTGTAAAGCCATAAATATCATCATCTCCTTTTCCACCAACCCTATTACTTGTGAAAAAACCTTTTTTTTCGTTTTGATCCAGTAAGAAGCCAAAATCATCCATTGAGCTGTTGATAGGCATTCCAATGTTCTGAACTTTACCTTCTTTTTCTTTTGTCTGATCGATGTGAAAGATATCTAATCCTCCAAATCCGTCGTGGTAATCTGAAGAAAAATACAACACGTTTGAAGAGGACACATATGGAAACATTTCTTTACCTGGCGTATTTATATTGGGGCCTAAGTTTTTTACCCCACCATAGCTTCCGTTGTTAAAAATTTCTACTTTGTAAATGTCCGTTTTTCCTTGACCTCCAGGCATATCCGAGGTAAAATATAGCTCATTTTCTTCTGCATTCAATGCAGGATGCCCCACAGAATATCCCTTTAAACCGGCAGGTGTCAATTCTAATTCTTCAATATTACCCCATTTACCTTTTCTTTTTACAGCTTTGAAAATGCCTAGCGTATTTACTTTTTTCTTTGAGTAGCCTACCTTTTTATAGCCATTATTTCTTGTGAAGTACATGGTGTTTCCATCTTTTGAATAGACTGCATTACTCTCGTGATATTTCATGTTGAGCTTGTCTTTAAGTCTAGAAGCAGGTTTGTCGTTTTCATTGATCTCATCAATTTCCATTTTGTACATATCTAGGAATGGCTGGTTATTGATCTTGTGAATTTTTGCTTTTGTATTGGAGGAAGATGAAAAAATGAGATGGCCCTCAAAAATAGACGAACAAAAGTCTGCGTATTCTGTATTTATGGATAATTCTCGAAGTTTATATCCAACTGGAATGTCTTTCAATACGTCCAAATAATCCGAAGTCAAGTTGAGTGAATTGTTATCGATATTGATGTACTTTTGCATCCATATATCTGATTGCTCGTATTTCTCGATTGCTTTGAGTGATTGAGCATATCTGTAATAATAGATAGCAGAAATATCCTCGTGTTCTTTGAATATTTTCTCATAGAAGTATGACGCTTCTTGATAGTTTGAGATATAGAAGTTAGAATCTCCTAGTTTTTGAAGTTTATTCTTGTCGGTTATGTAAAGATTCTTATTGTATGAATTGGCAGCTTGTGCATATTCTTCGCTGCTGTAATGATCATTTAAATTCGATTGACCATGTACGGTCGAATACATCAGTAGTAGAAATAGTGTTGTTATTTTTTTCATAATTCTTGATTTAGTGTTAGAAGAATCGAGGTGATTTATAAACTGCTGATTTTTTTGATAATTTTATTCTAAGAAAAAGTTCGTGTGTCCCTCCTGTATATTTGCTTTTCAATGAGGTTGTGTGATCATAGGCATATCCAATGAATAGACTTTGCGATAAGTGAATTCCTACAAGTCCACTAATAGCAGCATCCAGTCGATAGCCTGCTCCTAGAATGAACTTATCTCTAAACATAAAGTTTGCAGAAATATCAAGCCCTAGGGGAGCTCCTGTTACAGCTTTTGCTAATATGGCTGGTTTAAATTTAGTATGTGCACCAATGTCAAAGATGGTTCCAGCAACAAGAAAGTAATGCTTTTCGGGATTGTAATTCACATTGAGATCCGAGTTTTGATAATCATTATTCAAAATATTCGGTGTAGAAATTCCTATATAGCTTCTATTTGTATAGTAATAAAGTCCAAACCCCATTGTTGTATAGGTATCACTGTTTGCATTACTCGTAGTGACCATACTTTGCTGATCATTTAAGTTCCCTTGTGTTAAGTCTAACCGGAACTTTTTAATTCCGGCTTTAAGTCCCAGTGCGAGTTTTCCCTTTTTTGTCAAATTAATATGGTAAGCAATATTTACATCTCCTGTAAGTTCATCCAGGGGTCCAATAACATCTTTACTTAAATTGACACTAGCACCGAGTCTTCTCGCAAGCATACCTTCTACGCTCAAAGTTTGTGTGGTAGGTGCCCCTGGTATGCCTACCCATTGACTTCTGTGCAACAGAGAAAGTTTGAATACTTCCTCTGATCCAGAGTATGCAGGGTTTATCATTGATGTATTATACATATACTGCGTGTATTGAGCTTCTTGTTGCGCTGAAGTATTGAAAACACAGCACAGAAAACCTATTGCGAGAAGCCAATTTTTGATATTTAATGTCATTTTCATAATGTTTAATTTTTAAATGTTATTTCTGAACTATTTGTTTAAATACAACCACCCTGTGTACGTTTTTGCGTCTCCGTTTCCAAGTGTTAAACTATAGAAGTAGGTTCCTAATGGTAATTTTTTATTCTTCTTATAGGTGATTCTACCTTCAGAATATCCATCCCAAGTATTCAAGTATCTATCTTTTTCGTATACCATAACTCCCCATCGATTAAATATCTTTAATGAATTATTAGCATAGTTTTCGATATTTTTTATCGTAAAGTATGGGTTATTTTCCCCTACTACATTAAATATATCAGTATCTGGGTTGAACTCTTGTCCCGGAGAACAGGCATCTGCGACTCCATCATTGTCACTATCTGGACCCACTTCCTTGTAATCAGAAATTCCATTATTGTTTACATCTTTAGGAGTGTTGTATCCATCGCTTCCAATTACGATACCCTCTGTATTTATACCAGTTCCATCTACCATTCCATCGCCATCATTGTCTGTAAATCCAGCTTCAATCGCATCTTTACATCCATCATTGTCAGAATCAATGTCCTTACTGTCTGGAATTCCATCACCATCTGTATCACCGGTTCCCTCTTCGATATCTAAGATTCCGTCATTGTCATCATCTAAATCTACACCGTCTAGGATTCCGTCATTATCAGTATCAATATCAGGGTCTGTAGGGTCTAGCGTATCACAAGCATCTGCAATACCATTTCCATCTGCATCTGGACCTACTTCTTTGTAGTCGTATATTCCATTACTATTAAGATCTGCAGGGGTTTTGTACCCATCGCTTCCGGTTATTTGACCATCTTCATCGATTCCATTTCCATCTACCATTCCATCGCCATTATTGTCTGTAAATCCAGCTTCTTTGGTATCTGAACATCCATCGTTGTCAGAATCATGATCTAGATAATTTGGAATTCCATCGTTATCGATATCTCCATCCCCTTCAGCAGTGTCATAGATACCGTCATTGTCGTCATCTATATCTATACGGTCTGCAATTCCGTCATTGTCTGTGTCTAAGCTATCACAAGCATCTGCAATACCATCATTATCGGTATCAGGTCCTAATTCTCGATAATCTGCAACGCCACTGTTATCGCTGTCGAGTGGAGTAGTGTACCCATCGCTTCCGATAATGGTACCGTCGGTATCTACACCAGTTCCATCAACCATGCCATCACCATCATTGTCTGTAAATCCAGCTTCCTTAGCATCCGAACATCCATCGTTATCAGAATCGATGTCTTTGCTATCTACAATTCCATCTCCATCTGTGTCTGCATCTCCTTCTTCGGTATCTAAGATTCCATCGTTGTCATCATCTAGATCTGCACTGTCTTCGATACCATCTTCATCCGTATCCAATCCAGCAGGATCTTGTGAGTCACAGGCATCTGCGATTCCATCGTTATCGCTATCTGGTCCAGCTTCTTTGTAATCAGCTACTCCGTTAGCATCTGCATCTGCAGGGTTGCTGTAACCATCACTTCCGATTACTTTACCATTGGCATCTACGCCAGTTCCATCAACCATTCCATCTGCATTGGCATCTGTAAATCCAGCTTCTTTTGCATCCGAACATCCATCGTTGTCAGAGTCTGTGTCTTTGCTATCTGGAATTCCATCTCCATCAGTATCTCCATTTCCTTCCGCAGTGTCATAGATTCCGTCATTGTCATCATCCACATCAATGATGTCTTCAATTCCATCGTTGTCTGTATCTAAGCTATCACATGCATCTGCGATTCCATCGTTGTCTGCATCTGGTCCTGCTTCTTTGTAATCAGCAACACCGTTGTTGTTTGCATCTGCAGGAGTGGTGTATCCGTCACTTCCGATAATGGTACCGTCGGTATCTACACCAGTTCCATCAACCATGCCATCACCATCATTGTCTGTAAATCCAGCTTCCTTAGCATCCGAACATCCATCGTTGTCAGAGTCTGTGTCTTTGCTATCTGGAATTCCATCTCCATCTGTATCTGCGTCTCCTTCTTCGGTATCTAAGATTCCGTCATTGT
>JBELGW010000018.1:48922-51052 GCA_042091715.1 Polaribacter sp. | reverse complement strand
GATGTGAGCAATGAAACTATCAAAGATGCCAAAATACCTTTAAAAGTTAAATGGTTCAATAATAGTTATATTAAAATACCTATAAACTAAAATCTTAGTTTTATAATATTATGCAAAATAGGAGTGAACGAGCTAGCTGGTCTGTTGGCTTTTACCAAGATGTAGCTGTGGCAAAACGGTCTAAGAAAACTTTGGAGAAAACAATAGAGGGCGGAGTGTTAAGAATAAGTCCAGTGGACTTAATTAACGAATGAGCCAGCTGGCGCGATGGCATTAGAATCTCAATTATATACTTACTTCAAATCGTATTTAGCTAAAAATGTAAACTGTACAATTTTTTAACGCCAAATAGTCTAAAATATAGCGATTGAGCCGTGATTATTTCCAAAATTATATACTATTTGAGATATTGATTGAGTATCAATTTTTAAAATACCTAATAATGAAACATTAAAAAAAGGATTAATTGAATTTATACATTTAACAAGTGCATAGAATTTTATTTTTACTCATATATTTAATTATTTGCAGAAATTTTATAAACGTTGCGAAGCAAACCGCTCAATAGTTTAATTACCCAAGTTCCAATTATTCTTATGAAAACAATACATTCTGGGATATTTACACATAATAGAGAATTATACCTATCAAATAGAATCCGAACTTCATAGCCGTAATTTTTTAGTTCACGCTATTATTTATTATTCTTTAAGGGGTGCATGAATACTTCGTATTTCTTTTAACATAATTGTTGACGATATAGACCTAATAGACCTAAAGGCACTATATTTACAATTATGTATAAATAGCCTGAAAAACGGAAATGCAGAAATTACTAGACATTTGTATTATAATTAACATTATGTTAAATAGAGTGTAACATTAGTCGCTAAGACCAACACAATCTTCACTCCTAATGCTTCAATTCCTACAAAGGAGAATTTCATGATAAGTTAAAATCAACGACTACAAATCAAAAACGAAGGCTTACATTTGCAGCATGCAAAAAACAGCAAACTCCAAACTCGAATTTATTGCACTCATGGCCTCTTTGATGTCTCTGGTTGCCTTGTCTATAGATGCCTTACTACCAGCTTTAGAGCAGATTGGCATTTCTATTGGAATTCAAGACAGCACAGACAATCAATTATTGATCACTATGATATTTCTTGGATTAGGCTCAGGTCAGTTAATTTTCGGACCTATTTCCGATAGTTTAGGGAGAAAACCAATCATCTATATGGGTTTTTCGGTGTTTGTGATTGCCAGCTTCATCTGCGTTTCTGCAACCGATGTAGAAACGATGGTTGTTGGTCGTATTTTGCAAGGCATCGGGCTTTCTGCCCCAAGAACCATCAGTATTGCCATGGTTAGAGACAGTTTTAGTGGCGATTATATGGCAAAAATCATGTCTTTTATTGTGGTTATCTTTATTCTTGTGCCCGTCATAGCCCCTGCTATTGGTCAATTGATTCTAGATGTTTATGGTTGGAAAGCTATTTTTAACAGTCAACTAATTATTGGTTTCTTCATTATTCTCTGGTTGTGGAGACGTCAACCTGAAACTTTGCCAAAAGAAAAGCGAATCACCTTCAAGTTCCAACTATTTTTAGACGGTGCAAAAGAATTTATCAAACACAAACAAGCCATGGTATTTACCCTAATTTCAGGCTTTATCACAGGTTCTTTTATGGTCTATCTCAGTGCATCACAACATATATTTCAAGGTCAATACGGTCTCAAAGAAGAATTTCCTTATATTTTTGCGGGTCTTGCCATTTCAGTTGGCTTTGCTACATTTTTAAACGGAACCTTTGTCGTGCGCTTCGGAATGCGCAAGTTGGTGAGTATATTCGCCGGACTATTCACCCTCACCTCACTGATTTATTCGCTGCTTTATGGCAATAGTGAATCCAATCCAAGTATTGTTGTTTTTCTAGCTTTCTGTGGATTGCAATTCTTTTCGTTAGGGTTTTTATTTGGAAATCTAAGAGCCTTGGCAATGCAACCAATCGGTCATATTGCGGGGGTTGGTGCTGCAATCAACGGATTTACGTCTACCATCATGGCAGTTCTTATTGCCAATTTTATAGGTAGTTATGTGACTAAAACAGCCACACCACTATTCAT
>JBELGW010000018.1:17442-48822 GCA_042091715.1 Polaribacter sp. | reverse complement strand
AGTGCAGAAATTTCACTTGCAATACCACCAAATAGTGAATCTTCTTGCAGCACAATTGCTTTTCCTGTTTTTCTTACAGAAGCATAGATTGTATGTATATCTAATGGTTGTAGGGTTCTTAAATCAATCACATCGGCAGCAATAGCGGGATGCCTCTCCAAAGTCTCCAAAGCCCAGTGCACCCCTGCTCCATAGGAAATAATGGTAACATCATCGCCTTTACTTAGCAGCGCCGCTTTCCCAAAAGGAATGCTGTAGTAGTTGTCAGGAACTTTTTGATAAACAGCGCGATACAAAGCTTTGTGTTCAAAAAACAATACCGGATTTGGATCATTGACAGCCTGTATTAACAAACCTTTTGCATCTGCTGGAAATGCAGGATAAACTACTTTGAGTCCGGGGGTTTTGGTAAACCATGCTTCATTAGTTTGAGAATGAAAAGGTCCTGCCCCAACACCGGCACCACAAGGCATTCGAATCACAACATCTGCCGGTTGCCCCCAGCGGTAATGAGATTTTGCTAAAAGATTAACAATCGGATTAAAGCCTGAGGAAACAAAATCTGCAAACTGCATTTCTACCACAGCCTTCATGCCCTTCACCGACAAACCGTAAGCCAATGAAACAATAGCAGATTCACAAATAGGTGTATTTCGAACACGATCCTTGCCAAATTGGGCTAAAAATCCATCTGTAATTTTAAAAACACCACCATAATCGGCAATATCTTGTCCCATAACTATCAAATCATCATGTCTTTGCATTGCTTGTCGCAATCCATCAGAAATTGCGTCAATCAGCCGTATTTTCTTGGTTTCTAGAGCAGGTTCGAACACGTCCTCTTCATACACCTTAAAAACATCTTGCAATTCTGTCTCGACATTCACAACAATGCTAGGCTCATCAGAAGCCAATTGCAAATGTGTTTGTATTTCTTTTCCAATCGCTTCTTTGTATTGAAGTATCGATGCTGTTGTTAAGATGCCTTTACCTCTTAAATAAGATTCATAATTCGCAACTGGGTCTTTATCTGCCCAAGCAGCCAATAGTTCATCGGGTACATAAGCCGTGCCACTTGCCTCTTCATGCCCTCGCATGCGAAAGGTTTTGAACTCTAGTAAAATAGGTCGTGGATCTTCTCGCACGCTCTCTGCCAATTCTGAAACTTTTGAATAGACTTCAACGATATTATTACCATCAATGATGTGGCTCTCCATTCCATAACCGATGCCTCTGTCTGCAATATGTTCACAGTTATATTGCTCTGAAGTGGGCGTAGACAAGCCATATCCATTGTTTTCAATACAAAATAACACAGGTAAATTCCAAACCGATGCCACATTCAATGCCTCATGAAAATCACCCTCACTCGTACCTCCTTCTCCTGTAAAAACCGCACAAACCTCATGTTTCTTTTGAATTTTATTTGCCAATGCAATACCAGCTGCAATAGCCAATTGCGGACCTAAGTGTGAGATCATACCTACAATATGATATTCCTGTGTCCCAAAATGAAAACTGCGATCTCTCCCTTTGGTAAAACCATTTGCCTTACCCTGCCATTGCGAAAACAAGCGATGCAATGGAATCTCACGTGTGGTGAAAACCCCCAAATTGCGATGCATAGGAAGTATGTACTCATGCTGTAACAAGGCAGCAGCTACTCCCACAGATATCGCCTCTTGACCAATTCCTGAAAACCACTTCGATATTTTTCCTTGTCGTAATAAGATCAGCATTTTCTCCTCAATCATTCGAGGCTTTAACATCGAAACATACAACTTTAAAAGGAGTTCATTCGATAAGGTATGTTTGGTAAAGTCAACTTGTTCAATCATTACTGCGATTCTTTTTTATAACGGTGTAACAATGTACTAAAATTTGTTTACATAACAGCACTTAAGGAACTTGATGCCAGCACATAACATATCGCAGTGTTTTGTGCCATGTTTGACCAGAAACAAAAGCAACGCTATTACTGGTAGAAATGATATATCAAATGCAATGGAATAAATACTATTCGCAGATGCTGCGACGACCTTACTATAGATTGCATAAAAACCCATATAGCATTCTAGCAGCATCCGTAATTTACTACTACAGTCCCTTTAGACCAAAAAAAATCCTTATCAAAAGATAAGGATCTATATACATTTAGGTATCATGCTATTTTAGAGTTCTTTAAAAATGGCATGCATCATTCTTTTTTTATCATTAATGCTCTCTTCTAGAGAAATCATGGTTTCTGTTCTACTCACACCATCAATATCATCAATCAAGTAAATAATATCTTTCGCATTGTTGGTATCTCTCGCTCGAACCTTACAGAAGATATTGTACTTTCCAGCAGTAACATAAGCCACAGTAACATTTGGAATTTTACGCAACTCGAAAATCACATTTTGAGTCATGGATGTTTTTTCTAGAAAAATCCCCACATGCGCAATAAAGGAATAGCCCATTTTTTCATAGTTCAACGTCAGTGTAGAACCTTGAATGATATTTTCATCTTCCATTTTCTTTACACGAACATGAATAGTACCTGCAGAAACTAACAGTTTTTTTGCAATGTCTGTAAAAGGAGTCCTAGCATTTTCAATCAACACATCTAAGATTTGGTGATCAATTTCATCGAGTACGAATTTCTTCATGTTTTTATATTTTATTCAAACAATAAGACAAAAATATAAATTATATTTAAAATAATGAAGAAAGTGTTAAAAAATATTTATTTTTTTGATGGAATTCTTGCATGCGCTTGGTACTGAGATAGGTCCCCCTCCTTTTCTAACCGTAATGTAGACGTGAATACACCGTCTCTCACTGTATCTACATAAAGATACCCCTTCTCAACACCCTCTTTTTCAGTATTTTCTATTGCATCAAAAAAGTTCTTCTGATTGTTTGGAATAGAAAAATACGGAGTGTAGTCCTGGAAATTAGTTGCAGTAGCAATGTGATACATTCCTTGTACGAGTGCAAAGAAGCAGAATTTACGCACTTCTTCACGATCATAGTCCTTCGGATAATGTCCGGCCTCGATTAAAACCGTATTGTATCCCATTTTTTGAAAATTATCACCTGTCGCAGTCGGATAAAACTCATCGGTATACCGACCAATATGATTCGGAATTACTTGCTGAAGAAAGGCATTCATAGCAACAATAACATTCATTGTTTTGATTCTCCCCGCAGTCAATTGACGTGTTTCTTCTTCCGAAGGTGCAAGAAAAGATATCGTCGCAGGATTCTCTGTACCTTCAACACCAAAAATAGTCCGCTGATCATGCATGTTAAAACAATAATCTGGTTCAAAACCTTCTAGAACTTTGCGCAGCAACTTGCTTTCTTTGGCAGCCAGAGCCACAGCATCTCTATTCAAATCAATGCCATTTTCATTCTCTCGAGTATACCTCAATGCACCGTCGGGATTCAGCATAGGGATACACAAAATACTACACTCCTTAAGTATTGTTTTAAATACATCCTCCTGAGAGTTTCGAATACAATTAAAAAAGTCAAATAAAGCCTTTGTACCGGTACTCTCATTACCGTGCATTTGTGTCCAAATCAATATCTTTTTTGGACCAGTACCAAAGGTAACGGTATGTATAGGTAGATGCTTTTCTGAACTGCCAATAGTAGCGATTGATACAGTACTTCCTAATTTCTCTAAGAGCGGTCTGATATCTGTGTGTTGAATCCACTTGCCAAAAAGAGTCGTTTCTGTATGCAAGTTATAGGCAGTATCTAGTGTATGTGGAAGAATAATTTTCATTTGATGGTATCTAGTACAAACATACAGTTTCAAATCCTTACGGTCAACATATATTGTTACAAAAGTAAACTATTCAAATGTTACAATTGTGAACAGTCCAAAAGGATGGAATTGTTACATTTGTACATTATTATTGTTTTGTTACAAAGCTATTCGCAATAGTCATTAAGCTCCTGCAGAGAGATAAGGAATGTCTATTATCAGCCTACTAATCATTGTAATTCAGTGAATTAAAGTACTTAATTAAAGTATTACTTTAATAACAAAAGTGTGCTTTAAAGGTTTATTAATAATTACAATTGTAAATCAAAATATTTGTTTACATTTGTAATAGACTAACAATGTTACAATGGTAAACACAATTGAATTTATACAACGTATTAAAAAAGTTATGGATTTCCACAGTTTAAACGCTTCCTTGTTTGCAGACAATATTGGTGTGCAACGCTCTAGCATCTCTCATTTATTGTCTGGAAGAAACAAACCAAGTTTAGATTTTGTCTTGAAGGTTACTGAAGTATTTGAAGAAGTGGATCTTGATTGGCTGATACACGGAAAAGGAAGTTTTCCAAAATCAAAAAATCTCAGTCACTCTGCTACCGCCCCATTGCAACAAAGCAATACAGTTGTGAAACATGAAATTTCAACTCAAAAAAAGATTCAACGAGTTCTTGTGTTTTATGCAGATGGTACTTTCGAAGAATACAACAAGCAAAAAGAAGTGAGCTCGTTTAGTTAATTAGTTCTGTCATCGCTGTTCTGATAATGCCAATGTGCTGATCTCTATTAGCAACCTCCTCTATCCGTTGCAACTCGACCATTTTAGTTAAAAGACTCACAGCAGTTTTATCAAAGTCAAATTTCTGAAACTCCTTGCCCTTCGCTACAATATCAGCAACAACATTTTGAATAGCATCAGTATCATTGCTTTTTGCAATTTTTTCAAATGCCAAATTGTATAAGTTTTTCGTACGTTTGTCGTTGATCAAAAACATCCCAGACAACACATTCTTTGCAATAAATGACAACTCAGTATCATCACTTGATTCAATAAATATGCGCGTCAATGGCAATGCAATAATTTCACGAACCTCATTAGGAATCTCTTTTGCTAATTTCATAGCAGAAGTTTTATCAACATAATAAAGAGCAACTAGTGTTTTACCCAAAACAGTATAAGAAGGGCTTTTTAAAGATTCTTGAAAAATAGGTAAATAGGTTGGGTCTATTAATTTCCCCAACACTTCTATGGCCGCTGCACGAACAAGTGTTTTTTTATCTTGCAGCGCTATCTTCTGCAGCTTTTGAATCACTGCTCTTTTCGAAAATTTATTTCCCAGATTCAATTTTTCAATAGCTAATATTCTAATCTTATAAGAGGCGTCACTCAATGCATTTGCAATTGCATTAAATGCTTTTTTATCATCTTGTTGTTTAGCCAATACATCGATGGCCTCTTTTTTAAGTCCGTAACCGCGGGCGTGTTTCAATTGAGCAATGTATTGCTTTGTTGTTTTTGCCTCATCAATATCCGCTAATAATACTCCATCGGCATTGATTAAAATCACTTCTGGTTCTTTGGTGTATCGGAAAACAAAAGACGTCTCCTTTCCATCAATAAATATTTTTTCACGGCGCAACTTGCCTTCTTCAATCAAATCAATAGTTAAAGGAAAGTGAAAAACATCGCCGTGTTGCAGTATATTTACTGACACCTTCTTTTCTAGCAGGTTGTAATCATAGCTAATCGCTAGGTTTGGATGCCCTTTGCCAAAATACCATTGATTGAAAAACAAATTCATATCTTTTCCTGTAACCTCCTCAAAAGCCAGGCGCAATTGGTCCACTTCAGCTGACTGGAACCTGTATTTGGTGATGTATAATTTTAATGCGCCAAAAAACGCAGCATCTCCAACATAATTTCGCAACATATGAATAATAGCAGCACCTTTATTACCATCCACAATATCAACAAGAGCTTCTTGATCTTTATAATAGTAACGTACCAAGCTCTTATCGAAATAATCTCCTTGCTTGTAAGTTGCTACTTGCTCAAATAAATTTGCATCTGCAACATCCTTGCCATACTTATGGGCACTCCATAGATATTCGCCATACTTCGCAAAAGATTCACTCAAGGTTACATTACTCCAACTTTCTGCGGTCACCAAATTACCAAACCAATGGTGAAACAATCCATTTGCAATGAAATTTTCATGTGTGTTTTCATCAATCAATTGACCTGGTACTTGATATCCCTGATCTGCATGAATAACTGCCTCAGTATTTGCCATAACAGGACTCATGAATCCACTGCCAACCAACTGCTTGAATGTGCTCCATGGATACTCAACGTCCAATATTTCGGAAAAAAAGCCCATCATTTCTGGAGTATTTCCAAAAATAGCTTTTGCATGAGCTGCATATTTTTCTGTCACATAATACTGCAAGGGAATATTTTTATAAGCGTCTTCAATGATTGAAAATTCTCCAACTCCCATAAAAAACAGATAGGGCGCATGCTTTTGTTTAAAGTTCCAATAATCTGTTCTCGTACCATCACTGTTCGATATTTGATTCTCCAAGGTTCCGTTCGATATCGTTTGAAACCTGTTCGGAACAGTCATATAAATTTCTTGAGAAGTTTTTTGATTTGGACTATCAATTGTTGGAAACCAACAACTACTTCCAGCAGTCTTTCCTTGAGTCCATACTTGATCTGAAATACCGGTATCATTCGATTTGGTGTTCACAAAATACAAACCTTTTACTTTATTAATCGCAGAATTCCCTTTTTGCTTTACCTTCTCTGGTCTTGCTGTGTATTTTATTTTTAGCGTGTAAGACGCTTCTTTCTCATATGCTTTTGGCAGCACGATCTCCAGCTTCAATCCATTGTATTTGTATGGAAGAGGAACTCCTTCTAACTGAACGTTATGAATTAGCATGGCCTTCGCATCGAGAACAAGCGTGTTAGTTTTGTAAAAGTACGGCCGCAAGGTGAGCCATGCTTCACCATAAAGTTCCTTCTCCTTAAAATTAAAAGAGACCTTTAATTTGGTGTGCTCTAAAACGGTAGACCGATCGCTTTCTTTTCTATACACTTCAAGAGGGGCGCGGTTCTGCGCCTTAACGAAAGAAATAAACCATACACTAACAAAAAAAATGAATCTACGTAGCATCATAAGTATCAAATCATCTAAAAAATCAAAAGTAAGAAAATTATGATGTTTCCTTGTTAATGACGCGTTAAAAAGAAAAGCCCCGAACTCTGCAAAGAATTCGGGACTTTATACTTCTTCCTCTTGATTTACTTTGTTGAGAAAATAGCACTTAACTGATTTAGATTCAAATTACTTGGATCTAACTTCACATCTTTCATTACTGCCATAATATCAGAGATACTCATGTCTTCTCCCAAAACTCTGGCAATACCTACACCTAACTCTGCGCCATAACCATATACAATGACTTCATCAATTGCATCTTGGTCTCCGGTGTAATAAAGATTCACCTTTATCTTTTTTTCAGTGAAACGCATTAATCTTTTATATTCAGGTTTTTGAAATATCTTATCCAACTGCTCTTTTTCAGAAGTAATGGCAGTTGCATTGCTGTCTTTTGTCAACAATGCAACAATATTAATTTTTTTGATTGTTTTTAATGTATTTCGAGATGCTTCTGATATTTCATCTGATTCCATTTGAAAAATACCTCCAGGCACATCAAACGTTACAAATCCTTGTTTTTCTTGACTCGCTACTAAATAATCCTGCAAGGTCTGCTCCTGGCAAGAAGTAAAAGAAAAACTTACTACAAAAGCTATGATTAAGGTGGTTACTTTTTTCATTATTTTATTTTTTAAAGATTTTTTTTTTGACTATTAAAATAGTTGCGACTTACTTATTGGTTTTAGCAAATGTATCTGCTAACTTCGACAACTTATTGATATTGATGACACCTGTTAACGATACAATTAGTGACTCTGCAAAACCGTCAGTAAGCTCCCCGGCTCCACTCATAAACATCAATACCTCACTTACAGTGTCTTTTTTTCCATTTGTTTTCACATAAATCTTTGCTTTAGATCCCTTCTCTTTAAATCGCATCAACTCTGTTAATTTTGATTTTTTAATTGCTGATCCGACCATGGTTTCCATTTCTTTCGCTGCAGCAGGGTCCTCTGTCTTAAACACTCTTAGCTCCTTAAGTTCTTGGATCATTTTAAACACCTCCATTGCCTCGCTGTCACCACCTGCTTCGGGGTTGAATTGCTGCAACAACTGAAATGCGTCTTTGTTTATAATAAAGGAAGATACTACTTCCATATTTTCTAATTTATCGAACATTGATTGTCCAAAACTTACTACAGGGGCTACTATTAGTGCTATTAATATGATTGTTTTCTTCATAATTTCTTGTCTTAGTAGGGTTACTTTTTTTTACTTAGTTTTTAATATTTTATTTACTGTATTTTCATATGCGTACAAATTTGCCATTGCCTCGTTTCCTTTATTTAGATTCGTAGATAACAGTTTTAATGTACTCATCACTTCTGCATACTGCGCTTTGACACGCTGCTCTTCACGATAAGCATTACCAAAGTATGCACTAACAACTAGTGCAACTGAAGCAGCAACCGATAGCCATCTCCAGCTCTTCTGTTTTGGTTTTAACTGGATGGGTTTCGTGAAGGCTTCTGATTTACTCGTTTCAAAATAACCAAACATCGCTTCATACGATTGCAAGTGTGGCGCAACATTACCTTTTGAAAAATAGTTTTTTAACGTTACTTCTTCTTGCAAACTTGTTTCTGCGTTTAGATATTTCTCCAACAACGCTTCTATCTTATATAATTCCATAATTGTGTTGTTTTATTAGTTCTTCTCGTATTGTTTTTCTGGCTCTTGATAAGGTAACTCTCACAGCTGTAGGCTTCATATCTAACATTTTACCTATTTCTTCAAAATCATATTGCTCAATGTCTCTTAATTGAATCACTAACTTTTGCTGTTCAGGCAACATATCTATGAGCTCATGTACTTGGTTTACACTATCTCTATGCTCTATTTTTGTTTCTAGAGCGGTTTCTTTCTCTTGATAATTACTATGTACCAATGTTAAATTAGACGCTTGTTTTGATTTTAAACGATCAAAACAATAATTTTTCGTCATTGTCATGGCGAAAGCCTCTACGTTTTTATAGTTTGCTAATTTTTCTTTATTTCTCCAAAGCTTAAAATACAATTCTTGAGTAGCATCCTCAGCTTCTTCTGAAGAAACAAGCAATCGCTTGGCTAATCGAAAGACCTTATCTTTAAAAGGCATAACAGATTTTAAAAAGTCTGATTGGTTCATTAGTTTTTATTAATATTGATTGCAAAAACATTCTTAATAATTGCTTTCTACACCTTTACGACGACCACGAATTAATTTTGTTACATCGTCTTGCAAAAAAGATTGTATAATTCTTTAAATTGCATTGCTATTTCTCTCTTCTAAAGCGCTAATCTAGTAAAAACCCTATGTTTCGTAGCATTATCTATGTAGATTTATTACATTTGAAATGAGATAAAATTAATGTAAAAGAAAAGATGAAATACAAAATACCAATACAAAGTCCGTAACAAATCAAATAAAAAGAGTAATTTTTTCATTCAACGCTTTCATCCCACCAGTTATCATGACAAAAACAAGAAGCATTTTTTTCCTAATACTCATACTACTTGCATCTTGCACAAAAATAAAAGTGACACCTCCGCAAAACTTAGAAATCCATGATTTTATTTTAAAAGGACTCAATACCTTTTATTTATGGCAAAGTAAAGTTCCTGACTTAAGTGACAATCGTTTTTTAAACACCGCTAGCTATGAACAATTTTTAGCATCAGAAACCGATGCTGACCAGTTTTTTGAAAACCTAATCTATCAAAGAAATACCGTAGATAAATGGTCTTGGATTGTGGAAGATTATGTGGCTTTAGAAAATTCTTTTCAAGGAATCTCTGTTCACAACGGCATGGAATTTGGACTGGTTTTTGAAAAAGATAGCAATCGAGATCTTTTTGCCTATGTGCGTTATGTGCTCCCCAATACAGATGCTAGTGAGAAAGAGGTAAAAAGAGGGATGATTTTTAACAAAGTGAATGGCAGCAAGTTGAACATCAATAATTATAGGAATTTATTGTTCTCCGGTAGTTTGTCGTATACCATTCATTTAGCCGACTATAACGATGGAAATCCTACATCCAATGGAACTACAATCGATTTAAGCAAATCTGCATACACAGAAAATCCTATCTTTTTAACAAAAATCATTGAAGAAGGTGCTAAAAAGATCGGTTATATCATGTACAATAGCTTTACCTCGAGTTTTGATCAAGAATTAAATGCAGCATTTTTGACATTTAAGAATAGTGGTATTACGGATTTGATTTTCGACGTAAGATACAATGGAGGTGGTTCTGTACAAACGGCTGTATATGTATCAAGCATGATAACAGGACAGTTCAAAGACCAATTGTTTTCAAGGAATGAATGGAATGATAAAATCAATATTAATGATGCGAACTTGGAGAAAAGATTTACAGACCTTCTAATGTCCAAGGGGAATCAGGAAAACATCAACAGTGTATTTTTAGATAACGTATACTTTATTACCACCAAAAGTTCGGCATCAGCATCAGAACTCGTCATGAACGGTTTGAGTCCGTATATCAATGTACATTCAGTAGGTACACAAACCCATGGAAAGTATGTAGGGTCCGTCACTCTATACGATTCACCAAACTTCTTTACCAAAGAAAATATTAATCCAAATCATACCTGGGCAATGCAACCCATTGTGATCGCTATTAAAAATAAATTAGGAGAAAATCGTCCAGAGGGTTTTGAGCCAAGCGTTCTTTTGCAAGAAGATTACAAGAACCTTGGTGTTTTAGGTGAAACATCAGACCCATTGTTAGCTCGAACAATTCAATATATTACAACAGGAGCAAAAGGAAAACACCTCCAGAAAACTCAAAATCACCCTCCCTTTTTTGACTCTAAGTTAGCAACCCCAACAGGTAACAATATGTACATCCAAATAAAATAAACAGAAAAACACAGGCATAATCTATTACATTAAGTAAGTAATATTAAATAACTTAAAAACAATTGTTTATATTTTTTTAACAACCAAAAAAAGATGTATTTATTTATCTTTTTCGAGCATGTTAGGCCTAAAGTCATTCATGAGATGTTCGTGTTTTGCTCGTGCATGTTGGTACCCCGATGCCCACCAGCGACGCATTAATTTTTTATCAAAAATTAACGAATTCGTTGTCAATACCGTTGGTGTGTAGTACAAGTTTAATTGCACATCCTGCTGCTTTGCATATAGCTTTCCAATGGTAATATTATGCCTTTCTACATGTTCTAACATAAAATCAAAAGCATCAAACAGCAAAGAAAATGGATTGCGAGAATGCATTCTATTAATCTGCGTTACTTCCGTTTCTAAAACAATAACATCTATCTCCTTAGCCCCTCTTTTGATCGCCTCACGTATAGGTACAACACATCCAAAACCACCATCTGCATATTGACAACCATTTTTTTCGAGAAGACTCATAAAGGGAACGTAATTGCATGAAGCCCAAATCCAATCACAAAAATCCTCATAAGAACATGCACTCAGTGTCTTGTATTCAATTTTATTTGCAGACAAATTAGAAACGGTTACCACCACCTCTGTATGCTGCTTAAGGATCTCCAAAAACATCTGTTCGGTGATGTGCTTGCGAATCAATTTCCTCAGATTTTTACTCTCTCCAAATGTCTTTCTTCCATTTATAAAATTCCACAATGTATTTAAATGATTGATTCGTATGACCTTTATACCATCAACATTTTTTATAGTAAAAGGGTTGTTGCTAAAGATTGAACGCTGATTTACATTGGTATACAACTCTTTTAAAGCATCTAATTGACCCAGAGCTAAATGCGAAACAAGCAGACTCCCTGTTGATGTACCTATAAAAATATCGTACTTTTTTTGCTGCTCTTTAAGTAAATATTGAGCGACCCCACCGGCAAAAGCCCCTTTGCTTCCACCCCCTGAAATAACCAATGCTTTTGTGTTCTTTGTTGTTTTTGACATTTGTTCTGAATCTGGTAAGAAATGTATAAACTAATTGCGTTTAAACCAAGTAAAATTGTAGTTTAGTCAAACAAAAAAATGAAAGTGATGAGAAAATTATGTGCAAGCTTTGGGGTCCTTCTATTTCTTTCTTGCAAACAAGAATACATACCAAGGAACATTGAAGAGAGCAACATACAACAATTTGATATTGCAAACACAAGCATCAGAGCTATTGCTGCTATTTCAGAAAAGGAAATGAGTTTTGCAGGTTCTGCTGGTAGTATTGGGAGTACTAAAGATGGTGGAAAAACTTGGAAGCTCAGCACTATCAATTACCAAGATACCATACAACCTCATTTTAGGAGCATCGCCAAAACAAGCAATGCGCTATTTGCATTGTCTATTGAGAACCCGGCTTTACTTTATAAAATTAGTGATGAAAACCATACTCTTGTATACAAGGAAGCGCATGAAAAAGTATTTTACGATGCGATGACTTTTATAGATGACACCACAGGAATTGCTATTGGAGACCCTATTGATGGGTGCACGTCCATTATAATGACAAAAGATGGAGGAAACACATGGCGAAAAATTGACTGTTCAAAATTGCCAAAAGTGTCAGATGATGAAGCGTCGTTTGCAGCAAGCAATACGAATATTGCAGTTGTTAACCACACCATTTGGATTGTAACTGGAGGAGCCAAAGCAAGGGTCTTAAAATCTTCAGACAAAGGAGAAACTTGGAATATTTTCAATACGCCTATACTTCAAGGGGAAGATTCGCAAGGTATTTACTCGGTTGATTTTTACGATGAAAATCACGGGATTATTATTGGTGGAGACTATACAAAACCAAAAAATAACATCGCCAATAAAGCAATTACATCAGATGGAGGGGTAACCTGGACCCTCGTATCTAATGGAAAAACACCAAATTACAAAAGCTGTGTACAATACATTCCTGGAACAGAAGGAAAAGAACTAATCGCTGTTGGAAAAACAGGTGTTTCTTTCTCTAATGACAGTGGCCAAACATGGAATGACCTTAGTCATGAAGGATATTATGCCATCCAATTTATTGACAAAAACACCGCTTGGCTCTCAGGAAATAAAAAAATAGGTAAGTTGATCCTAAAATAACATGGATTTACAGAAGAACGCCATCTGAAAAAAACACCCGATAAAGTTTTAATACCAATAAAAAAAAGCCAATTCTATCAAATTTTAAATACCTTTGACGTGCAAAAAGCAAGCACTTTGGCTTGTTTTTTTTAATGTACAGAAACTCTTTTAAAGTCTAACTCCAAACATTCAACTCAATTCGATGAAATTAGATAAAAAACACATCCTAAATAGATTTATAAGTTACGTAACCGTTGATACAGAATCGAACCCAAACAACCCGGCATTCCCAAGTTCTGAAAACCAATGGAATCTCGCACACAAACTTGTAGAGGAGTTAGAACAAATAGGTCTGACTGATGTGACACTTGATAAGAATTGTTACATTATGGCAACGGTTCCAAGTAATGTGCCATATGAAGTGCCAACGATTGGTTTTGTAGCTCACATAGATACGAGTCCAGATTTTACAGGTGCAAATGTGAAGCCTCAAGTACATGAAAATTACGATGGAAAAGACATCATTTTAAATAAAGATAAAGGCATTGTGCTGTCTTCAGATTACTTTGAAGACTTGCTTCAATACAAAGGTCAAACTATCATCACAACAGATGGTACTACATTACTAGGGGCAGATGACAAGGCTGGTGTCACAGAAATTGTCTCTGCTATGGAGTATCTCGTGCAACACCCCGAAATTAAACATGGAACTATTAGAATTTGCTTCACCCCAGATGAAGAAGTGGGTAAAGGAGCTCATCTATTTGATGTAGATGCCTTCGGTGCAGCATGGGCCTATACCATGGACGGTAGTCAAATAGGAGAATTAGAGTATGAAAACTTTAACGCCGCTCAAGCAAAAGTTACCATACAAGGCAAAATTGTGCATCCAGGCTACGCAAAAGGAAAAATGATCAATGCCATGCTCATTGCAAATGCATTTATTTCTAAGCTACCCTCAAATGAAACACCAGAGACAACCAGTGGTTATGAAGGCTTTTTCCATTTGCATGACATGCATGGAACCGTAGAAAAAACAACATTGGAATACATCATTAGAGATCATGATATGGAGCTATTCTTAAAGCGAAAGTCAGATTTTCAAGCGATTGCACAAGCATTAAATGAAACTTGGGGCCAAGAATTAATTACTATTGAAATGAAAGATCAATATTATAATATGAAGGAAAAAGTGACGCCAGTAATGCATATTGTAGACATTGCAGAAGAGGCAATGAAAGATATTGGAATCACTCCTTTGATCAAAGCAATACGTGGCGGTACAGATGGCTCTCAATTATCTTTTAAAGGATTGCCATGCCCAAATATTTTTGCTGGTGGACATAATTTTCATGGCAGATATGAATATGTTCCCCTAGAGTCTATTTTAAAAGCAACGGAAGTAATTGTGAAAATTGCAGAGAAAGTTGCAATAAAAAAAATTGTATAATTCAATAATTAGTGGGGCATTCACACACACACGTATTCCAAGATCAATTCCTAATAAATATTACTTTTTTTATGCTGCGTGATTTTGAAGAACAACAGATGGAGTTCCGCTTTTTACGACTGCAAATGCCCCTGTGATTAGTTTGTTTCTAACGTTATTTATTGCTCACATTTTATCTTTTCCTCCTGCTAATTTTCTCTTAGAGTATAAGCGTAATTCGCTATCATGTTGTATCGCTGAAACACCTGCCATACTTAATAAACTCTTCATCTTCCTATCTCCTAAATAAGGACATTGTTTCCTTCTTTTATACTAGTTCCTGATTCATGAGCAAATGGAGCTGTTCCGCAATAACTAGAAAATGATCTCCAATTATCAAATCTTGTAAAGTTACCTGTGCGATAAATTAGCTGTACTTTTTACAGTACTTGGACTTAATTCTTCGCTATAGACCCATGCATAACGTGCTATTAAGCTTGCATCCAAACGATCAGTTTTTTCTTTTACAATAACAGATGATCCCTTGATTTTTAATGGACTTTCTTCAACATAAACAATATTCTGACCATGTAGATAAAGAGCTAGTTTTAAAGAATAATATCCAGTATTCTCAAAACAATAAAAAACAGCTCTACATTTTGTCTCCTTCAAAACCCATTTTAGTAGACCTTTATAGCCACCTATATCGTCACTAAAATCCTTATCAAACTGAGCTTAGTAACAACAAGCATCAATTGTTTTTTTGATACATCAATTCCAATGACTTCTTCACAATTTTTCATGTTTTTAGAATTAGAGTGAATAAATACGTTGCGCTAACTACTTCCTTTATCGGGATATTTATATCCTCGTATTCCAAATGGTTCTTGGCAACTTTATAGAAACAGAGGACTTGTACGTGCAATGGAGCGTGAATTCTAAAACACGTTATAGTTCTCCTCTTTTTCTATCTAAATATATGTAATACAAACTAAAGAAACACCTTGTACACAATCCCTCATAGAGCCAAAAAACTCTTCAGTACGTTTGTTAACGTAAATTTTAGTAAATTGGGATTGAAAATACAAGAAATGACAAGAAAATGGGATGTTTTTAAAACACTGATTTTAAACAAAAAAATTTTACGTTAGTCAGAATTATGATAAACAGAATAATATGGAGATAAAAATTCTTGAAGTATTTGGAAACATAATTATGATTTTCACAGTACTTAGTTTTCACGAATTAGGGCATTTAATAGCTGGATTAATGCAAGGTTTCAGATTTGAACTATTTGTTGTTGGTCCCTTAGGCATAAAAAGAGAAAAGGACAAAATAAAAATATATCTAAATAAGAACATTCAGTATTATGGCGGAGTTGCAGCTACTCTGCCTGTAAACATTAATCCCAACAACGGAAAAAAATTTGCGAATTTACTGCTAGCAGGACCAATCGCTTCTATCCTTCTCGCAATAATTCTAGGGATATTAAGTTACTTATTTGATTTTCAATTTTCAAAAACTATAGGCATTGGGGCTTTAGCTTCATTTGGAATATTTTTGGCTACGACAATACCAAGCAAAACAGGAATATTTTTTACAGACAGAAAACGTTATCAAAGATTAACTTCAAATGGTGCAGAAAGAGATGTTGAGTTGGCAGTTCTTCGTATAAATGGTATCTACGCGAAAAATAATTCTTATATCAATGTTGACGAAAATGATATTGAAAAAATGGTTGGAGATGATCATTATAAATATCTAGGTCTTTTTACAAAATTAAGTTATCAATTTGAAAAAAATGGTTCTTTTGATATTGGCACAATGAATCAATTTCAAACATTATCTCAGAAAATGCCTAAATCTTTTGTAAAATCATTAAAGAAAGAATTAGATAAGTTGAAAAACCAACTGTGTACAACACAGAACTGAGCTAAAAAACAACATTTTTCTCCATTAACTTTATGCATATTTATGCTAGGCTCATAATTCTATTCATTCGTATTTTGAGCTTTCACTTTTTATGTAAAATCATTTATTTTGATAAAACAGAAACGTATGTTTCATCATATGCCAAACCACATTTTGCTCTGGCAAAACTTTGTTTTATCAGTTGATTAGAAACCGCTAACAAAGCTAATTTCTTGCTCTTTCTCTTGTTTACGATTCGTTCATAAATCACTTTACACCCTTTATTTTGTTTGCAGGCGGTAAATGAACATAAGAAAAGTAAGTTGCGTAGCTTTCTGTTTCCGACTTTACTAATTTTTGATTTTCCTCATGTATAATTTCATTGCTAGTTCGTGTTTTCTTGCGAAATTCCTAGCGGACTTTCTATCTGTGATTTATTTACTAAATGTAGTGCTTCAACACGTAAAGAAATCATACATAAACCCTTAGATGTACTATTGAAATGAACTTTGGCTGAAAATAATTTTGACATAAAACTGAAAGACAAAATTATATTTGAATCTGAATTGAGAGATAACGGAGTTGAGTTTTACGCTCAGTTGAATGAACAGCCAATGAATGAAAACGGAATTAGATATTTTCTTTTAGAAACTTACACAAACAAATTGACAACGTAATTATCAAAGATAAAATTGCAACGAATATTGAGTCGAATTTGATAATGGACTTTAATGATGAAAAGAAAGTTGTAAAATCTTATGTACTAGTTGCTTTTGCTGAAGTAGTACTATTAATTTCTCTAATACTAGTAGGTTTAATTTTTATAGACTAATTTGAATTAATACAACACCCAACAATGGCATGTAATGGGGGGATTAATGTTAGGAGCTACCTCAAACGTTATTGGAGTTGTCTATTACGTTGCCTTAGTTGGTCTCGGTCTTATGGCCATACCAACCGATTTTAGTTTTGTTACCCTACTAATAAAATATGACGCGAGCAATCGAGCCTTGACTTGGTTGAAAAAGAAACATAGGATGACCCCAGCGGAATACTCTGGTTCAAAGATGCCCTAAATTGGGCGCAAGAAAATATCTAGTAGCAACCTTTGGTTCTTTGCTCATGCTGTTGTATTGGGGGAGCAAATTCTCGGAGTTTGGATTAAGAGGAGGTAGGCAGTGTTCTAATCGCATTTAAAATTCCCTGAGGTTCTCAAAAACAAAAAGCTGCCCAGTACTTCGATCTGGGCAGCTTTTTTCGGTGCTGTCTCTTTGATTTTTGAGGCTCTAAGCCTACAAAAAATTTAGCAAGGAGCTAGTCTTTTATAAGCTTAACCGTCTTTGAGCCCAGATCTGTGGTAAGCTTAGCAATGTAAATACCCTTGGCAAGTCCTTCAGTGGGGATGCTAACGGCATTGGTGTTATTTTTTTGTGAAATTATTCGCTTTCCTAACACGTTGAATACTTCAATAGAATTGATGGCAGCGTTGCCTGTTTTGATATTCCACATAGAACTGGATGGATTCGGATACAAGCTAACCCCTATCAAGTCATTGTTCTCAACGTTAGCTGTTGACTCCTGAATAACAATGCTCCCCAGTGAAGTATCGGCAGGATCTGCGAGTGGACCTGTCACGGAAAAACCATATTGAATGATAAACCCAGAAGCTAGCTCTGCGGCAGTTGCAGAAATTGAGAAATTGCCAGTAGTACCAATTGATGCAGTATTATTGACCACCGTAGCATATCCACTATTGGGGTCTAGCGCTTTGATAAAGGCAACTGCTGTATACGCTGAACCTAGATCCGAAACGGAGACACTCCCATTAAAAGTAAGATCAGAACCTGCCAAACTGCTGTCTTCTATGAATGATAAAGCTTCAATGTATAAAATAGGAGTTTGAGTGGAGGCACTTTGGTCAAACCAGTCAGGATTATTAGCATCAGCAACCCAAATCGCAGTATTGGGTTCTAAAGTTAGGCTTGAGGTTGTGGCGGTAGCTCTCAAATCTGAGAAATTGTAAGAAAAACCAAATGAGTATCCACTATCGGAAACATTAAACGCATTTACGTAGGCACTCCAAGATTGAGAAGAGGCAACACTAACAGTGTTTTGCGAGGATGCAAAACCAGCTGTTAAAAATAAAACTAATAAAGTAATTTTTTTCATGGTAACTATAATTTTAAATTTATGTATCTCAAATATCCATAATTTTGATCATATCACAAAATTATTGCTAAAATGAAACAGAAAGACCGTTTCAAAATTTACGTTTTGTTGAAAGACAAAATTATATTGAATCTGAATTGAGAGATAACGGAGTTTTTATAGAAACAGAGGACTTGTACGTGCAATGGAGCGTGAATTCTAAAACACGTTATAGTTCTCCTCTTTTTCTATCTAAAGATATTTAATACAAACTAAAGAAATACGTTATTTCCACAATTTTAAACAATTTGTTATAATTTACTATAAAATATCATACTTTATAACAAATAGATAGATTTGTCTCAAAAGACAAAGTTTTATGATTGATGATATTTTACTTGCATTATCGGAGAAATACGGCAGTCCACTTTATGTGTACGATTCAGAAAAAATTACAGCTCAATTTCAAAGATTGAGCAGTGCGTTTACGAACGTTGATAAATTGCAATTAAATTATGCGGTAAAAGCTGCATCTAACATCAATATTTTAAAAGTATTCAAACAATTAAAATCAGGCTTAGACACCGTTTCTATTCAGGAAGTGCACTTAGGACTTGCAGCAGGATTTAAACCTGAATCCATCATTTTTACACCCAATGGTGTTTCTTTACAGGAAATAGAAGAAGCAGCTGAACTTGGAGTTCAAATAAATATTGACAATTTATCGATATTGGAATTGTTCGGACAGAAACACCCAGAAGTACCTGTTTGTATTAGAATCAACCCACATGTCATGGCGGGCGGAAATAGCAAAATTTCTGTTGGCCATATTGATTCTAAATTTGGAATTTCCATCTATCAAGTACCCCATATTAAAAGAGTGGTTGAAAACACAGGAATGTGCATCAATGGCATACACATGCATACAGGTTCTGACATTTTAGATATTGATACTTTTCTCCGTGCCACAGAGATATTATTTGACATTGCAATTCAATTTGACAATCTCGAATTTATAGATTTGGGAAGTGGATTTAAAGTTGCATATAAAGAAGGGGATGTTGCAACAGATATTGAGCAATTGGGGAAACAGCTCTCACTAAGATTTAATGAATTTTGTAAAACCTATGGCAAACAACTAACGCTCATGTTTGAACCAGGAAAATTCTTGGTGAGTGAAGCTGGATATTTCATGGCAAAAGTAAATGTCATTAAACAAACAACATCTACCGTTTTTGCGGGTATAGATAGTGGTTTCAATCATCTGGCAAGACCCATGATGTATGATGCATACCATGACATCATAAATATTTCAAATCCGAAAGGAAGAGAGCGCTACTACTCTATCGTCGGGTATATTTGTGAGACAGATACATTTGCAACGAACAGACGCATTGCTGAAATTACGGAAGGAGATGTTCTTTGTTTTAAAAATGCCGGAGCCTATTGTTTTTCTATGGCATCCAACTATAATTCAAGATATAAGCCTGCAGAAGTAATGTTGCACAAAGGAACAGATTATCTCATAAGAAAAAGAGAATCCTTTACAGATCTCATAAGAAACCAACAAATCATAGAGATCGAATGATGTTTTTTAAATACTTCCCTAAAAATCAGTAATATCTATTGTGATAGTTAAAAAAATAGCATACATTCGTTCTGTGCATTTACCACAAAAACATATCACTTCATTATTTGCTGTAAATCCGGCAACTATTTTACTAACGGATATTCGTGTAATTAGTACAATTAGTACTGGCATGATTATTACCCGTTAGGGTATACTCATCTTACATATCATCATAGGTTCTGTTTATTTTTTCGAAAAATCGAAACAATATACGTGTCACTCAATTTTATTTATACATATTACATTTAATAAAAATGAAAATTTTAAAATTCGGAGGTTCTTCTGTTGCTAGCAGTGAATCCATACGCAGCGTTTTAGAGATTGTGCGTCAATCATCAGAAAAAGAGAAAAATATTGTGGTTGTTTCTGCTTTTGGAAAGACCACAGATCATTTATTAAGTATAGCCAACAAAGCAGTTTTAAATCTTCCTTACACTCCCATTTTGACTGGTGTAGTAAACTTACACATAGAAACCATTGAAGCACTCATCGAAAAAGAGGAACAACCCGCGGTGATCAGTTATGTAAAAGGCTTATTTAGTCACTTAGAAACCTTATTTGATGGGTGTAGATTATTAGAAGAATTAACTCCTAAAACGCTTGCAACTATTGCGAGTTTTGGTGAATTATTATCTTCATATATCATTGCAAAAGCAGCAAATAAAATTGGATTAAATGCCTGCTATAAAGACAGCAGAGAATTAATTATTGCAAATGGAAACTATCAAAATTCTCAAGTAAATTACGAGGAAACAAACAAAAAGTGTCAACATTATTTTAAGAACTCTAAAGAACAAGTCACTTTTTTACCTGGATTTATTGCCAAAACGAAAGCGGGTAAAACAACTACTTTGGGCCGAGGGGGCTCTGATTTTTCAGCAGCTATTTATGCAGCTGCGGTGCATGCGAAAGAACTGCAAATTTGGACAGATGTAAGTGGTATGTTTACAGCAAATCCAAAAGTAGTAAAGCAAGCCTTTCCAATACCTCACATCTCCTATCAAGAAGCTATGGAGCTATCACATTTTGGAGCCAAGGTAATCTATCCCCCTACCATTCAACCCGCATTAGAGAAAAAGATTCCAATCCTCATCAAAAATACATTTGCTCCAAATGATAACGGGACCTTAATTACTGAGCAGACCGAACAAAACAGCCCTGTTAAAGGGATATCTTATATAGAGAATATTGAATTGTTAACCCTTGAAGGTAGTGGTATGATTGGTGTTCCCGGTTTTTCGAAACGCCTATTTGAAACCCTATCATTCCAAAAGGTCAACGTTGTTCTTATCACACAAGCATCCTCAGAACACTCTATTTGTTTGGGCATATACAATGATGATGTGCAAAGAGCGATTCAATCAATTAATGAAACCTTTGAAGTAGAAATTTCACAAAACAAAGTGCATCCTGTGACCATAGAGAATGACCTAGCAATTCTTGCTCTGGTTGGTGACAACATGAAAAATCATCAAGGCTTAAGCGGAAAAATGTTTAGTGCCTTGGGGAAAAACAATGTCAATATTCGAGCAATTGCACAAGGAGCTTCAGAAAAAAATATCTCTGCAGTGGTCAATAAGAAAGATGCCAAGAAAGCTCTAAACACGCTTCATGAAGAATTTTTTGGAGAAAAATTAAAACAATTGAATCTATTTGTTTCCGGAGTAGGAAATGTTGGCGAGCGTTTCATTGCTCAAATAGAGCAACAATCTGAATATTTAAAAAAACACCTGAAGTTGAACATTCGCGTAATTGGAATGGCAAACTCCAAAACAATGTACCTGCATGATGAGGGTATTGATTTGACCAATTGGAAAGAAAAATTAGCACAAGGTGCACCTGCCACAATTGATACTTTTTACGATTCAGTAGTTGCATTAAACATGCGAAATAGTGTTTTTATTGACAATACTGCCAATGCAAACGTTGCGCAAATGTACGAGCGTTACCTTCGCAAAAATATTGGCGTTGTTACTTGTAATAAGATTGCTTGTTCATCTCATTTTGAAAATTACCAAACACTCAAAAGGATTGCCAGAAAATACAATGTTCCCTTCTTATTTGAAACAAATGTAGGTGCTGGTTTGCCGATCATCGATACACTCAAAAACTTAATCATTTCTGGAGATCGTGTTCAGAAAATTCAAGCTGTTTTATCAGGCAGTCTAAACTATGTCTTCAATAATTTTAATGAACATACTACTTTTAGAGAGGTAGTGATGTCTGCACAAAAAGAAGGTTATACGGAACCAGATCCAAAAATTGATCTAAGTGGTGTTGATGTGGCAAGAAAAATTCTAATTCTAGCAAGAGAAAGTGGATTTGAGCTAGAGTTATCGGATATTGAAAATGATTCTTTTTTACCTCAAGAAAGTCTTAACACCACAAATAATGAGGAATTTTATGAAAGTTTAAACATTTTTGAAAATGATTTTCAAAAATTACATACCACAGCACAAACACAAAAGAGCAGACTGAAATATGTTGCTGAGTTTGCCAATGGAAAGGCCAAAGTAGGGCTGCAATACATCTCTGCAGAACATCCATTCTATCATCTTGAAGGGAGTGATAATATTGTGTTGTTTTTTACCGATAGATACCCTGTACACCCTCTTATTATCAAAGGTGCTGGTGCTGGAGCTGAAGTAACAGCATCTGGAATATTTGCAGATGTAATTAGAATTGGAAATAGATAAGCTATGAAAGAACTCACACTTTTTACTCCGGCAACCGTAGCCAATGTTTCTTGTGGTTTTGACGTCCTCGGCTTTTGTTTGGATGCGATTGGAGATACCATGATTTTTAGGACAGTACCTAAAAAAGGAGTTCGTATTGTAAAAATTACCGGACAAGATTTACCACTAGAAAATCATAAAAACGTGGCAGGTGTTGCTGTCTTGGCGTTGTTAAAAAGGATAGACACAAACATTGGCTTTGAAATAGAAATTCATAAAAAAATCAAGCCTGGCAGTGGCATTGGAAGTAGTGCTGCAAGTGCTGCTGGCGCTGTTTTTGGCGTGAATAAATTGCTAGGAGAGCCATTCACTGTGAAAGAATTGATTCCATTTGCCATGGAGGGAGAACGCCTAGCAAGTGGAACTGCACATGCAGACAATGTTGCTCCTGCCCTTTTAGGAGGGTTTACACTGGTCAGAAGCTACACACCATTAGATGTGATTAAAATTCATACACCTCCTGAATTGTACGCCGCAATCATACACCCACAAATAGAAATAAAAACAGCAGATGCGAGAGCAATCCTAAAAAAAACAGTCAGCTTACAAGAGACAACTACACAGTTAGGAAATCTTGGTGGGTTGATAAGTGGACTTTATACTGAGAACTACCCACTCATCAGCCGCTCATTACACGACGAAATTGTAGAACCCTATCGGTCAGTTCTAATTCCAGAATTTGATAAGGTAAAAGATGCGGCCCTAGACGTTGGCGCTTTGGGAAGTGGAATTTCTGGCTCTGGTCCTTCTATTTTCGCTTTGTGCAAAGGGAAGGAAGTTGCAGAACGAGCAGCACAAGCCATGGCGTCTATCTATGCCCAAACAGCAATAGATTTTGAAGTACATGTATCTAAAATTAATACAGATGCAATAAAAATACAGCCCTCTGAAATTGGTGATTATCACGATTCTTTCGAATAAAACAGCTTGCAAAACAAGATAAATAAGAAAAAAAATGCACTACTACAGTTTACATAAAAAAGCACCAAATGCAACCTTTAGAGAGGCGGTGATCAATGGACTGGCTCCAGACAGAGGATTGTACTTTCCTGAGAGCATTACTCCGTTATCAAATCATTTTATTGAAAACATCGATACGTTTTCTAATGAAGAGATTGCTTTTGAAGTTATCAAGCAATTTGTTGGCGATGCCATTCCAGAGCATAGATTGAAGGCCATTATCAAAGAAACAATTCATTTTAATTTTCCAGTGGTTCCAATTACAAAAAACATTGCAACCTTAGAGTTATTTCACGGACCAACAATGGCTTTTAAAGATGTAGGTGCCCGATTTATGGCGCGTTGTTTGGGAGAGTTTAATACAGCATACCAAGAACAAACCGTATTGGTAGCTACCTCAGGAGATACCGGCGGTGCCGTAGCCAACGGGTTTTTAAACGTAAAAGGGGTTGATGTTGTAATTCTCTATCCAGATGGAAAAGTAAGTGATATTCAAGAAAAGCAATTGACTACATTAGGTGAAAACATTACTGCTTTAAAAGTAGAGGGTATGTTTGATGACTGTCAGGATATGGTAAAAAAAGCATTCTTAGATACAGATATAAAGAAAACGTTAACCTCTGCCAACTCAATTAATATTGCACGCTGGCTTCCTCAAATGTTTTATTTTTTCTTCGCTTACAAACAGGTAAAAAATAAGAAAAAGGAAATCGTATTCTCCGTTCCTAGTGGAAATTTTGGAAATATTTGTGCAGGTGTACTCGCGCAAAAATTAGGATTACCAATCAAGCATTTTGTTGCCTCAACCAATATAAACAATACTGTTTCAGAATACTTGAAAGAGGGTACATACTCAGCAAAGCCCTCAAAAGCTACCATTTCAAATGCAATGGATGTAGGAAACCCAAGTAACTTCATTCGTATTCAAGAACTCTTTGACCATAATTTTGAAGACTTAAAAAATAATTTTTCGTCTTATTCATACACAGATAAAGCGACACGTGAAGCCATGGTAGAAATTTATGACAGTGCTACATATATTGCTGACCCTCATGGAGCTGTTGGATATCTTGGCGCCAAAGACTATTTGAAAACAAATGCAGACGCACAATGTATCTTTTTAGAAACAGCCCATCCCGTGAAGTTTTTAGATATTGTTGAAGAAACATTGCAGGTAAAAGTTGCGATTCCAAAGCAAATTGAAAGCGTATTGAATAAAGAGAAGAAATTTCAAAAAATTAAAACCTATAGCGAACTCAAAACCTATTTGAACACATAAGCATGCCAATCAAAGCTTTACGACTACATCGGGTTACTCAATAACATTTGGGAAAGTCAATGCATACAGCCGCTGTTCATGAACAGCAGTAGTTACCATCAGAAAAGTCGTTAACAACTATCTATTATGATGCAACTCTGAGCGAGATATCTCTAATATTTTTACTATTTTTCACGCTCAAAACCGAATCTAATGAAAGTATGTATTGCCGAAAAGCCCAGTGTTGCAAGAGAAATTGCCAATATACTCGGTGCCAATACAAAACGAGATGGGTATTTTGAAGGAAATGGATATGCGGTTACTTACACCTTCGGACACCTGTGCACTTTATTAGAACCGAAAGACTACAAATCGCATTGGAAAAGTTGGGATTTGAATAATTTGCCGATGCTTCCAGAAAAATTTGAAACCAAAGTAACGAGTAATGATGGGATTCAAAAACAATTCAATATTGTAAAGTCATTATTCAACAAAGCTACTGTTGTTATTAATTGTGGAGATGCGGGCCAAGAGGGGGAATTGATCCAACGTTGGGTCATCAACCAGTGCAACTACCAAGGAGAGGTGCAACGTTTGTGGATTTCTTCACTAACTGAAGAGGCCATTAAAGATGGATTTAAAAATTTACAAACTTCCCAAAAATACGACAATCTATATTACGCAGGATTCTCAAGAGCAATTGGAGATTGGTTATTAGGCCTGAATGCTACACGTCTCTACACGGTTAAATTTGGTGGTTATAAGCAGGTATTATCTGTAGGACGAGTACAAACTCCCACCCTAGCTATGTTGGTCAATCGCTTTAAAGAAATTGAAAACTTTAAACCACAACCTTATTGGGAATTGCAAACCACTTACAGGAATACAAATTTCAATTATGAAGAAGGACGCTTTCTTAAAAAAGAAGATGGCGAGCTTCTTGCTCAAAAAGTCAAAGAATCAGATTTTGAAATCACATCGGTTACAAAGAAAAAAGGAAAGGAATATGCGCCAAAACTATTTGACTTAACAGGATTGCAAGTGTATTGTAACAACAAATTTGGCTTTTCGGCTGATGAGACCTTGAAAATGGTTCAAAAATTATACGAGATGAAAGTAGTTACATACCCAAGAGTTGATACTACTTTTTTACCCAATGATGTTTACCCTAAAGTTGCTGGTATTTTGAGCAAATTAACGGATTATAGCGCACTAACCGCTCCATTACTCGGAGCTAAGATAAAAAAATCGAAGCGTGTTTTTGATGATAAAAAAGTCACAGATCACCATGCCATTATTCCAACCGGTATACAAAGCAATCTGCAACACAACCAGCAACAAGTCTACGACATCATTACCAAGCGTTTTATTGCTGTATTTTATCCAGATTCTGACGTATCTAATACCTCAGTTATTGGAAAAGCCGCTGCTGTTTCCTTTAAAACAACCGGAAAGGAAATCATATCAAAGGGATGGCGTGTTGTTTTTGAAACCGAACAAACAACCATCAAAAAAACGGGATCAGAACAAGGAACCTTGCCCTCTTTTGAAAAAGGAGAAAAAGGTCCGCATGAACCCTCTTTTCTTGAAAAAGAGACCAAACCTCCACGTAATTATACAGAGGCAAGCTTGCTTAGAGCCATGGAAACAGCGGGGAAACAGGTAGATGATGACGAAATGCGTGAATTAATGAAAGAGAATGGTATTGGAAGACCCTCTACACGAGCTAGTATTATTGAAACCCTATTTCGTAGAAAATATATTGAACGTAAAAAGAAACTCGTACTCCCCACATCTACAGGGATTCAACTGATCGAATTGATTGACAATGAACTTTTAAAATCTGCCGAGTTAACAGGGCGTTGGGAAAAGCGACTCAAAGAAATTGAACGGGGCGATTTTAATGCTGGTACTTTTATTAAAAATATGAAGGCGATGGTTGATCAGTTGGTCTATGAAGTGCGCTCTAACAAATCAAAAGTTAGAATTTCTCATGAAAACGCTCATTCAAAGTCAGCGAAGGCGCCCGAAAAAGCAAAGAAAAAATCAAAAAAAGAAGTTGCTGGAAAAACTTGTCCGAAATGTAAAAAAGGATACTTGCGAAAAGGGTCTGCTGCTTTTGGATGCTCTGAATACCAAAAAACCTGTGATTTCCTGATGCCTTTTGAATTTTTAGGAAAAAAGATTTCAGAAAATCAATTGATTCGATTATTGGATAAAAAATCAACAACCAATTTAAAGGGCTTTCAAACCGAAACAGGAAAAGTAGAAGGTTTGATTCGTTTTGACAACAATTTCACCTTCATACTAGAACCAAAAAAAATAGCAGCAACAGCAAGAAATAGTGGCGTACAAAAAGATAAAATGAGTTGTCCGAAATGTAAAAAAGGAACCGTACTAAAAGGAAAAACAGCCTACGGTTGTTCTGCATATAAGACCGGCTGTGATTTTGTATATACCTTTGAAAACATCAAAAAGAAGGCCAATGGAAAGCCGCTGACAAAAGAATTAGTGGTAGAAATTTTAAAAACACCATTCTAAAAAAAGCAAAAAGTCATGCAACTATTCCTCTACATAAAACGAACACAAACAATGCATGTAAAAACACATGCTATGATTTAGGAATCGTATCCAAGTACAGTTGTTCTACTTTTCTGCGTGCCCATGGAGTTCTTCTCAAAAATTTTAAACTCGACTTCACTGATGGATTGCTTTGAAAACAATTGATGTCTATGAGTTCTCCGAGCCTATCCCAGCCGTATGTTGTATACAAATAGTTTACAATATCCGCTAATTTGACCCCATGTAAAGGATTGTTTGGCTGTTCTTTACTCATCTCTTTTCTCAATTAAAACTATGCAAATAAACTGCACAGTTGAAGTATTTTCTACCTTATTGATTCAGTTTTCAGCGCACAACGCGCTGCGCTACTATAAATCTAGTTTAGACGTTGGGGCCAGAACCGCTAAATCATGCGCTTCAAGTTTGCCGCCGATTTGCATATTTCCGCTTATCTAATATACCATTATATACATCAATTATCGAGTACCCTAAG
This sequence comes from Polaribacter sp., assembly GCA_042091715.1. Taxonomy (GTDB): domain Bacteria; phylum Bacteroidota; class Bacteroidia; order Flavobacteriales; family Flavobacteriaceae; genus Polaribacter. The sequence goes on along the minus strand of JBELGW010000018.1, from coordinate 20,668 downwards.
TTACGATATGCAACCAAATATACATGTAATTCTGGTAGCATTACCCTTATAATTGTTGAAATTTCAATACATTAGCGGAAAACTTGTAAAACCACTAAATCGATTGAAAAATAGAATGAAAAATACTGCATTAACACACGTACACGAGGCTCTTGGTGCTAAAATTGTTCCTTTTGCTGGTTATAATATGCCTGTTTCTTATGAAGGGATTAACATAGAGCACGAAACAGTGAGAAAAGCTGTTGGAGTTTTTGATGTGAGTCATATGGGAGAATTTCTAGTTGAAGGAGCACATGCGCTTGATTTGATTCAGAAAGTAACCTCTAATGATGCATCTACAATGGCAATTGGAGATGCTCAATACAGTTGTTTCCCAAATGAAGCTAATGGAATTGTTGATGATTTAATTTGTTATAGAATTAAAGAAAACACCTATATGTTAGTGGTCAATGCATCTAATATTGAAAAAGATTGGGATTGGATCACTGCACATAATAAAGAATTTGGAGCGGACTTGAGAAATGTTTCTGACGATTACTCACTTTTAGCTATCCAAGGTCCAAAGGCAGTTGAGGCCATGCAATCATTGACTTCAGTTGACCTAGCTACCATTAAATTTTATACCTTCCAAATTGCTGATTTTGCTGGTATGGAACATGTTATTATTTCTGCGACAGGATATACGGGCTCTGGTGGATTTGAAATCTATGTAAAAAATGAAGACGTAGAAATGCTTTGGAACAAAGTATTTGAGGCAGGTGCAGACTTTGGCATCAAACCAATTGGTTTGGCCGCAAGAGACACCTTGCGCCTAGAAATGGGCTATTGCTTGTATGGCAACGATATTGATGACAGCACTTCACCTATTGAAGCTGGCTTAGGCTGGATTACTAAATTCTCAAAGGACTTTGTGAATTCAGAAAACTTACAAGCGCAAAAGGAAGCAGGAATTACTCGAAGATTGGTTGCTTTTGAATTAACAGAAAGAGGGATTCCTAGACAGGGCTACCCTATTCTTGATGTAGATGGAAATACTATTGGCCATGTTACTTCTGGTACCATGAGTCCTTCTTTAGGAAAAGGTATTGGACTGGGTTATGTGAACAGGCCACATACGAAAAGAGCTACGGAAATTTTTATCCAAGTGCGTAAAAAAACGATTCCAGCTGTGGTGGTAAAATTGCCTTTTTATAAAGGATAAGCACCGATATAATCAGAATAACGTCATTGCCAATAGTATCAAACTTTCAAATTTAGAAAGAGGAATAACTATGGCAATGACGTTTTTCAGTTTTATAAAATTGATGCTATTTTCTAAATTTGTTTCTTCTTATGATTTCTTTTAAACGTTGCTTCAAGTCGTTACCTGCATCGTATACCATTTGTTCATTTGAAGGGAACTCTACAGCTCTTAAAACAATCATATCTAGAAATGATTTCACGAGTGCACGCTTGTCTCCATTATACGTTGCATAGTCGTGTTGAAAAACAAACTCACTCTTTATTGGAAATGTACTCAATAGTTGTTTTGTAGCTACATTTGTATACGTAACTTGTCCTATTACAGCAGCTGATTTAAACTGTGTAAATTGAAAAACTTCACAGCGAACATTGATCATGTTATCTACTTTTACTTTATTTCCTTTGTCATCAATCACTTGATTGCCATTTTTGTCTAGTAAGTATTTCCAACCATCTTTCACCTGTCTTTCTTTGATCAATTGTTTTTCTCTGATCTGTTCAGGTGATATATTGATGTTTCGCAGCGTCAATTCCAACTCAAAATCATAGACCAATACCTTTGCTCTTACACTGTGATATACCGTCCAAAAATCATCGAATCCATAGGTATCTATGTTCAATAAATCTTTTAATAGTCGTTTGGGAATTATTTTTCGTGTCCTATTTTTCACAGAAACGAGCACATAATCTGTACCTCTCTCATATGCTTCGCGCATCAGACGTCTGACATCTCTATAATCTGGATTTATTTTTTCAATGTATGATAACTCTTCATATGCCTTCCTATAGTCGAGTTTTTGATTGTTATTGAATAAAGTTCTCACATTGCCGTACAACAAAGCCGATAGTTTATTTTTAGCAACTATGATATCCTCAGAATAATCTTTCATCTTAAAGGAAGCTTTCCTTCCGTTAGACAAGTTACGCAAAGGCAATAAGGGCTTGATCATTTCCTGCCTGTAGTTTAATGCTTGATACAGGTTAAAAATTTGCTCTATATTTTGCGGATTCCCATCCTTCTTAAGAAATTCAATGCGCGCCTCTTCTTTCTCAACAACTTTCTTGAAAGCATCCTCTAACATCGGAACATAAGGCTGATGCCCTTTTTTTGTTTTGCTATCTCTTAGATTTTTGACAGCCAAACGAATCGCTTTGTCATAGTCACCAGAGTTAATAGCTTCCTGTGTTGTTTTAACACTGCTACACGCAGCAAGAAGTAGCACTGCAAAAAGAAATGAGGTAATTTTTTTCATGATAGAATATTTATCGTTAAACAAGCAATTAGAATGCCAAATTCACCTATTTTCCTTTTTTTTATAGGTCTTTCTCAAAAATTTAAGCTTCTTAGAATTGTGCAGTCTTTTTTGCCATACTACTTGTGAAGAAAGATTGAAAATACTCAAAATCTTTCTCTTTATTATCTGTAGGATGATAGGGTTCGGATAATTTCACTTGTTTATTTCCGTAATCAATAGTTGCCATGACTACAGGAACCTTCGCTCCTTTCGCAATATAATAAAACCCTGTTTTCCATTTATCAACCTTTTTTCTAGTGCCTTCTGGAGACAATGCCAGTCGAAACTGCTCTTTTTCATCAAATACCTGTACAATGGCATCTACTAAATTATTACTCTTAGAACGATCTACAGGAACTCCTCCCAATTTTCTAAAAATAAAACCAAACGGTCCTTTGAATAGGGAATTCTTGCCAATAAAGTTGATCTGTATTCCTGAAGTATTTCTTGCTAAAACACCAATAGGAAAATCTTGCCAACTTGTGTGTGGTGCAGCAATAACCACATATTTCTTCAAATTCTTCGGAAAATCATTTACTAATTTCCAACCCATTAATTTTGTAAAGATAAATTTTGACAGCATAGTTCACATTTCTATTCAAAGATCTAAATTACGACTTTTTTTTAGGTACTTACCGCAGTGGAATCATAAAATTTTACGTAAATATGAATATCTAATCGAGCATTTT
>JBELGW010000018.1:0-17342 GCA_042091715.1 Polaribacter sp. | reverse complement strand
ATCAAATTCAATCCACGCCTATGACAACCTATATTATTTCTATTGTTTCTTTGGCCCTTGGCCTAGTATTGGGTCGCTATCTTTCCCAATTAAAATTTGAGAAATCTTGTGCTGCATTGGAAGAAAGACAACGTTTATCCGACTCGCAACAATTAGCTTTAGAGCGAAGATTGCAGCATGCTGTAAATGAGAAAGAAGAAATGAGAACCGAGAAAGACTTCCTTCGAATCGAAAATACCAAACACATCGCTGAGAAAGAAAACCTACAAGTTAAACTTAGAGAAAATAAGGAGGAAATCACGAAGCTTCAAGAAAATTTTACCCAAGAATTTGAAAACCTAGCGAACAAAATTTTAGATGAAAAGTCGACCAAATTTACGGAACAGAACAAACAAAACATACAACGCATCTTAAACCCGCTGCAAGAGAAAATAAAAATATTTGAAGATAAGGTAGATCGAACACACAAAGAGAGTATTGATTATCATGCTGCACTGCGACAGCAAATCATTGGGTTAAAGGAAATGAATCAGCAGATGAGTAAGGAAACAATCAACCTCACCAAAGCATTAAAGGGAGATAACAAAGCACAAGGGAATTGGGGAGAACTTGTGTTAGAGCGTGTTTTGCAAAAATCTGGTTTAGAGAAAGATAGAGAGTATTATATTCAGCAGAGCTTTACTACAGATGAAGGTAAAAGAGTATTGCCCGATGTGGTTATTAATTTGCCGGATGAAAAGAAGATGATTGTTGATTCTAAAGTTTCTTTAACAGCATATGAGCGATTTGTCAATGCAGAAAATGACAAAGAAAAAGAACAGTTTCTAAAGGAACATCTCTCTTCAATAAAACGACATGTTGATCAATTAAGCGAAAAAAAATACGAAGATATTTATAAAATAGACTCTCCTGATTTTGTCTTACTTTTTGTCCCTATTGAACCTGCTTTTGCGATTGCTTTGAATGCTGATAATTCGCTCTACAACAAAGCTTTCGAAAAAAATATTGTCATTGTAACTCCTACAACCTTGTTGGCTACATTGAGAACCATTGATTCCATGTGGAATAATGAAAAGCAACAACGCAATGCCATAGAAATAGCTCGACAAGCTGGGGCTTTGTATGACAAATTTGATGGGCTTTTAAAAGACCTAATCGGAATTGGGAAAAAAATTGATGCCTCTAAAACCGATTACAACGCAGCCATGAACAAGTTGGTTGAAGGAAAAGGGAATTTAATTTCTAGTGTTGAAAAAATTAAAAAATTAGGAGCAAAGGCGAAAAAATCGCTCCCCGATTCGATCATAGAAAGAGCCACAGACCAAACAGAATTACTGTAAAAGGAGGATTCTATTTCTATACTCCATATCGTAAAAACCACCTATGCTATGATCTGCTGTAACCACGGTGCAATAACAAACATTTTATAAGGTCATAAAAAAGGCGCCTTGAGCCATGCTCTCTTTACAAAAAAAAGCAGCCAATTGGCTGCTTTTCTATCTTTTGGCATATCATGAGTTACATCACAAATAAGCGCCTAGCACTCATCATCTCTTCTACACGTTCTGCGATGTCGGCTAAAGCTTCATCATTCTCATGATGTTGAATGGCTTCATCGATAAAATCAACAACTTGTTGCATATCTTCTGCTAAGAGACCGCGTGTAGTAACTGCAGATGTTCCGATACGGATTCCAGAAGTCACAAAAGGACTCTTATCATCAAAAGGAACCATGTTTTTATTCACCGTAATGTCTGCTTTTCCAAGAGCTATCTCTGCGTCCTTTCCAGAAATCCCTTTATTTCTTAAGTCAATTAACATCATATGATTGTCGGTTCCTCCAGAAATAATATCGTAACCTTTCGCTACAAAAGCAGCTGCCATCGTACTGGCATTTTCTTTTACTTGCAATTGATATTCTAAAAATTCATCTGTCAATGCCTCTCCAAATGCAACTGCCTTTGCAGCAATCACATGCTCCAGTGGCCCACCTTGATTTCCAGGGAATACAGCCGAGTTTAGCAATGTAGACATTTTCTTTAGTTTTCCACTTTTCAGCTTTTGACCAAATGGATTTTCAAAATCTTCACCAATCATAATCATTCCTCCTCTTGGTCCTCGCAATGTTTTGTGCGTTGTTGTTGTTACAATATGACAATGCGGTATTGGATCATTTAAAATTCCTTTGGCAATCATTCCTGCCGGATGCGAGATATCGGCTAATAACAAAGCACCTACACTGTCTGCAATTTCTCTAAAACGCTTAAAATCAATATCTCTAGAGTACGCGGAGGCACCAGCAATAATCAAATTCGGTTGCTCTTTTTCTGCAGTTTCTTGGATGGCATCGTAATTTAGAACGCCGGTCTCTTTTTCCACTCCATAGAAAGAGGTTTTATATAATTTTCCTGAAAAATTCACAGGAGAACCGTGGGTTAAGTGTCCACCATGCGACAAGTCAAAGCCTAAGATTTTATCACCTGGGTTTAAACAAGCTGCAAAAACAGCTGTATTGGCTTGTGAACCAGAATGCGGTTGTACATTCACATAGGCTGCACCAAATAATTCTTTTGCCCTATCAATGGCAATCTGTTCTACAACATCTACAATTTCACAGCCACCATAATACCGCTTTCCGGGATATCCTTCTGCGTATTTATTGGTTAAAATAGAACCCTGAGCTCTCATGACCTGATCACTCACAAAGTTTTCTGAGGCGATTAACTCCAATCCATTTAGCTGTCTTTCTTTTTCATCTTCGATAAGATCGAATATCTGATAATCTACTTGCATTGTTCTCTGTGTATAAAGCATTAATAATAATATTCAAAAGTACTAAAAATCATTTTTCCAACTTGTAACTTTCTATTATATTTGATGAAATTTTAATAACATTGGTTGATAACCAATAACAAGAAAGCTATACATGATAATAACTGCTAATAATCCAAATCGAAAATCTTGGTTAGAGGTGCCTAAAAATTCAGATTTCCCAATTCAAAACATTCCTTTTGGCGTCTTTATTACAAAAGATGACATCATTACCATTGGAACACGAATAGGAGATTTTGCCATTGATTTGGCAGCTCTTCACCAATTGGGATATTTTGATGAAATACCACTTACTGATGATATTTTCCTGCAAGATTCTTTGAATGATTTTATTGCAGATGGGCGAAAAACTTGGCGTTTGGTGCGCAACAAAATTGCAGATATTTTTGATGTGACAGCCAATGGATTGCGGGACAATGTGGTACATAAAGACAAAGTGATCTTTCGAATGGAAGATGTAGAAATGCAACTACCTGTAGCTGTTGGTGATTATACAGATTTTTATGCAAGCAAAGAACATGCAACAAACGTTGGGACCTTATTCCGTGATCCAGAAAATGCATTGATGCCAAACTGGTTGCACATCCCTATTGGTTATCATGGTCGAAGTTCTTCTATTATACCCTCAGGAACTCCTATTCGCAGACCTGTAGGACAATCTAGACCAGCAGAAGGAAGTAAGAGCCCTAATTTCGGACCTTCTCGTCTGCTCGATTTTGAGCTAGAAATGGCATTTATAACAACAGACTCTAATCATTTGGGAGAGCGCATTCCTATTGAAGAGGCTGAAGAATATATCTTTGGAATGGTTTTATTTAACGACTGGTCTGCAAGAGACATTCAAGGATGGGAATACCAACCATTAGGACCTTTCTTAGGGAAAAGCTTTGCCTCTACAATTTCTCCTTGGATTGTTACCTTAGATGCCCTAGAGCCTTTTAGAACAGACAATCCAGAGCAAGTACATGAACCTTTGCCGTACCTAAAAGTTGAAGGTCAAAAGAGTTACGATATCAAATTGCAAGTAGGAATTCAACCTGAAGGTGAAACTGAAACTATTGTTGCTAATTCTAATTTCAAATACATGTATTGGACCATGGTGCAACAATTAGCGCACCATACAGTAAATGGATGTAACGTGAGATCTGGTGACATGATGGGATCTGGAACGATTTCTGGACCAACAAAAGATAGCTATGGATCGATGTTAGAATTATCATGGAGAGGACAAAATCCACTTCCTATGAAAGATGGTTCTGAACGTAAATTCATCCATGACCACGATACCGTAATCATGCGTGCGCATTGTGAAAATGAGGAAGTTCGTATTGGTTTTGGAGATTGTACAGGAAAAGTATTACCTGCCTTTGAATTTAAAAAATAAGCACACATGCTTTTAGCAATGTAAAAAAGGATGCCCGTTAGGCATCCTTTCTTTTTATACCAAATAGGAAGATTTTTTTAGATCTATTTATTTAATTCTAATTTATATTCTTCGAAATACGCTCTTTGCTCTTGAGACAGCTCCTTTTTTAACACTTCATCTATTCTAGCGCTTGCCGCTTTTTTATCCCCCATGAGCTCTAATGATCTAATGATATAAAAATCAAACGTTGTATCGTTATCTATCTTATTGAAATAGGTAAAAGTAGCTTTTGCCTCTTTAAACATAGATTTCCTTCTTAATTTACTCCACAATGCATCCATTTGATCCATTCCTCTGTGATACAATAAAGAATCTTTTGTTGTTCTAACCTTGTCATAAAGTAACTTCATTTTTTGAATGCCTCCTGTTGTCAGAGCAGCAACCAATGAATCGGACAGTACAAATTTTGGTTCACTTACATTCATAATCTTAAATCGATCATAAACCAATGTGGATTTGGGCGGTATGGAAGCTCCAGAGCCTTTATCGCCGTAAGCAATATCACTGGGTAAGATGGCAAAGACGTCATCGCCTTCTCTTAATAAGAGTGCCATTTCATCATAGCCTTTAATCACCCCTCCACGAGCAGCGATATGTGTAAAAACAGAATCTTTGTCTTCATAAGTCGTCCAGATTACGCTATCATTTACCTGTAAGCTAAGTTGAGCACTAAATTCAGAACCCGGCTCAATGGGCCTACCGGTTCCTTTTGTGATGTAAAAGTACTTCAAACCGCTTGCCGTGGAAATGGTGTCTTTTGCTTGTTGTTCTCTTGTTGAAGATTTTTTTTCTAGGTTGCATGAGCAAATGGCCGCAGCTAGCAATACTGTACAAAGTGATGTACCTATTATTTTTTTCATAGAAATGGTTTTGTGTAAAGATAGTAAATCCTCAATACCAAACGATAACAATTGAAATCTCAATAAATAAATATAACCGTTTACGGGTACTTCAATGCTTGGATCTTCTCTAATGCATTCTCATTTCGCCGATTCAATTCATAAGACCTTCTATAACTCTTCAGTGCTTTTTTCTTGTCTCCCAAACGAAGATACACCTCACCAAGACTATCAAATGCATTTGATGATGTTGGATAGTTTTGTGTATTCAGCACAAAATATCTCAAAGCCTCGGATAGGTTGTTTTCCATAAACTGATATCCCATAGTATTGATGATACGCTCTGGAGGAGAAAATGCACCGTTATAATTGAGCTTGTAATACCTGATGATTTCCTCCAATGAACGCTGCCTAATATGCTTCATTTCTACATCTTTGAAAATAAATTGCATGCCCTGATATAGGCTCATTAGGGCCACCGTCCAGTGATTTTCTTTTTTGAAATACTCTAATGAAACATGCGAAGGAGAAATTCCTTTATTCTTTAGGCACGTATTAAACAATTCATGAGCATTTACATTGGCCGTGTACACATGCGGAATTCTATCAAAATTTTCAAAAGTATCAGCAGTAGAAATATAGATGCGCTTGTTTTCTAGCTGTTTCAAAGGAGTGCTTTCTAATTGTTTTACAACATACTGATCATCCCACCAAAAACTAGGATCCATTGCAACAAACCCATGAAAGGAACTCTGTTTAGAAAGAAAAGACGAACCAACCAACAAACCTCCATGAGATATTCCTACTAAGGTTTTAAATCCATTTACACGATACTCCTTTTCTATATGTGGCAGCAATTCCTGCTCCATAAAGGCTAAGAAGTTTTCACTACCTCCGCTTGTTTTGTGGTTTTCAGTAGCATCAGAACCATTTAGATTGGTCAAGTATCGTGTGGGTGTATAATCACGTACACGATCAATATTGGTAATCGCAACCACAATCATTTCTGGAATTTGACGGGCTTGCGTCATGTGTTTCAATATTCCAGAATGTGAATGATAGTTCACCTCTCCATCCAATAACACGAGAAGCGGATATTTTTTAGTTGATGTAGCATAGGATGAGGGAAGCTCAAGTATATAGGAGCGATTCTCCTGTAAGATTTTCGAGTATATCTTGTGTCTATTTCCAATGCTATATGAAGTTCCCGTTTGAGCACTTGTGTGCAAAGACAACCCAATAAAAAGAGTAATATAAAATATATACCTTATTGCTTGTAGTTTCATTTTTATTGCGATTTAAGATGTTTCGTATATCTGATTCTATTCTGTATTTTCAAAAAACAAAACAACAACTTAATTCTTAAAACAAATTGAAAAAATACAGGAAAGTAGTTTATTAGGGATAAACGCAACTAAAAAATCCATTTGCCTTGCAACAAATGGATGTATCTCAATCTTTTTTCTTTCGTATGTTGTTAATACAACTATAAAACGAACAGAATAGCTAGTATATGGCTTCAAATACATAGCCAAATCTGTACTCTCCAATATAAGTAGCATTCGAAAAAACCGCTCTGTCTTCTGTAAGTTCAACCAAGCGATTATAATCGCCAGAGCAACGACGAAAAGTACCTGAAACACCATTCTGAATGGTATTCTCTATTCTACAGTGTAGATAGTACAAGGTGGTCCTCACCAAATCTTCGCCATCTAACGGATAGGATTTATATCTGAGGCTTGACATGTAAAGCTCTTCATCACTAATTGTCTCGAAACAACGCTGATCTCCTAGTTCAATTTGAACAGTCATCATATGATTATCAGTTGCTGAGGGAGCAATGAAGGTATACACATCGTCAGCCAAACAAGCTGTATTTGGAAAAGCAGGAGAATCCCTATATTCTTCTGGGAGAATAACTTCTGTCAATCGCCACTTTTTTTGAGTAGCTCCATGTAGTTTCACCAAATCAGCAGCAGTAAAATCAGCCACTTCCACTTTATCAAAACCGTCTCGTATATTGTCACTTGAAGAACAACCAGCAATTGCAAGTGATAGAGCGAGACACAAAAGGCTAGTTGTAAAACGGAAATATTTCATGATGTATTCTTAGTTTTTCTTTTTCTTAAATTTTAGATGAAATAGCACCAGATGGATGTGATTAGCGTTTGCTTTTTCAAATATGCAAAAAATGAAGTACAAACAATATGCCAAATTGAAATAAAAACTATTTTTTTCAAGAAATACTATTGAGATTGAAGCCAAATGCCACGAAAAAAGAAGAAAGAAGTCATTATTTCACCAATAATTTTGAGGTTTTGAAATTGGTCTTTACTCCCTGTAAGCTGATAAAATACAAACCACGATTGAGCTGCCTGTTTCTCAATTTTAGTGTATTGAGACCCTTCGAGACATTGATTTTACGTTGTTCTACTATTGAACCAAAAGCATTGTAAATGAACACCTCACATCGCTCAGACACCTTTGAAAGAAAGGAAATTTCAGTGGGAATATCTATTGGATTTGGAACAATCTTTATGGTATTCTTATCCTGTTGAGATGTTATTACATGATCTTCAATACCCAAAAGAACATTTTGGATGAAGCTTACATTTGAAAGTGCTATTTGTTTTACCTGTGAGCTGCCATCATCAGACCTAAGCGTAAAAATAATAGTCGTAATGTCTTCACCTTTAAATTCTTGCGCTAAATCGTTCTTAAAAGCACTCAAAGGCACCACAAATGAATTTTCTTCACTGGTCAAATTCACTGCTGTTCTAAATTGATGTTCCCAATGATCAATTCCTTTTTTCAATAAGGTGATCACTAGCTCTCCCGTACCTGAAGCATTGAATTTTAATGCTGTATATGCACGCAAATCTACAGGTTGGAATGTGGGAGTAAAAGACCTGTATACAGATACATATTCACTTGTTTCTGAATTTAAATCAACACCTCTCTCTAAGATAAGACCATCCTCTTCCTCAAAGTTTTGGTGCGGAATCACATCAAATTTTTTGATTGTTGTTGAGCCTGCAAAGTCATCAACTCCCCAAGCACCGTCAGACATAAATATATCATCAGGTGTTTGTCCTGCTCCAGCATGAACTCTTAGTCCAACATCAAATAAATGTCCTACTTCAAGAGCAATTGCAGCATTAAGAGATTCAGCTATAGGCACAGCAAGAGACATGGGTTCAGTGGAACTTGTTTCTGTAATTCTTTTTCCGCCCTCAATATTCAAAGTTTTCGATGCATTGGTATTCGTTATATCAAAATCGAGTTTTCCATTGCGATAACTCGCTTTCCTAATAAACACATTCGGACCTCGACTTGTATGGTACCTTTCTATAGGTTTTTGAGCACTAACCAACTCCAGAACTTCTTGACTCAAGCGATACACATCTTCTGTAGAATTGGTCCATATTTGAAAATTATAATAGGTACTCGAAGTACTGTATCGGTCTAGATTCCAGTGACTCTCAACACTATACGAATTGGGTGTTTCTTCTTTTATTGAAAAGCTCACCACAGTTTCTTTATCCCCATTCGGGTGTTTGATTAGTGTTTTGATAAAATCTTGATCGTTGAGTTGTAAGGATGAAATTGACAGTATCTCTGCTCCTAACAATCGATCACAAATGTATTTGGTGTGCTCATAAGCACCATTTATAGTTTTAGTTACTAAAATGGTTCCAATATTTTTAGAGTCTCTCAGATAATCCACAGAAAGAACTTCAGTCGCATTTGTAATGCCCACTAAATCTGTTGGTGTTGATTCTATGACTTCACTATTTGGCAACACGTCTAACGGAATAAAATCAGCGAGTGTTACGTTTTGTGCTGATGTACTTTTGTATTGCCGCGTTTTCTTTATACGCCTCGCTTGTGACTTCTGAAAACGATAGGCTTGCTTGGCTCTTGAATAATGACGTTTATTTATCTTTTGAGATAATCTATTGCTACTTTCCAATCCTCCATCATTCCCTCCACTTGTAGATGAATCGTCACAGGTTCCTACGTTTGAACAAGACATGTCGTCACAATCTACCAATCCATCGCCATCATCATCAATACTGTTATCGCAAATCTCTTGAGGAACAGCGGCCGTTGGACACCGAGATCCATCATTACTTGCGCTCGAAGAACTAAAAGCAAAATAATTCGAACTTATTGCGTTTGAGCCGGTCAAATCATTCACCGCATAGAGGATGTAAATCGTACCTGTCTGATTGGCTCCAACATAAAAATTTCCTGATGCATCAAAATATGATGCTCCATAGGTATGGGTATTTCCCGACAATATGGGCACTTCTCCCAAGCTAGTCACAGCTCCAGAGGATGGATTTATTCGATATAAGACGTTCGTGGTTTTCTCAACCGCATATAAATTATTATCCAACGCATTGAATGCCCAGTCATGAATAAGAATATTTGTACTTAAGGTCAATGTCCCTAGAGACTGCAGGTAATTGGAAGAATTTGGATCTAGATCAATCTTATAGGCAGTAGTTCCACCTGGTTTAAGAAAGTACACGCCATTGGCATTGATATCTCCAATATATCTATTTTGATTGGGTAGTGCCGAAATAGTGTAGGTATTTGTTGCAAAATTATCTCCAATTCTCACAATACTTTTACTTGAACTCACAGATGCCCAAAGATAACCATCTACAGGATTGTAAGCGGTTGCGTTTATATTACTCGCGGTAATATTTTCTGCCTGAAGAGCTGTTTGACCAGATGCTAAGTTCACTGAATAAAGATCGTTCTGCTGGGTTAAATACCCCTCCGTTCTACAATTAAATGGTGTAGGATTGGTATCCAATAAACAAATTGAGACCGCTAAGCGAGAACTTTCACAACCTGCTCCGTCTGAATTCGCTGCATAATACGTAGTACCTTCTGATACTATCTGAGCTCCTGATAATAGATTTCCTCCACTAGAAGCATCGTACCAAAGTAAGCTGTTACTTACGGAAATATCTAAGTCTGCCAATGTAGTACCAGCAGAATAGCAATCTGAATTCGCTGAACAAGTTCCAGCATCTGATGTGGAAGTCACTGTAGATTCAAACACTGCAGCATTTGAAGTATCAACGAGCTCACAATATGTTATTGTTGGGTATGGGAAATTTCCTCCTGCTCTAAATTTTACAGTACCTGAGCTTGAGTTGACCAAAATCAGTTTTTTTATATTGACTGCTGACATGATCTTAAAATCTACCTGCCCAGACCCCTGATTTGTTACATGAAGTACATCTAAAACTGTTGCACTTGGAGAAAATTGATATTCTCCCGAGCTCTGGGAATTGACAATAATACTTGCAGAGGTTACATTATTTTGATTGTTTACAGGTACCGATAAATTACAGCTTGTTGATGATGATTTATAATTCAGAAGGCTTGATCCCTCAGTTTGTGCTTTCGAAATTTGAAAAACACAAAAAGATAACAGGATCAAAAAATATTTTTTGACATCACTTTTTAAATACAACATATAATATCAGGTTCATTTCTAAAAGTAAAGATTGCTCTAAAAAGTGAATCTATAAAATAGTTGAATAGAACATTCTACTCGTTAGAAAGGAGGTTTAAACCGCGCAATGACATTTGCAACAAGGAAAGGGTTTATGATATAAACAAGCAATAGCCATACACTTGTGTGTTTACGGAGTATTATTCAAGCAGTTTGCAACGAATATGCATACACTTAATCAAGCTTTCACTTCATTTATAACAAACTAGTGACTATATTCGCAGCCGTTAAAAGAAGTAGGAAAATGATGTTAGAGTATATTGTAATTGGTGGTGCACAGGCGGGTTTATCAATAGCATACCATTTGAAATTGATGAAAAAAGATTTTCTCATTCTTGATGGAGAGTCCGAAGTTGGTGCTTCATGGTTAAACAGGTGGGATTCCTTAAAGCTATTTACACCCACAGAATATAATCATTTGCCTGGTTTACCGTTTGATGCTCCAAAAGGGCATTACCCAACAAAGGTTGAAGTGGCCAATTATTTTAAAACATATGCCATTACCTACAATTTACCAATTCAACTAAATACCTTAGTAAGTAAGGTTCAGAAAACAGAAAAGGGTTTTGTTGTTTCTCATAACAAAGGTACGCTTGAGGCAAAACAAGTGATTGTTGCGACGGGGCCTTTTCACATTCCATACACCCCTGGTTTTCACACCAAAATTTCACAAAATATTATGCAAATGCATAGCAACTATTATAAAGGGGTTTCTCAATTGCAAGATGGAGATACACTGGTTGTTGGAGGTGGAGATTCAGGCTATCAAATCTTAGATGAGATTTCCAAAGACAGTTCACGCACTGTTTATTTTTCTGGTGTAACCAAAGTAAAATCTATTCCGCAACAAATTTTTGGAAAAACCTTATGGTGGTGGTTTACCTTAATCGGGTTCCTAAGTTTCACCAAGTACAGTTGGATTGGTAAAAAGATTAGTTCTTTACCACAGCCTATAATAGGTACAGATGTAAAGGAAATATTGTCTAGAAAAAATGTCATTCCAAGCGGAAGAACCAATGATGCTCAAAAAGAGGCAATTGTTTTTGAGAACAGTAAGATTTCTACCATTAAAAATATCGTGTGGGCTACCGGGTACCGTCCAAATTTTGACTGGATCGAAGGATTGAAGAAAGATGCGCAAGGCTATCCTGAAAACTATAGAGGCAAAAGTACAATGGAAGGTTTGTATTTTATTGGATTGCCTTGGATGCACACACGTGGCTCTGCTACCCTTGGTGGCGTGTCCAAAGACGCTTCTTATTTAGCCAAAAGCTTTCAAACACTATAAGAGCCTTTTTTTTGAAAACACACCTCTATTTTGGATTGATTTAGAGGTCGAGCCCTACTTCAAGAATATGTGTATTGAGGTGCTGTATTCATTAAAGCTTACAAAATAACAACAACGTATGATGTCATTTCAATGCAAAGTTTGTTTCCATTATTTTTGCCGTAACCTCAATCGCCTGCATTGTATTCGCTAAAGCTAATCTATTTTATAGGTCCGTTATTTATGGGCCTAGTTTTAAAACTTAAAACAACACTATCTTTTTTAAACACACGAGAAAAGAATAATGCAATGCAGTATAAAGATAAGCCCAAAGTGAATTGATGGCATCCAATTAAGCCATTTTCGCTACAAATTCTCGAAACACTTTTTTGTGCAGTTCGAGGTCTATATTTGGAGAAAGTGCAACACGAGCAATATAGTCTTTATCACCTTCTTTTGTGGTACCTTGAGTAGAAGTAGCCGGAATGGTCCAATAACAACCTTTTAACTGTCCGTAACTCACACAATATTTACTTTCATGTGGAATTTGCTGAATCATTACGTTAATAAGCTGAAGGTTTAACGCTCGTTTATAGCTCTCTCTTTCTTCCTCAGTATTTCCTTTTGTAGGTAAATCTAATGAAAACACAGAGGGTGTAAACCCTTGCGCTGCCAATGCTTCAGAAACGAAGTTAATCTTGGCAGTAGGTAATACCTCACTTACAAAATTCACAAATTCTCTTGTATTGTTGTAAGCATCCTGAATACGTTGCTTCATGGAAGGCAATTGCTTTGCCAATAGTTCATACTGCAATGCTGTAGCTTCATTATCGCATAAACTTAAGTGTTCTGCAATCGTATCCATTAAAAAGGCAGCTTTCTCATTTGCGACAGCATACCCCGCTGTACACTGACCTCCACTCGGAAACTTAGAACCACTCACATATGAAATAGTCTTCACAGAGGATAGTATTCCGTCACCTCCCAAAAAGTGAACATTTGGACAAAAAGTCTGATCTACAATAAATACAGGCTCAATAGCTGTCTCACCAGCAGCAGTGAGCCGCTTTTTAGTAAGCACCTCTTTTAAATGATTCAAATCTGGCACTTCAACTCTTGGGTTGGTTGGAATTTCTACAATAATAAAAGGAATCGCATCTTCTTTAGCCACTTCTTCCAGCACCTGATCGATACTTTGATCCATATGTTCTCCCCCATCAACGAGCAAATCCACCACATGAATAGTTTCACTGCATGCTGCTATTCTTCGAGCTTGATCATTGGTGCCACCATAACAATTAGGAGGTACAATAAAAGTGATCTTTTTACCGGGATACTCCTCCAATGAATGGGCCACCAAGCCCATGGCAACAGCATATTGTGTAGACAACCCACTTGAACCTACAACCACTTTTGAAGTGGATGTGGTGATTTCTTTTATTGCGTTGAACACCTTCTCTTTTGTTCCATTTAAACCCGTTGTATCTCGGGTTGTCGCCGCATTACCCACCATTCTTTGCAATACTTCAAAGCTATTCGCAGGTGTCATTGCAATGGTTTCTCTCCTTCGCACATGTTGAACTTCAGAAATATAATGTGCATTGCTCGCTCCATTGGCTACTAAAATACTGCCAAATTCAGTATGTGTACTGATAAAAAAGTCAATATTCGGTCTAAGAGTAATCGCAGAGATGTCTTCCTGTTCCGCAATAAAAACTGTAGTTCCATCAAATACGTCCAAAGCATCTAACGCCTCCAAAGTACCTACCTGCATCAATGCTAAGTCATACCCATAAACTGTTTTTAGTATCTTTTCATCAAAGTGCTGTGGCATTTCATGTATATGCACAATACGGGTCGCTCTCTTCTTTAAAAGATTTTTTCGAAGAATGGCTAAAATAGGCATTGTTTTCGACGAAAAGCTCACCACTTGATCCTGCTGCTGCCCTAGCAATTTTGCAAGGGTCCACTCTAAGATACAAGAAAGCGGATGTCCCAATCGAATGTAATCATATGAAGTTGGTAATTCACTTAACACAGATGTGCGCGCATCCCTCTCAGTATACAAGCTTTCAAAATGAGAAAGAAAAGCTGTTTTTGCCAATTTTTCATTAAAAATGTCTAAGCGATGTGTTGTAATCGCAAGCCAATCTTTAGGAGCATTATTTAGCACTTCCTTTACATAACTTAATAGGGCATTCTCTTGCATACTTTTCGATTTAAATGAAGCCGCAAGATACGTTAATTTGATTTTTCACAACCATACAAACTTTCAAAAATATGAGATAACTGAGTACTTATAAGTACTTTTTAACAAACTTTTAAATCCATATACATTCTCCTCTTTACAACAGCAAAATGTTTAATTACATTCAGTTGTAGCTTGTTGATAGTCAGACAATCTCAATTCCATAATTTGACTCTCTGCAATTTTAATACAGGTTAAGTTCGGATTTCTATTCGCACTTAATACCTGGAGATTTGGAAAGTTGCTTACATCTAAACTCGATAAGTTGTTGCTAAAACATTCAATGTATGTGAGATTAGCAGCCGTTCCAAAATTCAATTGAGTAATGGCATTACCGCCTAATGCAACCGCCTCAATCAGCGTGTTTTGAGAGAGGTCTACAGAAGTCAAATTATTACCATTTATATTCAATGTTTTTAAATTTTCGGCACCGCTAGCATCAAATTGAGTCAGTTCATTATTAGACATCAATAATCTTTCAACATTTGAATTTTCTAGGGTGAACTCTTCAAAATAATTCATGGTCAGATCTAGATACTCTAATCTTTCTAACAATGATACTCCCTGAATCTCTTTCAATTCATTACCGTATAACCACAAATCCTTTAAAAGCACATTTTTACTCACATCAATCGTCTGAATTCCAGTTCCATTAATATACAACTTGTCTAAATTCACAAAACCTTCAATGCCTGAAATGTCTGTAATATAGAAATTATAAATATCGAGATTTGTTACTGCGCGAGCATCTTCTTTGAGCAATCTTTGATTCACCATACCGTCAGAGTCGATTCCCTGTGCAATGAGCTCTTCCTCAAAAGCAGGATCAGGTATGGTAATAAAGTTATTAGGAATTTCTACAAGATCGTCTGTATCTTTTTTAGAACAAGCGCACAGCGATAAAAGGGTTATTGCAATGATAGTGAGAGAACGTAGATTTTTCATAGTAATTGTTTGTGTTGTAAAAATGTGTTTTTTTTTAAGACACGAATATGAATAATTTATATCAATGAAAAACTACCTTTAACAAAACTTTAAGGAAAGCCTATGCAAACTGCACCCTGAGAAAAATCAAAATCAAAGAGTATTCTTACATTCACAATAAATCAATCCTTCAGTTGTTCAATCACACTATTTTTATAAAGATCACCAATGGGCAGTTCTTGCTCACCTATCTCAACGTCTTGCTTTGTATATGCTGTTATCTTATCCTTATTTACAATATAGGATCGATGCAGTCTTATGAAACGCTTGTCTAATTTGTGTTCAAAATCAGTGAGCCCATGTTTGATCAATAAACGTTTATCATTTGTAACGATATTGATATAATCCTTTTTACTCTCAACATATAAAATGTCATCAAAGAGCACTTTGATGTTTTTCTTATGATACTGGACAAAAAGATGTGCCTTCTTTGGATTCTCGAGAACTACTGCTGACTGTACTTTCTGTGTCTCATAAAATTTTTCGATGGCTTTTAAAAAACGTTGAAATACAATCGGTTTTAAGAGGTAATCCACTACATCCAATTCAAAACCCTCCATGGCATATTCTCTATGTGCAGTGGTAAAAATCACTTTTGGAGACGTGCTGAGACTCTTTAAAAAATCGGTCCCTTTTAAAACAGGCATCTCAATATCTAAAAATATCAAATCTACAGTTTGTGCTTTTAGCGCGCGATGCGCCTCAATAGCAGAATGACAGACACTTACAATCTCAAAGTCGGGGAATTGAGAAAGATGTGTAACCATTAACTCTCTCGCTAACTCTTCATCATCGACAATCAAACATTTATACTTGTTCATGAGGTATCAGTTTTAATAATAAGGCATACTGATTATCAGTATCTTCAATGTTTAAGCTATAAGAATTGGGGTATAATAAATCCAATTGCTTTTGTGTATTCTGCATTCCTATCGCCTCTTTATCTGCAAGGATATTTGGATCGTAAAGAGTTGGCTTGCTATTCTTTAACCGAAAAACAATCTCTCTAGGTGTTGCCGTTATATGCAATTCAATAACTCCTGTTTTTAACTCCTGACTAATACCATGCTTAAATGCATTTTCAACAAAGGTCAACAGCAATAAGGGAGCAATGAGCGTATCATTTTCAATCACTTTTTCAAAAGATAGCTTGACTCTTTTTCCGTAGCGAATTTTTTCTAAACCAATATAATTTTCCAACAATTCAATTTCCTTTTTTATTGGAACAAATGTGTCTTTACATTGGTATAACATATAATCCAAAATTTCTGAGAGTTTGGCTATTGCTTCAGGAGTACTATCTGATTTTTTTAACGCCAATACGTATAAATTATTCAGTGTATTGAACAAAAAATGAGGGTTCAATTGATGTTTCAAAAGGTTTAATTCTGTTGTTTTTTTCTGTTCCTTTAATGCAATTATATCTTTCTGATCGCGGTAATATTGCAAGGCTATCAGAATGACTGAAGGAAATACTACCCAGGTAACATTGTTTATAAAAATAACAAATGAGCCCATTCTATTTAATATATGATATGGGGGTCTCATTGCATATACTTCAGAAAATACGGTCTCGAAGAAATAGACATGAACAACACCATAAAGAAACTGTATTACATAAATCCCGAGCACAATGCATACAGCAAACAGCATATTCTTATGTCTATTTAAGACTTTCGGAATGAAAATCTTTAATAAAAAGACACTGAACAAGAATTGTAAAAAAACTTTCACGAAAATGTATACGCAGATGTACAGTTTATCGGGTTCCCTAAACCAATAAGAACTCAACAGATACAAATACATGATGCACCAAAAAAGCAGAATACGAATACCTGGTGTGATGCTACTTAAGCTTTTCATTAATGAGAATGTTTTTTTATATTTTGACCTACATCTAGGTTTACATGATCGAATAAAAGACACGAAATACCTTCAAATTTGTTCGTGTGTAAAGATAAAAAAACACTGCACCAAAAACATCATTAAAAGACAAAACAACCTTTACAGCTAGCAGAACCGGATCATACGTAGACCAATCCTTTCATTAGCTAGTATGGATTGTCCGATGGCAGATAACCCTGATTTGTCTAAAAAAAATATTCAGACCGAATCAAACGATATCTTGCGACGAATTTAAAATAAAAAGTAATGAAAAACTACATATTCAACTTCGTCTTGATGCTCTCGTTTTGTACCGCAACATT
>JBELGW010000017.1:34785-51602 GCA_042091715.1 Polaribacter sp. | reverse complement strand
AAAAATAAAAGATTATAGTGCACTTATGTGGGTAATTTAACAGCTCAAAACAACTTAGCTAAATTAAGCGAATTTTCTGCTTGTAAAAACAATATTGTTCAACAATGAAATCAGGAAACCCCAACAATGAAACGTATGTCTCAGTACAACTGTCAGAATAATAAAAAAACTATCAAATCATTCGATAAAAAAAACTTCAACATAAGTTCAAGCTGAGAGGATTACTGACTAAATTAAGAATATTTAGCTTATACATCAATCCTTAAGTTACATCAGTCCAAATATTATTTCTACTTTAATCACCCAAAGACCCAATAAAACTCAGTAATTAGAAACATCATCATTCAGTCCTCGTTTAAAAATCAATTTAGAGGTGGTTACTTTTTTTTGATTAAAGATTGAGTTCAACAATCTTATTCGCCAGTACTCTTGATACTACATCTGCTCCCTCAATAGTCAAATGTTGATTCATCGTATTCGTATTTTCAAAATAATTAGAATTTCTTGTTATTGTGGGATCCAGATTTAGATTTACATAAGGAACACCAAGTTTTTTGGAAAAAGAATCTAACTGTATATTTCGTTTTCTTTGATGAACAATGTGTTTATAATACATCGGAGATTCGTAAATTAAAACCTTGATACCTTGAGATTGACAGTCTCTAATTAGTTTTTCAACAATCGACAATACTTTTAAGTCAATAAGATGGTCTTCAGAAGTTGAAATCCAGCCATTCTGGTATCGATTCATGAGACTATCAGAAATGGGTGAATAGAAACTTTTTCTAAATCCTTTTAAAGGTTTTTTTTCAGAGAAGTATATACGCCCATATACTTCATATGGATCATAATCAATTAAATAATACTTCTTTGTAAATGGATTCAATAAATCTGTAATGGCATCAATACTATTATAGGCTTGATTTTGAAATTGCGCAGATTCTGTTTTGGACCAAGGGGTAAAACGTGTATAGTCATTCTCCCATCTTTGGTATCTGACAGAATCAAGTTTATTTCTTGCATTGGATAAAATTGATTTGAAAGAGTGTGTTTCTAGTACAATCAATTTAGGATTCAAATAGTCCCAAGAACTCGAAAAAAACCAAGAAAGTTGTGCTATGCTAGCATTAGGAATTCCAAAACAATGAGATAATTTTTGAGTTATAGCATCTATAATAACTGGGTTCATAAAATAAGTATGTGAGTTCCCGGCAAATATAATTTCTACTGGATTCACTGAATCTTTCGCTATCAAAGCACGACTCATAAGTAGGGGTTCTGTACCAACCTCCTGAGGATCTTCGAATAGACCGCTCATATTACATAAAAAAAATGTGACTATTAGAGCAAATAACGCTAGTGCAATATCACGTAAAAACAGTTTGAAATCAGTCTCAATCATACGTTTTAAAATTCTTCATAAATAAATTGTTCCTGCTTATTCCTCTGAGAATTGGTAGTTTTAGCACCTGTTCTTCCATCATAAAAACCAAAAAAAACAATACTTAAGGCAAGAGCCAAACTAATAGTCCACCTTTTTAGTCCATGGCCTGTATAAAAAGCATCAACTCGTTCTTTACAATATTCTTGGTAGCAATCAACACAGAAAACAATGAATATAAAAAGTAGTCCAAAAATTATTTCATATGTATTCAAACCTATCTCAATATGCTGTACAAAATCTTCCCTATTCAACATTGATAATTCCCATCGAGAGAGTCCCTCAAACATTGCTTTGACTTGATGTAAATTTTTACTCCTAAAAAAAATGAGTGATAGATATACACCTGAATGAGCCAAAATTCGTGTTACAGCAATAAATAGAAAATTTCCTGTTTTCGTAGCCCTATCCATAATTGGGTCAAAAAGTATAATTAAAATAGCATTAAATATACCCCAAAGAACAAAGTTCCAGCCTGAACCATGCCAAAGACCTGCTAGACCAAATACAATAAGAATATTCAACACCTTTCTTGAAGCTGTTTTCGGTAATTTTAGCTGAAAATAAACATAATCGCGAAACCATTTATGAATGGTTATATGCCAACGTTGATAAACTGTTTTTATGTTTTTAGCTAACAACGGTCGGGTGAAGTTCTCGCTTAGTTTGAATCCTAATAAGCGAGCACTACCAATTGCCATATCACAATAACCTGAGAAGTCACAATATAATTGAATCACAAAAAAGACAATAACTAATAAGGTTGTGATACCCGATAACTGCTCTGGATTTGCATACCCTTCATTGACATAAACAGCCAACCGGTTAGCAACTACAATTTTTTTAAAAGCACCCCATAAAATCCGTAAAACTGCTTTTTTTGCTGCTTGAAGTTCAAAAGAGTGATACTTTTCAAATTGTGGAATTAAATCTTTAGCTCGCTCAATTGGTCCAGCCAGTAACTGAGGGAAAAATGCGATGTAAGTAAAAAAAATAAAGGGATCTTTGGTTGATTTTATTTCTTTCCTATACACGTCAATGGTATAGCTCATTGTTTGAAAGGTGTAAAAACTAATACCAACAGGCAGCACCCAATTAAGGTATTGAAGATCTTGATTTATACCAATAGAGTCAAGGGCTAACTGAGCAGATTCAATAAAAAAATTATGATATTTGAAAATTGATAAAAATCCTAAATTGGCAAAAATACTCAAGAATAAGAGTCGTTTTCGTTTTCTAACATTTGTTGAGCTATCTAATTTTAATCCTATAACGTAATCAAGTATAGAGCTAAAAACAATGATCCCAAGAAATCTCCAATCCCAACTAGCATAAAAAAGATAGCTCGCTATTAAAAGGCTAATATTCCTTAACTTGACATAATTCGGTCGGTTTAAGATAGTCCAATATATCAGAAAATATCCCCCAAATGCAAACCAAAAAAAGATATTTACAAACCCCATTTAATTTTTTTTGGGTAAAAATATACAATATGTCCTAAAAACTTATACTTTTAGGAAAAAATACAACAATGAATCGGTTTTATTTTCTCATATTTTTTGTACTTTTTTTTGGTCCTATTTCTTGGGAAGTCCCAAAAATTTATTTAACCGTACTTGTCTTAGGGACTGGAATTCCTCATATAATATTGGGAGTTAAAAACTCTAAAAGAGGTATTTCTTCTTCTTTAAGTGTATATTGGAAAAAAGTTGTCATCATGATGCTTGTTCCTATGAGTTTGATTTTAGGGCTTAAATTTGGAGCTACAGGACTGGTTTTCTACTTTGCGATACATCATGCCATTTCAGAAACGTATTCACACAAATCATTCTTCGGAAAAAACAAATTCTTCAATGGTCTGTATTTTCTGATTATTTTAACTTCATTTTTGATTGCTTGTAGAGGGGATTTAAGTGGGTATGATTCTTTAATTTTAATGAGTTATGTGGTGTTTTGCATATCATTTGTATCATTACTATTTTTTACAAAAAAACACTTTTCTAAATTTGAGTCAATTAAAGATTTGATAGCTTCTAATCCATGGATAGTCTTTGCACCTGTTTTATGTATATTAACGATTGTCAAACCAATGAGTTGGCTGGTACTTATTTTATATCATTTTGCATTTTGGGGGATGTTGCCGCTTTTTCGCAGTGACCTATTTAAAAAAAATAGAGCGTATCTCAGGGCATTTTGGAGAGATGCTATTATATGGAATGGTTTTGGATTATTGGGAATTGGACTGATTGTGTTCTTCAGTTCACTATATACTGATTTCAGAGTGTTTCAAATAGTTCTCCTATTGTTTTATATTTTAACTTATTGGCATATTAGCATATCGTTTATCATTTCTGGAGCTAATCCCCAATTTATAAAACGGCTATTCCAAAATAAATAAACCAAGTGCTCATGAAAAATATTTACTTGTTTGATCTTGAGTATGACGTTAAGTATAAACTGCGTTTTAATGCAGTTTATTAAATGTTGGCAAATGTTTTACTGTTTCAATTTTTCAATCTTTTTCTTAAGATCTGAATTATTGGGGTCTAGGATAAATGCTTTTTCATAATATTCCAAAGCTTTTGTTTCATCTCCATTCACATAATATGCCTCAGCAAGACTGTCCCATGCATTGGCAGATTTCGGATAATTCTCTGTGTTATATTTGAAATAAAAAATTGCTTTTTCTATATCTGGCTTATCGTAAAGAAACTTGTACCCAAAGTGATTACCCAAATCCTCCCTTAAGCAAACCTTAACACCTAATCGTGTGGAAATTTTATTGTATTTATCTTTCAATCCGTAGGGATTCTGATACATTTCATCATAGTTAATCATATATCCTCGATAAATGTATTTTAATCCGTCAATGAAAGAGATAAGTGGCATGGAATGATGATTCTCTGATTTATAGCCATATTTTTTGTAGCCAAAACTGATGTTTTTCTGGTGATTTTGCTCAAATGCCTGAATAAAATTCCATGTTTTATTATCTTTTGAGGGATAGTAATCAATGACCACTCTATCTGCTGTTGCAATAAAAACATCTTTGTTTCCTGTGAGTTCTTTGTTAAAAAATATTTCTGCATTTTTTAATGTGATTTCATTATCCCACCACGCACTAAAGTCAATGGCTATATAGGATTCAAATTTTTCTGAATCAGTAAGTAACGAATGCATAATAGGCAGACCTGTGAAAGAATAACCCACAAAGGTTCTGTAAGAATTTGTACGGTATGTTGAATCAACGAATGGTACAAGTTCATCGTTGATAAATTTCAAGAAATCATCGGCCCCTCCAGAAGTTTCAAAATATGGTTCTTCCTTTCCAAATAAACCAATTTTAGATTTGGTTGGTGATGAGTCTTTGATTCTGTCTTGACTTGTAATTCCAACAATGATAGATTCAGGAATTTGAGGACTTGCATCACTACTTAACTGTGCCACTACTCCGGAAAAAGAATGAAAAAATTTCTTCCCATCTAAAAGGTAAATAACAGGGTAAAAATTATAATCATTTTGGTCATAAGACACCGGTAAGTAGATTAAAACTTCTCTTTCTGAGTCCAGTATTTTCGATGTTATTTTTGTCGTTTGACCAATTACAATGTCTCTCGTTTCCTGAGAAAATATATATTGAGTTCCAAGAAGTGTTACAATGGTTAACAGAAATAATTTTCTAAGTTTTACTTTCATTTGTTTTAATTATTGTTTTTTCAATGAAAGACAAGCGCATTTTTTTTTGTGACAGCCTAAAAAAAACGAACTCAAAAAAAAACAAACCAAATAGCTAATTTTCAACAACTTAAGAATTATTTAAGTTAATTTTTAGTACCTTTAAAAGAAAAAATGCTAGTGAAAGTCTATGGTAGTGCCGTTTTCGGTATCGAAGCTACCACTATTATTGTTGAAGTAAATATTGATCAAGGAATTGGATATCATTTGGTGGGATTGCCAGACAATGCGGTTAGAGAAAGTTCCTTTCGAATTTCTGCAGCTCTAAAAAACAACAACTACAAACTTCCGGGAAAAAAAATCATTATCAACATGGCTCCTGCCGATATCAGAAAAGAGGGTGCTGCTTATGATTTAACCCTAGCTATTGGTATTTTGGCAGCTTCCAATCAAATTCAGTCGCAGCACATCGAAAAGTACCTCATCATGGGAGAACTTTCTTTAGATGGAAGCTTACAACCCATTAGAGGTGCCTTACCCATTGCTATCAAGGCAAAAGAGGAGGGGTTCAGCCATCTCATAGTACCAAAGAGCAACGCCAAAGAAGCAGCAATTGTAGAAGGTATTGAGGTATTGGGAGCTGAGAGTATTTTGGAAGTCATTGAGCATTTCAATGCCACCAAAACAATAACACCAACTACGGTAGACCTTGAGGCTGAATTCTACAAAAACCTCGAGTTTCCCGAGTTTGATTTCTCCGATGTAAAAGGGCAAGAATCTATCAAGCGTTGCATGGAAATTGCTGCTGCTGGCGGACATAATATCATTCTCATTGGACCGCCTGGATCCGGAAAAACCATGTTGGCAAAACGCTTGCCTTCCATTTTACCTCCCATGACCTTGCAAGAGGCCCTTGAGACCACAAAAATTCATTCTGTGGTAGGCAAAACAAAAAACAATGGACTGCTATCCCAGCGTCCCTTTAGAGCGCCACATCATACCATTTCTGATGTTGCCCTTGTTGGCGGAGGTCAATATCCGCAACCTGGAGAAATTTCTTTGGCACACAATGGAGTACTTTTTTTAGATGAACTTCCAGAATTCAAGCGAACCGTTCTAGAGGTCATGAGACAACCTTTAGAAGACAGAGATGTAACCATCTCCAGAGCAAAGTTTACCGTAAATTATCCCTGTAGCTTTATGCTTGTTGCGAGCATGAATCCAAGTCCGTCTGGATATTTCCACGATGTAAACTCACCAATCACCTCCTCTCCTCAAGAAATGCAGCGATACTTAAGTAAAATTTCTGGTCCTTTATTAGACCGCATAGACATTCACATAGAAGTAACCCCTGTTCCTTTTGAAAAATTAGCTGAAGCACCAAAAGGAGCATCTAGTATGAGCATTCGAAAACGAGTAACCGCAGCAAGAACGCTGCAGGCTGCTCGGTTTGCTGATTATGAATACACTCATTACAACGCACAGATGACCGTGAAACAAATTCGGGAATTTTGCAAACTCTCTAAGCAAAGCATGACCTTACTAAAAACAGCAATGGACAAACTTGGCCTCTCTGCAAGAGCCTATGATCGTATTTTAAAAGTAGCAAGAACCATTGCTGATTTAGACAGTGCTTTGGACATTGAACCCTCACACATTGCAGAAGCCATACAATACAGAAGTTTAGACCGAGAAGGTTGGTTGAGCTAATGCAAGGGTACTTCTGAGCACAAAAAAACCCTCGCAAGATGCAAGGGCTTTAAAATATTTAACTAGGTGAGCTTAATACCTGTAGTGTTCTGGTTTAAAAGGGCCTTCAACCGTTACGCCAATGTAACTTGCTTGATCATCTCTTAATTCAGTCAATTCTACCCCAATCTTAGCCAAGTGTAATTTTGCTACTTTCTCATCTAAGTGTTTTGGTAACATGTGTACATCATTTGAATACGCGTCAACATTGGTCCACAATTCAATTTGTGCCAAAGTTTGGTTCGTAAATGAGTTAGACATCACAAAACTTGGGTGACCTGTAGCACATCCTAAGTTTACCAAACGCCCTTCTGCTAAAATGATAATGTCATTTCCATTGACATTGTATTTATCAACCTGAGGCTTGATTGTATCTTTAGTAGATCCAAAATTACCATTCAACCATGCCATATCAATCTCATTATCGAAATGTCCAATGTTACACACAATCGTTTTGTCTTTCATCGCTTCAAAATGATGACCTTGAACGATGTCTTTGTTTCCTGTTGTGGTAATGATAATATCAGAGTTCGCAACAACGGTCTCCAAACGCTTTACTTCAAAACCGTCCATTGCAGCTTGTAAAGCACAAATTGGATCAATCTCTGTAATCGTTACAATAGAACCTGCTCCTTTAAAAGATGCTGCAGTTCCTTTACCTACATCTCCATATCCACAAACAGTAACACGCTTACCTGCCAACATAATATCTGTTGCTCTTCGTATCGCATCTACTGCAGATTCTTTACATCCGTATTTATTATCAAACTTAGATTTTGTTACCGAATCATTTACGTTAATAGCAGGCATTGGCAGTGTACCATTCTTTACCCTTTCATACAAACGGTGCACCCCTGTAGTCGTTTCTTCAGACAATCCATTAATGCCTGCAGCCAATTCAGGATATCTATCCAATACCATATTTGTCAAATCACCACCATCATCTAAAATCATGTTCAATGGTTTTTTATCTTCTCCAAAAAATAAGGTTTGCTCAATACACCAGTCAAACTCTTCTTCAGTCATGTCTTTCCATGCATAAACGGCAGTTCCTGCTCCAGCAATTGCGGCTGCTGCCTGATCTTGTGTAGAAAAAATATTACAAGAACTCCACGTAACCTCTGCCCCCAATGCTTGCAAGGTTTCAATTAAAACAGCAGTCTGAATGGTCATGTGCAAACATCCTGCAATTCTTGCTCCTTTCAATGGCTGCGTATCTTTATACTCTTCTCTTAAAGACATCAATCCTGGCATTTCTGCCTCTGCCAATTCAATTTCCTTTCTTCCCCAGTCTGCCAAAGAAATATCTTTCACTTTAAACGGAACGTATGTCGCTGTATTTGTGCTCATAATTTATTCGTATATTTGTTATATATCATAATTTCGAGCTGCAAAGTTACGTAATAACTTTTAAAAAATATGCCACTTTATAAGACGATAATTACCAATAAAAACACTAAAGTATTGATTTGGAAGATTTCAGAATCTTTTCAAGAGCTTGCTGCAGATATTGATTTAACAGAAAGCAATCAAAACAGAGTTGATGCAATGAAATCAGAGCTGCATCAGCGGGGGTTTTTAAGTGTACGGCATCTCTTGAAGGAAGTTGGATTGGTAGATGCAGATTTGGTCTATGATGAATTTGGGAAACCACATCTAAAAAACGGTCAGTATATCTCGATTACACATTCATTTAATTTTGCTGGAATTATCATTTCTGATACAACACCTGTTGGCATTGATATTGAAATGCAACGCGATAAAATTTTAAAAATAGCCCATAAATTTACTCCTTTTCAAGAATACAAAACCATCGCCAATCACGCTGCTCTAATTAGCAAACTCACCATTGTTTGGGGAGCAAAAGAAGCCTTGTATAAAATCTATGGAAAGAAAAAACTACGCTTTTTAGAGCATATCTATATTGAAGATTTTCGCTTTGAAGACCAAAAGACAATTGGTGACATTACCTTTGATGGCATTCGATCTTCTTACGAAGTAGAATTTTTAGAATTTGAGGGTTTTACCTGCGTACATGCGTCTTAAAACAGAATTCATTAGGAAATATAAACCGGAAATGAATATCGACTTTCAGCCCAAGAGAAAAGAACCTATCATATCCTAGCGAAATTCACGAGAATTATATAAAGGATTTACTTGAAACTTCAAACCAAACAAGAAGCAAATTTTTCAAAGACATCACTTCACAAAAAAATAGGCTACAAAAAAAGTTCCATGCTTCTTTGGTGAATTGAAAAAAGCAATCTGTATTTTTACCTTTCAAATTTGAACCATGCATATTTCAGTAGAACTAACCTTATTGCCACTTCAAAATGATTTTGAAGTTCACATCATCGCATTTATTAAGAAACTAAGAGCATCGGGTTTCACCATTTTAGAAAACCCATTAAGCACACAAATCTATGGCGATTATGATGCATTAATGCCCTTTTTAACTAGAGAGATAAAAACCTCTTTTGAGCAACAAGAAAACACACTAATCAACTTAAAAATAGTCAAATCTGACCGCAGCAACTATGAACCAAATTTTTGATTTTTTCTTAGCTCCATACCAAACAGCAACGACGCTCAATATTGTTTTAGAAATTTGTGCAGTAGTGTTCGGAATTGCCTCTGTAATCTATGCAAAAAAAGAAAGCATTTTAGTGTATCCAACCGGAATCATTAGCACCATAATCTATGTATACATCTGCTACCAATTTACCTTGTATGGCGATCTAATTATTAATATCTACTACACTTTTATGAGTGTTTTTGGATGGTATATGTGGAGTCGTATGATGGAAAACAATCAGCTACACATCAGCAGAACAACCAAACATGACAAACTCAAAGCATTTGGTATTTTCGCATCTACAGCAATTTTTGTGGTCCTTGTTTATAGATATTTCGACCGATTTGATCGAATGACCGACTATTTTGATACGTTTACCACCGGAATCTTCTTTGCTGCCATGTGGTTGATGGCCAATAAAAAACTCGCGCATTGGTCGTTATGGATTGTAGGAAATCTCATTTCTGTACCTTTGTACTTTATCAAAGGGTTAGGATTTTCAGGAATTCAATTCACCGTATTTTTAATCTTAGCATACCAAGGATATTTCACATGGAAAAAAAGCTTAGACAGCAAGAAGCAAACGTTATAAAAGTGGTTCTATTCGGTCCCGAATCTACAGGTAAAACAACATTATCTCGGCAATTAGCACGTCATTACAATACCGTATGGGCTCCAGAATATGCAAGAGAATACTTGCAGAAAAAATGGAATAATGAACGTAAAACCTGTGAAAATTCAGACATTTTACCCATTGCTACCGGACAAATGGAACTAGAAAACAGGCTCGCAAAAAAGGCAGATAAAGTACTCATTTGTGACACCGATTTACTTGAAACTAAAGTTTATTCAGAAGAATATTATGGTGGTTTTGTAGATCCACAATTAGATAACGCGGCCATTGCCAACAGCTACGATTTGTATTTCCTGACCTACATAGACACCCCTTGGGAAGAAGACGATTTAAGAGACCGTCCAACGTTGAGAATAGAAATGTTTAACGCATTTGAACACGCCTTAAAAAAATACCACCGGCCTTATATTTTATTACAGGGAAACAAAGAAACACGACTCAAAACAGCCATTTCGGCCATAGATACTTTAATTGATAGCAGACAAAATCTAAGCTCCTTCTCAGCATCGTTAAAATAAATGACATTGAACAAAGAGAAACTCATACAAGAACTACAATTCAAAGCCATTAGAAGCTCCGGGCCTGGGGGTCAGCATGTAAATAAGGTATCTTCAAAAATAGCCCTAAGCTTTGACGTTGCTGCTTCACAACATGTATCTGCAAGACAAAAAGAGATCATACAAGAAAAACTCGCAAATAGAATCAATAAAGAAGGGGTTCTCTTATTATTTTGCGAACAAAGTAGAAGTCAACATAAAAATAAAGAACTCGCTGTAAAACGTTTCTTGGCACTGTTAAAGGAAGCATTGAAACCAAAAAAAATTAGGAGAGCCACAAAACCAAGTCGAGCATCTCTCATCAAAAAAGCAGTGCGTAAAAAAAACAATTCTCAAAAAAAGCAATTGAGAAAAAAACCAACACTTGAATAAAAACACGATTCTTGTTTTACAATTCAAAAATCTAATTTAACTTTGCATCGTTCTCATAAAGGGGTGCCCTTGTGGCTGAGATCATACCCAAAGAACCTGGGCAGGTAATGCTGCCAAGGGAAACCGAACGTTAGGAAAACAGCATATAGCTGTTTGTAGTGAGTACCCAAAAGCCTTGCTTTTGAAACAACACTAACGCTCAATAATTAATTATTCAATCTATAAATAAAGAATAATTACCTCTTTTTATTCGTTTTAAATTTTTTTAAAATGAAAAAAATTACCATTTTTTTATTCTTGTTTGCAAACATGCTCGCAAACGCACAATCCTTTACTATTTCAGGTAAAGTGACTGATAAAAACAATGCGCCTTTGCCTGGAGCATCTGTTTTTGTAAAAAGTTCTAAAAAAGGAACTTCAACTGATTTTGATGGAAAGTTTCAGCTCTCTGTTGCAGCGGGAAACTACACCATAGAAGCACGTTTTATTGGCTATGCAACAGCCTATAAAACAGTATCAGTAACCAATCAAAATGTTGTTATCAACTTTAACTTACAACCAGAAAGCAATGTCTTAGATGAGGTATTGGTAGCTGCAGTTCGTGTTAAAGAAAACGCACCTGTGACCCACAGCAACCTCTCTAAGAAAGAAATTGCCAAGCGTAATTTAGGGCAAGACATTCCTGCACTTCTAAACTATCTTCCTTCTGTAGTAAGTTCTTCAGATGCTGGAGCAGGTATTGGATATACCTACATCAATGTAAGAGGTTCAAATGCCGAGCGAGTAAACGTAACCATTAACGGTATTCCATACAACGATGCGGAAAGTCAAGGAACTTTTTGGGTAAACATTAGTGATTTTGCCTCCTCTACAGAAAACCTGCAGCTTCAGCGAGGTGTTGGTACCTCTACCAATGGAACGGGTGCTTTTGGAGCAAGTTTAAACATCTTAACCGATGCAATTTCTGAGGACGCTTATGGAGAAATCTCAAATTCATTTGGATCCTACAATACCAAAAAACACACCGTAAAATTCAGTACCGGAAAAATCAATGACCACATAGAAATCGCTGGACGTTTGTCTAAAATTTATTCGGATGGATATATCGATAGAGCGTACTCAGATTTAAAATCCTATTTTTTACAAGCTTCTTATGTTGATGACAATACATTGATTAAGGCAATTACATTTGGAGGAAAAGAAAAAACATACCAAGCATGGTATGGTATCGATGCTGAACAATTGAAGGAAGACAGAAGACAGAATCCATACACCTACGAAAATGAGATAGACAACTATCAGCAAGATCACTACCAATTGCATTGGAATGAAAAATTAACTGCAAATTGGGCGACCAATATTGGTTTAAATTACACAAAAGGACAAGGATATTTTGAGCAGTTTAAAGACGAAAGAGATGCCGCTGATTACAATAACCTTATTGTTGATGGAAGTGATGTTATTGTGCGACGTTGGTTAGATAACAAATTTTATGTTGCCAATTTCAATGCCACCTATACAAAGGAAGCACTCGAAGTAATTTCTGGGTTTTCGTACAGCAACTATAAAAACGATCATTTTGGAGAAGTAATTTGGGGTGAAAACCTCGCAGCATCGACAATGATTAGAGACCGTTATTATGAGAGCACTGCTTCTAAAAATGACTTTAGTGTATTTTCGAAGGCAACCTTTACACTCGCAGACAAGCTAACCGCTTATGCCGATCTTCAATTCAGAAAAGTTGGATACACAACCAACGGACTAACCTCTGACCGAGTTCCGCTAGATGTAGATGAAACCTTTAGCTTTTTCAATCCTAAGTTTGGAGCAACCTATACGCTTAACAACAACCAACATCTGTATTTTTCTTTTGCTGTTGCCAATAAAGAGCCTAACAGAAACGATTTTGAAAACGGGATTAAAACGCATGAGAACCTAAATGACTATGAACTTGGATGGCGTTTGAAAAACGAATCGATTACCTTAAATACCAACCTGTTCTATATGCGTTATAAGAATCAGTTGGTCTTGACTGGTGCTATCGATGATGTGGGGGCACCTGTTAGAGCAACAAGTGGTTCTAGCTATCGCTTAGGGTTGGAAATTGATGCAGATATACAACTATCAAATCAATTTAGCATCCGACCTAATCTTGCACTAAGTGATAACAAGAATACCGACTTTGTCTCTGCTATCAATGGAACACTTACGCAATTAGGGGATACACATATTTCATTTTCTCCATCCGTAATTGCAGGAAATGCACTGGTATTTTCTCCTATTGAACAAGTACAACTTTCGTTTCTATCCAAATACGTTGGAAAACAGTACATGAGTAACCTCAGTAGCATCGTCTCAGAAAACGATGTTCTGAAGAGCTACTTTACCTCTGACTTAAACTTCACCTATGCAATACAACCAAAACGTATTTTTAAGGAGGTGGTCTTTACCGGACTGATCAACAATGTATTTAATACAGAATATGTAGACAGAGGGTTTTATTATACCTTCGACGATACTTGGTCGTCAGCAACAGAAGTAACCACCTTAGATGGTTCTGGTTACTATCCGCAGGCAACACGTAACTTCCTGGTGGGAGTCACCTTAAAATTCTAAAGACAAGAATGCTGAAAAATCGGCTACTACTTTTGAGATAAATAGTAAATACACCTGATTAAAAGCAATAGGGTTTTGAGTTTTCACTCAACCTCCTATTGCTTTTATACTTTTAAGGTCTTTACCTTTTTTACATTACCTTATTTCATCTAATTCTTTAGTCCAAAAAAAGGTCTAATATATTTCCAACGACGAATCAAAAATTCATATAATAGCCATGATAACATAAAAGTCCCTACAATCATTATGGAAGACTTTATCGTGAAAGACCAGTCTAAATCAATGAGGTAATAAGCAATTCCAATCATAATCGTTTGATGTAAAATGTAGAATGGGTACACGGCTTCGTTGGCATAGTTTAATAGATTACTTTTTCTATTCAAGTATTTGGCCGAGAACCCAAAGAGAAAAAGTATCCAGGACCATAAGTTGGCCACCTTAAAGAAAGCCTCGATATAATGTCTCAGGTTTGAGTCTTCATATTGGTGGGTTAATAATAGCATACTACTAAAACTTAGTACTCCTGTTATCAAAAAAAAGGTTCTAAACCTTTCAACAGTGCTCCAAAAAGTGTCTTGTATAGAAATTAGAAGAAACCCAAAGAAAAATAAAACAATACAGTTTATAAAAGTAAACCAGTCATCTATGAGTGCGTGAGTTACTGGAAAGTGAGGTTCAATCAACGTTTCAATAAAATATAACGGAATGATAAAAATAAATAACCCTAAAGGTCTCTTTGTTATTTTTTTCATCCAAGAAATAAGCACATTCTCTGGATACTTATTTAAATAAAAAAACACAGGAGTCAATAAGATTGAGAAAATCAGCAGGTAAGGTAAAAACCATAAATGATGCCAGCTAAAATTACCTTCTGGATAAATTCCATTCAATAATTGACTAGGCCAAAAGTCAAAATAGGTTCCAGTAAATTGGTTTTTAGCCAATCTCTCAACATATATTTGAGGGGAAACAACACAAAGCATTCCGAACAGTAAGGGCAATCCTAATCTTTTAATACGCTCAATAGTAAACTGCACTCCTGTTCTTTTTTGCAAAGCATAGTAAGTTCCCATTCCAGAGATAACAAATAAAATAGGCAATCTCCATTGGTTGAGAAACCACATAGGATATACTAACCAATCATAAATGATGTTATTTTTTATATGAAATCCCCAAGGAACAAAGAACATGCCTACATGATAAAAAATAAGTAATCCAAATACAATTACTCTTAACCAATCTAAATCGTGTCTACGCATAACATTTAATTTTTGGCAAAACTATTTAAAAAAAATTTTGACATTTTTTAAAAGTTATGGTTGACAAACTTGAGTGACGAATAGCAAGATGTATCCTAAGAATTCATCTTTTCATTGAATGCTAAAATCATACTTCTTGACACAGGAATGATGTTCACACAGTTTTTAAGTACTAGCTTATAGCCTTGTGCATTGCCAGTTACCGAATCGATTTTGTTCATGTTCACAATGTAAGAACGATGCGTTTTTATATAGTTAGGATACCCCTCTAAAATAGTTTCCAAACGTTTCATGGTTACTCTTTTTAATTTTTTAGTTCCATCACTTAAAAATAATTCAACGTAATTACCTTCTGCTTTTGCATAGAGCACATGATTCAAATCAACATCTAACTCATCTATATAAGATGATTTTTTGTTCGGAATCGTAATTGTTGATTTTGAGGTATTAAATGTATCCGCATTTCTCACATTTCTGATGTTCAACCTGTGATAATTCATAGGTACCAAAATAAATGCAAATAAAATTCCGACAAGGAAGGTATTTCTAATCTCCTCATACAAATATCGAAAAGACCAATTACTTGGATTATCATAAATAACATCCCTAATAAGAAACTGGACAACACCTACGAAAAGTAAAAATACAGCGATCAAAAGTAGTTCTTTTTTTATGGTCCAGTTTTCCAGTATACTAGGAAGCATTTTAAGTAGTAAAAAAACACAAACTACAAAAACAGGAGTACATGAATGTATGAAAGTAATCCAAAAATAGGGCATTTTATGTTCAGGTTGATACACTTCAAAAGGCTCAAAGAAATAACCAAATAACAACGTCATGAAGAATAGTAGTACTGTTATGAATACCAATTCCTTTCCTTGATAATAGAAAGGGTATGCTTGAGATAAAAAGTTTGAAATCGTTTTTTTCAATTTAAAGTAAGATATTTTTGGGTAGTAAATACATCGGGGTTTTTAATAGAGTGCATCTTTCTGTGAATGGATCGTTGCGTTTTTAAAACGATTGATTTTTCAATGAAGGAACAATTTTAGAAAAATTATTTA
The DNA here is from genome assembly GCA_042091715.1 of Polaribacter sp. Taxonomy (GTDB): domain Bacteria; phylum Bacteroidota; class Bacteroidia; order Flavobacteriales; family Flavobacteriaceae; genus Polaribacter. The sequence continues at coordinate 35,660 of JBELGW010000017.1, read as the reverse complement.
CCGTTGGTTTCGAAAGAAATCACAATGACCTATGTGATTTATCACCAAATATTTCTTCGTTATTTCTATTTTCAAATCTTAGCTATTCCTCTTTATTAGCTGTCTTTCGGTTTTAGATTCTCTATAACTTGAGCATCCACCCAATAATTTTTTCCTACGAAATAGCTACTTCCATCATCTTTTGTTTTCCATTCACCTCTAGTAAAAAATAGATACTTTCCATCAGGAGTTACAGATGGAGAACTCTCTTGGAGTTCTGTGTTTATTATTGAACCCATATTTATGGGTGTCAACCAAGCCCCATCTTTTTCTCTAAAACTTATATAAATATCTGATTGTCCATAGCCGTCTTTTCGTTCTACATCCCACATTAAATAAGATTCATCTGGAGCAATGTATGGATGAGCAATGTATTCTCCTGTATTAATTTCAGCATTCAGTTTTACTGGGTTTTCATATTTGCCGTTTATCAAACGTGAATACCCCAGATTTCCATGTCCCTTATCTGCTTTTTTAAAAAAAGGGAAATAAAAAGTTCCGTTAGATGCTACCGATTTACCATGTGCCTGTTCTTTTACGAACTCTCCTAGTTCCTTGGGCTCAGACCAACCTGTTTCAGTTCGTACTCTATATTCTTTTCCAACATACATTGTATTGCCATCAGGTGAAAATAATGGCCATCTTATATCAGACTCCGATTCATTTTCCCATGTATTATTTTCATATCGGATAACAAAAAATGTGCGTTCCTTGTACTTTCCATTCTTTCTAGAGAAATAGAACTCCTTCATGTCCATAGAAAAATTACCCCCTTCAAAAAGTCCTTCGGGAGATACCTTTTCAGGTGCGAAAAGTTGTGGAACTAAGCCAGGTGG
>JBELGW010000017.1:0-34685 GCA_042091715.1 Polaribacter sp. | reverse complement strand
GCCTTGTGCAACAGTGTATTGGCATTGCCCACTTCAGGATACCCCATCTTCGAGAGTTTTTCTTTCACGGCAGGAATCACCTTGTTTGCTGCTGTTACCGAAACCATGGATTCCGCTACATCTATTTGTATTTCTTGAACACCATCAACAGCTAAAACTCCTTTTCTTATGGTAGCAGCACATCCACCACATTTTAAATTCTCTATATAAATAATTGTTTCCATTACTCTATTGTTTTTAAATTTTCAGCTTTCCAAGCTCGAAAACCACCTACTAAATTATACACTTTTTTAAATCCTACATCGACATACATTTTGGCTGCTCTTGCACTTCTTCTTCCCGAGGCGCAATACAGCAATACAGGCTTCTCGCTATCCAACCCTTCAAAAGCCTTACTTTTAAAATCTCCGGCTTTATAATCAATTAGTTTTGCGTCTTTTACATGACCATTTACATATTCTGTTGGCGTTCGCACATCAATCAATTGAATGTCTTTCTCGTTGAGCATCTTACTAAACGTGACAACATCAAGATGCACCACCTGATCGGAGTTCTTTTCTTGTGCTTTGCAAGAAATAAAACTCATTACGATCAAACCAATAATTGCTATTCTCATACCGCTATTTTAAGGTTGACGGACACACAGTTACTGTTGTTCTTGGAATATCAGTATGTTTAATGGCACCATAGCCCCCTGCAACGTCAATCACATTGTGAGTTCCTCTTGCCTTCAAAATAGACGACGCTATTACCGAACGATACCCACCTGCACAGTGCAAATAGAAATCCTCATCTACGGGAAAGTCTTTTAGGTGACTATTCAAATAATCTAAGGGTGCACTCGGTACATCTACAAGATGTTCATTGGCGTATTCACCCGGTTTACGAATATCAAATACAGGCACCTTATTTTCTTTCATCTCAGTGGCCAACACTTCTGCAGAAACAGATCTCAAGGTATCTATTTCTTTGCTCGCACTTTGCCATGATTCAAAACTTCCATCCAAATATCCTAGCGTATTGTCAAACCCTACTCGAGAAAGTCTAATAATCACTTCCTCTTCTCGTCCTTTTGGAGCTACTAGTAAAATGGGTTGCTCAATATCTTTAATCAAAGCACCTACCCAGGGAGCAAAACCACCGTCTATGCCAATAAAAATAGATCTTGGTATAAACCCTTTGACAAACTCAAATTGATGGCGTACATCTAAAATCAAAGCATCTGTTTCGTTGGCTACTTTTTCAAAATCTGCAACCGATAGTGCCGTAGTTCCTGTTTTTAAAACAGCATCTATTGGCTGATAGCCTTCTTTATTCAATTTCACATTGGACGGAAAATATGCAGGAGGAGGCAACAATCCATCTGTGACTTCTTTGATAAACTCTTCTTTGGTCATGTCTGCTCTTAAAGCATAATTGGTTTTCTTCTGATCACCAATAGAACCAACGGTTTCCTTACTTAAATTTTTTCCACAGGCAGAACCTGCACCGTGCGCCGGATATACAATAACATCGTCTGCCAGTGTCATGATTTTAGTGCGTAAACTATCAAATAAGAACCCTGCCAAATCATGTTCGGTTAGGCTTCCTGTTTTTTGGGCTAAATCGGGTCTACCAACATCTCCTAAAAACAAGGTGTCCCCACTAAACAAAGCATGGTCTTTGCCGTTTTCATCTCTGAGTATATATGAGGTACTTTCCATAGTATGCCCGGGAGTATGTATCGCTACAATGGTAATAGCACCAATTTTAAACTCCTCTTGATCTGCTGCAATGTGCGCATCGTAGGTCGTTTCTGCATTGGGTCCAAAAACAATCGTTGCTCCCGTTGTATTTGCTAAGGTCACATGGCCACTCACAAAATCTGCATGAAAATGGGTTTCAAATATATAGGTGATTTTTGCATTGTCTTTTGCCGCTCTTTCCAAATAAGGAGTCACCTCTCTTAGTGGATCTATAATGGCTGCTTCTCCATTACTTTCTATATAATAGGCTCCTTGGGCTAAACATCCTGTATAAATTTGCTCAACTCTCATAAATTTTCAATCTCTTTTATTTGTAAGTATGGTGAATGTATTCTGCATACTTTTTTTGATGTTCTCGATCTCCTGTTTTATAAAATTTTACAGCGGTGTAAATATTCATAAAAAAGTGATTGATATCAATACTATTTAATATTCCTGCTTTAAATAAGCTATCTCTAACTGGGCCTTTCACGCCTGCAAGGTAAAAGACAACTCCCTTTTTCTTATAATAATTAATTCGATCTAATAACATATCTGCTCCCGTACTGTCTACCCGATTGATACTCTCTGCATCAATGACAATGAGCTTCAATGCCTCTCCTTTTTTAGCTGCCAAAAGATCTACATTGTCTCTAAAATAACTTGCATTGGCAAAAAATAACTGGGCATCAAAACGAATGACTAAGACATCATCCTCAATAACCACATTTTTAAAGCGCTCACTATTCTTGTAAAAATCTGAATCTGGAACTGCTCCGAGTACGGCGATATACGGTTTAGATGTCCTAAAAATCAACACAATTATTGACAATCCAACACCCGCTAAAATACCGTATTCAATTCCTAAAAACAAGGTTGATAAAAAGGTAGTAAAAAGCAACCAAAAATCTAAGTTATTCGATTTCCATAACGCTACTGAATCTTTTACATTCACAAGTCCGAAAACAGAAACGATAATAATTGCCGCTAAAACGGCCTTTGGCAAATAATAAAAAACAGGAGTTAAAAAAAGTAATGTTACAATTACCATGACCACAGAAACCAATGCGGCCATACCTGTAGTAGCTCCAGATTCTTGGTTAATTGCTGAACGAGAAAAACTAGAAGTAGATGGATATGCCTTGAAAAAAGACCCCATCATATTACCAATGCCTAAGGCAATCAATTCTTGGTTGGGCCGAATTCTATATTCATCTTGTTTCGATTCTAATGACTTTCCAATAGAAATCGTTTCCAGAAAACCAACAAGTACTAGCGTAAGTGCAATGGGCATCAATTCTTTCAATTGACTGATATCTATTTCTGGTATTCCAAAGGAAGGCAAGCCAGAAGGAATTTCTTGTATAATAGCAACACCCTCAAATGGACTTTTAAAGTATTTGACCACCAGAATACCTAGCAATACAACAATAAGAGCATTCGGAATTTTTTTGTTCATCTTTCTCAAGAACACAATGATCACTATCGCAGAAAACCCAATACAAGTTGTTGGTAGGTCTATGTCTTTGTAATTCTTCCAAATAGACAAAAGTACTTCTTGAATTTGGTTGCTTCTGGTGAAGTCTACACCAAACAAATTTCTAAATTGATTGAAACCAATAATCAATGCTGCTGCAGAAGTAAAACCAGATATCACTGGCTTCGACAAGAAATTGACAATAAAACCAAGTCGAAATACACCCATGAGTAACTGTATCGCACCTACCATCAATGCCAATAAAATAGCAATTTCAATATAGCTATCTGTTCCTGTAAGCGCAAGTGTTGATACGCCGGCAGCCACAATTAAAGAATCCATTGCAACCGGTCCAATTGCTACCTGTCGAGATGACCCAAAAATGGCATACATCACCTGTGGAACTAGCGCTGTATATAAGCCATAAATTGGCGGTAGCCCAGCAATAAGCGCATAGGCAATTCCTTGCGGTATTAAAATAATCCCTACAGTCATGCCCCCTACCACATCGCCACGAAATTGCGACCTTGTGTAGTTCGGTAACCACGATAGAATAGGAAGTATTTTTTTTATATTCATCTTAAAATAATGCGCCTTGATTGAAGCCTTTTTCTTTGCCTAAGTGATTGTAGGCTGCTTCTGTAACTTCTCTACCACGTGGTGTTCTCATGATAAAACCTTCCTGTATTAAAAAAGGTTCGTATACTTCTTCAATCGTTTCAGGATTCTCGCCAACAGCGGTTGCCAATGTAGAAATCCCTACCGGACCGCCTTTGAACTTATCTATGAGTGTATTCAATATTTTCGTATCCATTTCATCCAAACCATGCGCATCTACACGTAAGGCTTGCAAAGCATATTGAGCAATTTCAATGGTAATACTACCTGTTCCCTTAATTTGCGCAAAATCACGTACTCTACGAAGCAACGCATTTGCAATTCTTGGTGTTCCTCTACTTCTACCTGCAATTTCAATAGCAGCTTCCATAGATATTGGTACTTTTAGAATCTGTGCACTTCGCTGTATGATCGTAGTTAATAGTTCCTTTTTATAGTAATTCAATCGACTACTAATACCAAAACGTGCACGCATTGGAGACGTTAGCAAGCCTGATCGTGTTGTTGCTCCAATCAATGTAAATGGCTCTAAATTGATTTGGACTGTTCTCGCATTGGGACCAGATTCGATCATGATATCGATCTTGTAATCCTCCATTGCAGAATATAGATACTCTTCAACAATTGGACTTAATCGGTGTATTTCGTCAATGAATAACACATCACGCTCATCTAGGTTTGTTAACAATCCTGCAAGATCCCCAGGTTTGTCTAAAACCGGACCTGAAGTTACTTTAATCCCTACTTGTAACTCATTGGCTAATATATGAGCCAAGGTGGTCTTACCAAGTCCGGGAGGTCCATGGAAGAGGGTATGATCTAGGGCTTCTTCCCGTTGATTTGCAGCTTGAACAAATATTTTCAAGTTTTCAATGGCTTGGTCTTGACCTGTAAAATCATCAAATGCTAGTGGACGTAATTTTTTTTCAACGTCCATATCTTCGTTCGATAGATTTGAGTTTTCAGGATTTAAATGGTCATTCATAGGTGCAAATATAACTGAAATTCGGTGTTTCGTATAACATAATTTAAAGCAAACCTCAAAGGGTTATTCAAGTACTCTAAGATACAAAAAAAGCCTTCTCAAATGAGAAGGCTTTTTTTAGTAGTTTTCGTATTAAGATGGGTCTTCCCCATCCTTTAAAGGTGTTGTCTGTAAGACAAAATCTTCTCCGTGTATGTACTCTCCGTTTTCATCAACCTTACTGTAATCGTACGCCCAACGGTGCACCTCAGGTAGTTTTCCGGGCCAGTTTCCGTGAATGTGTTCTACTGGAGTTGTCCATTCCAGAGTATTCGATTTCCATGGGTTCATTGAAGCAACCTGACCTCTATAAATAGAGATGAAGAAGTTTCCTAAGAAAATCAACTGAGAAATACCACCTAACAAGGCGAACATGGTAATTACCACATTCACATCCGCAACATCATCAAACATTGGGAAGTTTGTATAGGTATAATATCTCCTTGGTAAACCTGCCAAACCAATAAAGTGCATAGGGAAAAATACGCCATATGCAGCAACCATGGTTAACCAAAAGTGCCAATATCCTAATGTCTTGTTCATCATTCTACCGTACATTTTAGGGAACCAGTGGTAAATTCCAGCATACATTCCCAAAATTGCAGATACACCCATTACTAAGTGGAAGTGTGCCACAACGAAATACGTATCATGTACATTGATATCCAAAGCAGAATCTCCTAGTACCAAACCAGTTAATCCACCTGTTACGAATGTAGAAACCAATCCAATTGAAAACAACATTGCAGGATTCAATTGAAGATTCCCCTTCCATAACGTAGTGATATAATTAAATGCCTTTACCGCAGATGGAATTGCAATTAATAGCGTTGTAAATGTAAATACAGAACCTAAGAAAGGATTCATCCCTGAAATAAACATATGGTGACCCCATACTATCGTAGATAAAAATGCGATAGCCATAATCGAACCAATCATTGCACGATATCCGAAAATAGGTTTACGAGCGTTTGTTGCAATTACTTCGGAAGTAATTCCTAATGCTGGTAATAATACTATATATACTTCTGGGTGCCCTAAGAACCAAAATAAATGCTCAAATAATACGGGTGAACCTCCTTGGTAATGTAAGACTTCTCCTTGAATAAAAATATCTGATAAATAGAATGACGTTCCAAAACTTCTATCAAAAATTAACAACAACGATGCTGATAATAATACTGGAAATGAAATCACACCAATTATAGCTGTGATAAAGAATGCCCACATAGTCAATGGCATTCTAGTCATTCTCATTCCTTTTGTTCTTAAGTTTAAAATAGTAACGATATAGTTTAGTGAACCAATTAAGGAAGAGGCTACGAAAATAGCCATAGACACCAACCACAAGGTCATTCCCAATCCAGAACCAGGTATTGCCTGAGGCAATGCACTTAATGGAGGGTAGATGGTCCATCCTGCAGAAGCGGGTCCAGCTTCTACAAATAACGAAATCACCATAATTACGCTAGAAAGGAAAAACAACCAATAAGATACCATGTTAAGAAAACCAGAAGCCATATCTCTAGCTCCAATTTGCAATGGAATTAATAGGTTTGAAAAGGTTCCACTCAATCCGGCAGTCAATACAAAGAATACCATAATTGTACCATGAATTGTAACCAATGCCAAATACATATCTGGATCCATTACCCCTCCGTTTTGGTGATTTCCTAAAAATGCTTCGATTATTGTAAAGGATTTTTCTGGCCATGCTATTTGTAAACGAAATAACATTGACATAAATACTCCAATAATTCCCATAAAAATACCAGTTACTAAGAACTGCTTAGAAATCATTTTGTGATCTTGACTAAAAATATATTTAGTTACAAAAGTTTCTTTATGATGATGATCTGACATATTCTATTATTTATTGTGTCCTTAAAATATCTTATTTACTCGCAAGTTGTTGCCCCAATGTTGGTTGCTCTGCATACCACTTATTGAATTCATCTTCTTCTACAACAACTATTTTCATTTGCATTCCATAGTGAGAAGCACCACAAATTTTGTTACATAACAAAATGTAATCGAACTCGTAAGGATCTTCACCTTTTTCTTTACGTATTTTGTTAATGACAGCTTGCTTAGCAACCACCTCAGATTGCTGTCTCATTTCTTCGGTAGTATACTTAGGTGTAAAACCAAACTCAGTAACCATACCTGGAACACAATTCATCTGTGCTCTAAAGTGAGGCATGTATGCGGAATGCAATACATCCTGTGAACGGAAGTTAAAAACAACCTTACGGCCTTTTGGCAGATACATAATTGGTGTAATTGCATCTAACTGCTTATCATCTGCAGCATTCAAGTCATTCATATCAACACCCATGGTGTTCATACCTTTAATGAAGTTTACATTGGCTCTACCCAAAGTTTTATCACTTCCCGCATAACGAGCATCCCATCTAAATTGTTGAGAATAGACCTCAATCACTAATGGATCTTCAGCATCAGATAAATCCATGATGTTATTCCATTGCCATAAACCATATCCAATTAAAACTACCAACACCACTGCAGGTGTTATTGTCCAAATAGCTTCTAATTTGTGACTATCTGCATAGAACAAGGCTTTATTCTCTTTCTTACCTCTGTACTTGAAGGTAAAATAAAAGATTATGAACTGCATGATAAACTGAACGATTCCGATAAGGATAAAGGTAATATCAAACAAATTATCATCGTGCTCTCCTTCAATAGAAGCAGACTCAGGCAACATGATTACATTCATAAAAATTAAGCAATAAATCATCATTGCATAAAAGAACGCAGTAAACCAAAGAAAATACTTTCCCTGTCTGTCGTTGTCTGCATCTGTAGCAAGTACAGATCTGAAATTTAGTATTCTAGTGATTTGCCAAAAGCTTACACCTATTGCCACAGCAATAAAAATATAAAATAAAGCTAGCATATTATTTCTTAATTATTTGATTATTAATGATGATTCTCTTCTCCTTCGTGTTCAATATTGTAATAGTGGTAGTGCTCACTTTCATGTAAAAATGGATTCCCTTGAACCAACGGCGGCGCTTTTGAAAAAGCACGGAATGTTGTAAAAATAAAGAGACCAATAAAAAAAGCCAATGCACTCATCTCCGGCACCCCAAAGAACCACTGATCTCCAACAGTTGCTGGCATTACCATTACAAAAACATCAATATAATGTCCTGCCAAAATTACAATTCCTCCAATAACAACAAACCAAGGCTTGCTCTTGTAGTCACTATTGATTAATAGTAATATTGGGAACGCAAAATTCATAACTACCATTCCTAAGAAAGGTACTTTATAATCGTTAAATCGCGCGATGAAGTATACAGTCTCCTCAGACATATCAGCATACCAGATCAACATAAATTGTGCAAACCATAAATACGTCCAAAATACAGAGAAACCAAACATGAACTTTGCCAAGTCATGAATATGACTGTCATTGACGAATGGTAAATGACCTTTGGACCTTAAGTAAATGGTTACAAAGGCAATTACTGTTAAAGCACTTACTAAAAAAGTAGCTAAGACATACCATCCAAATAAGGTGGAGAACCAGTGCGGATCCAATCCCATAATCCAATCCCAAGCCATCATAGATTCAGTAACCATAAAGAATACTAAAAATATTACAGCTGCATGGAAGTTTTTCTTGTAGGTCTTGTTTCCGTCATTTGCAGTATCTTCTGCCATAGACGTCTTTCTTGCATAGAAACGATATACATTCCAACCTATTAAATACACAACACTTCTAATGGTCCAACCTGGAACATTTAACCACCACTTTTTAGCAGTAACAAGGGCATCGTAATTTGGACTTTTAGAGTCAAAGACACCTTCACCCATCCAAACGAATAAATGGTTTAAGTGACCTGCAGAGGTCATGACCATCACAAACATTAAAATACTTGCAGGCACCAAATTTGCAGAAATGGCCTCCATGACTCTAAATAGCACCACAGACCAACCTGCCTGCGCCACACGTTGCGAAGCATAAAACGCCAGCACAACCAATGAGATACCTAGAAAGAAAAATAATGCCACATAGACTGCTGCCCATGGTTTATTTTGTAGTGAATGCAATACATGTTCAGCATGTGCATCACCTGAATGTGCATCAGCACCGTGATGTGAATCGTTTTTACTTGTTGTTCCATGGTGTGCCTCTACTGCATTGTCTGAACCATGATGTGCTTCTGTACTAGATGCTTCCTCATGCTGTGCATCATTTTTAATAGTCGCCTGCCCTTGCGAAGCTCCATGACTATCATGCTGATGCGCCAAAATATCCTTGGCGTCTTGCAATGTTTTTGGTGCGGTAAAAAAACTATATCCTACACCCAATGCCCCAATAATCATTAAAGCAATTGATAATGTTTTTAATTTCCCTGAGAATTGATACATATCTTAAAATTCTATCTTTTAAAAACTTATTTTAAATCTTTTTTTAATTGTTGCACATATTGTACAATCTGCCAACGTTCTGTATAGGTAATCTGAGAAGCATGAGATCCCATCAAGTTTTTACCATGCATAATTACATGATAAATACTTCCTTCTGTGATTGCTCTACCTGCATCATCATATCTCGGAATACCACTAAACTTATCTCTCTGGACCAACACGCCATTTCCGTCTCCTTTTTTTCCATGACAAGAAACACAGTAAATTGAGTACATCTTTTTACCGTTTGCCATGTTTTTAGCATTAACCGTTAATGGTGACTTCAAGTCTTTCTTTGCTGCTTCATATCCAACAGGTGTGTCAGCATAATCATAAGGAACCTGTCCTCTTGCGATCGCTCCATCAACTGGTTTAAGGTTCGAACCGTTAGGACTGTCATTCAATCCATTCTCTCCATTGGGTTCATAAGGCACAGATACATACATATCTGGCATGTACTGTGAGCTACGCGTACGTTTGTCTCCACATGAAACCATGCTTATGGTTGCTACTAAAGCGAGAACTATTTTTGTACAGTTATTCATCTTCTTCTTTATTAGTGCTTTTCTACTAGGTTAATTTCTACAGCTCCTGTTTCTTTCAATAATGTTGTTAATTCCTCTTCATTATCATGTACTGGAATTTCCATTAAAAAGTGATCATCTGTAGTTCTAGGATCTGGATTTTCTGCTTCTTTAAACGGCCATATTCTACTTCTCATATAAAAAGTAATTACCATTAAGTGGGCTGCAAAAAACACCGTCAATTCAAATATAATTGGCACAAAGGCTGGCATGTTTGTCCACCAAGAAAAGTTGGGCTTTCCACCAATATCTTGCGGCCAATCTTGAATCATCATATAGTAGGTCATCCAAATGGCCACACCCATTCCTGTGATACCATAAATAAATGCGGTAATCGCCAAACGTGTAGGAGCTAACCCCATTGCTTTGTCTAGTCCATGTACTGGAAATGGACAAAATACTTCTTCGATATGATGATGCGCTGCTTTTACTTTCTTAACAGCATCAAGAACAACTTCATCATCATTATAAAATGCGTGTATAACTTTATTACTCATGATTTCCGTCTCTTAATTTTTTATAATTCTCTCCTGAAGATTTCAAGATTGTTTTTACCTCTGCCTGTGCAATTACAGGGAATGTTCTTGCATATAATAAGAACAATACAAAGAAGAATCCAATAGTTCCAATAAAAATACCTACGTCTACAAATGTTGGCTCAAAACGCCACCAAGTAGATGGTAAATGTCCTTTACTCAATACAATTGCAATAATATCAAAACGCTCAAACCACATTCCAATGTTTATGGCAATTGAAATAACGAAAGACCAGATAAAACTTCTTCTTACTTTCTTAAACCACAATGCTTGTGGAATAATGATGTTAAATATAATTAGTGACCAGAATGCCCAAGCATATGGTCCTGTTGCTGCACCTACAGACATGTATGTATAATTCTCATAAGGAGAACCTGTATACCATGCAATAAAGAATTCTGAAGCATATGCAACAGCCACAATACCACCGGTTAGGATAATTACAATATTCATGTACTCAACATGCAATCGTGTGATGTAGTTTTCTAAGTTGGTTACTTTACGCATAATTCCCAATAAGGTTTGTACCATTGCAAATCCCGAAAAGATTGCTCCAGCAACAAAATAAGGTGGGAAAATTGTTGAGTGCCATCCTGGGTTAATAGATGTTGCAAAGTCCATAGATACAATCGTGTGTACCGAAAGTACCAATGGTGTTGCCAATCCTGCTAATACCAATGATACTTCTTCAAAACGTTGCCAATCTTTTGCTCTACCAGACCATCCAAAAGATAGCAATGCATAAATTTTCTTTTGAAAAGGCTTTACAGCTCTATCTCTAATCATTGCAAAATCTGGTAATAAACCTGTCCACCAGAAAACCAATGATACCGATAAATAGGTTGAAATTGCAAATACATCCCAAAGCAATGGTGAGTTAAAGTTCACCCATAATGACCCAAACTGATTTGGTATCGGCAATACCCAATATCCCATCCACGGTCTACCCATGTGAATAATTGGGAACAATCCCGCCTGAAATACTGCAAAAATTGTCATTGCTTCTGCAGAACGGTTAATCGCCATTCTCCATTTTTGACGGAATAATAACAGTACTGCTGAGATCAGTGTACCGGCGTGACCAATACCTACCCACCATACAAAGTTGGTAATATCCCAAGCCCATCCAATGTTCTTGTTCAATCCCCAAACTCCAATTCCGGTTCCTACAGTATAAAAGATACATCCAAACCCCCATAGCATTGCTGCTAAAGAAATATAAAATGCTATATACCAGTTTTTATTCGCTTTTCCTTCAATAGGCTTTGCTATGTCTTCAGTAATATCAGAGTAACTTTTATCACCTAATACTAATGGTTCCCTAATGGGTGCTTCGTAATGCGACATCTTTATATCTTAAATTTTAATTACGCTTCGTTTGTATTATTTACTTTTACTTGATACACTACATTTGGCTTCGTACCAATATAGTCTAACACGTGAAAAGCTCTTTTATCTTTGGTTAATGGCACAATTGGATCCTCTTCATTATTTACATCTCCAAAGACCATAGCTCCTGTAGAACAAGCTGCTGCACAAGCTGCTGAATTACTAAATTCTTCCTTTTGAACTTTCCTACCCTCTCTTTTCGCCTTTAAAATAACTGCTTGCGTAGATTGAATACAGAAAGAACATTTCTCCATAACTCCCCTAGAACGTACAGTAACGTCTGGATTTAGTACCATCTTACCGTAGTCATCATTCATATTGAAGTCAAACTCATTGTTATTGCTATAGTTAAACCAGTTGAAACGACGCACTCTATACGGACAGTTGTTTGCACAATATCTCGTCCCTACACAACGGTTATAGGTCATTTGATTTTGACCCTGACGCCCATGCGACGTTGCAGCTACCGGACAAACAGTCTCACAAGGTGCTTTGTTACAGTGCTGACACATCATTGGTTGGAATGCAACCGATGGGTTTTCAGATTCCTTTTCGATGGTAGCGAATAAATCACCGCCACTCAATTCTAATACTTTTTCTGCATATTGACGTTCGAGATCCTTCTCTGCGATCTCAGGGTTCTCTTGCGAGAATTGCGTCATAGTCATTCTATCTTTCGCTGCTCCTACATCTTCAGTTTCTGAAGAATAATAACGATCAATTCGCAACCAGTGCATATCTCTACCCACTCGCATTTCTTTCTTTCCTACGACAGGCACATTGTTCTCTGCATGACATGCTACCACACAGGCACCACATCCTGTACAAGATGTTAAATCAATTGACAGGTTAAAATGATGACCTAAACTGCGGTCATGTTGATCCCATAAATCAACGGAATTTGCAGGCATTTCTTTGTGATTCAAAGAAACCATCGCTGGCTTGTTCCATGTATGCAAAGGATCTGCAGAACTATTCACTTGCGACAAGGTTGCTTGTTTTAAGATATCATGTCTTCCTGCAATTGTTTTCTGTACTTGTGTACAGGCAAATTTATGATCACCTCCAGTGTGCTCTATCGTCACATTTGTCTGAATGTGATTTGCATTAAGGTATAATGGGTAGGCATTTACACCGACAACCATAGCCTCTTTAAGATTCTGTTGTCTTCCATATCCCAACGCTAATCCAATCGAACCTTTTGCCTGTCCTGGTTGAATCAATACAGGTATATTTGTAACAGAAACTCCGTTTACAGTTACTGTAGCATACTGTCCATTAATGGCTCCATTGTCTTTTACAGGATTTGTAAAACCTAAAGCTCTTGCATCTGCCATAGACATGGTCACGTAGTTATCCCAAGTAGCTCTGGTTAATGGATCAGGCAATTCTTGCAACCATGGGTTGTTTGCCAATTTACCATCTCCTAATGCAGTGGTTGTAAATAAGCTCAACTCCATATCAGAGGATGTTGTAGTTGCTTTCAAACGTGCTGCAATCGCATTTAAATCTAACGATTTTACCCCTACTTTAGACGCATTGTTTTTAACGAAAAATCCATCATGCAATGCTTGATTCCATGATTGACCTTCCAATATATCTGATGCCCAAAAGGCTTTTAAATAGTCATAATAACTCATTGTACTACCAGACCATTTTAGCAACACATCTTGTAATTGACGTGAATTAAATAATGGGTGAATGGTAGGTTGTACTAAACTGTAAGTACCTGAATTCAGAGATACATCACCCCAAGACTCCAAGTAATGAGAAGCTGGCAATGCAAATTCAGCAAGGCTTGCTGTTTCATCATTTTGCACAGACATCGCAACAGATAATTTCAAGTTGCTCATGGCTTTTTTCACCTCAGCACCTGTTGCCAAAGAGTATACAGGATTCACGTTGTAGGTAATTAAACCTTTCACAACTCCGGCTTTTAGATCTGCTACCACTTGCGCAACAGCAGCATCGTCTCCTTGTCTTACGTTATTTGTAGACACCACGTCCATAACCTCACTCTTAAGAGCATTGTTAATTGCCATGGCCACTATTTGTGCATTTTTATCATTGAGTCCTGTAACAACCACAGCCTTAGAACCTGCATTTTTTAGCTCTTTTGCTACTGACTTCACAGCTGTATCAGCTTGTGTTGCTTTTGAAGGAAGGTTTGCTCCTGTAATCGCATTGTACAAGTTCACCAAAGCAAACACTTGCTCAGATGGCTTTACAACAACTCTTTTATCAGCATTTGCACCAGACAGAGTCATGTTCGACTCTATTTGAATATGACGCGACATTTTTCCTGTTTGAGGTCTTCTACCGACAGCATACGACTTCTCGTACCCACCTTGCCAATCTCCAATAAAATCTGCACCTACTGAAACAATAACAGCTGCTTTATCAAAATGATAGGTTGGCAACGCACGTTTCCCGTACATCGCTTCAAATGCATCCAATGCACCTGATTCTGAAACGGCATCATATACCACATGCTTCACATTTGGATATGCCGCAACAAACTCAGCAATTACTTTTTCCGTAGACGGACTTGCCAAAGTACCTGTTAACAAAACAACAGCTTCGTTCGCAGATTTCAATGCATTCAACTTCGCTCCAATCTTTGCATCTGCGTCATCCCACGCTACAGCAGCTCCTTTACTTTGCGGCTCTTTTAAGCGGAGTTGACTATCATACAGCGACAACACAGAAGCCTGAACACGTGCACTTGTAGCACCGTTTGCCTCTTTGTTTGGCATCACTAAAATAGGACGCCCCTCTCTGGTTTTTACTAATATATTTGCGAAATCATACCCGTCTGCTATGGTGGTTGCATACCAATCAGCAACCCCTAAGATGGTATCGTGTGGTTTTACAACAAATGGAATTGACTTTCTTACCGGACCTTCACAGGCAGCCAATGACGCTGCTGCTGTTGAAAAACCAACGTATTTCAAAAAATCTCTCCTTGACGTAGATGACGCTTCTAAAGTTTCTTTATCTCCCAAAAACTCATCTGTAGGAATATCACCTATAAATTCGTTTTTACTCAGCGTTTCAACAATAGAACTATCTTTGAGTTCCTCAACACTTTGCCAGTATTTTTTGTTTGAAGCCATTTATATAAATATTTTACGTTCTAATTATTAATAGTGACATTTTCCACATTCTTTCCCTCCCAGTTGCGCGACAGTAACAGCTTCTACTCCGTACTTCTTAGACAACTCTTCATGAATTTTCGTGTAATATGGATTCCCTTTCAAATCTACTTTTGTTTCCTTATGACAATCAATACACCAACCCATTGTTAATGGTGAGAATTGATATACTTCATCCATAGTTTCTACTGGACCATGACATGTTTTACAATCTTGACCACCAACAGTTACGTGTTGAGAGTGATTAAAATATGCAAAGTCTGGTAAATTATGAATACGAACCCATTTGATTGGCTGGGTCTCACCCGTGTAAGACATATTATCTGGATCCCAACCAGCAGCAGTATATAGTTTTTGAATCTCCATATCCAATTCCGCTTTCCCCATATTCATGGAAGGAATTCTTGTTTCTTCAGACACCTCTGCAATATTCTCGTGACAATTCATACACACATTCACAGATGGAATTCCTGAGGTCTTACTATGCTTTGCAGAAGAGTGACAGTACTGACAATCTACTTTATTCTCACCCGCATGTATGGTATGTGAAAACGCAATTGGCTGAATTGGCTGATACCCTTCATCTACCCCAACTTGCGAAAGCATCCCAAAGACAAGGTACGCTGTTGTTAAAGCTAAAAATATAGTTAGTAAGACATGTAAAAATGTATTCTTTTTAAAACCAACCCACAACTCCATAGCATTCCCTGCTAAACCTGGCGTTTTTGGAGCTCCTTTTAATTCATTCACCGTTTTCAATAAATTGGCAATGATCATAACAGCTACTAAAATAACAGCTCCTAATAAATAGGTCAACCAAGGAGATTCTTGCTCTGCACTCACAGCGCCAACAGGAGCAACAGCAACAGCCTTTTTAGGATCACCAACCTTGGTATAGTACAAGATGTCCTCAATATTTTTATCAGTTAATGACGGGAAAGCAGACATCGCTGACCCATTGTACTCATTAAAAATAGCAATCGCATCTGCATCACCAGAAGCTCTCAAAGCCGCATTGTCTTTAATCCAAGCATTTAACCAATCTGCCTCTCTTCTTTCAGTAACATCTCCCAATGCAGGTCCAACAAGCTTTTTATCCAACTTATGACATGATGAACATAAAGATTTAAATAACTTTCTACCCTCTTTCTGCTGCTCTACATTCACAGCATCTTGAGCATGCATTGAAAAACTAATTGCAAAAATTAAAAGGAAAGTAAAACGCTTGATGAGTACTCTAATTGACCGACTGTGTTTATCCACACTTCTCATACTACAAAATATAAATTTTAATTCTAATTTGGTGCTTTTTAATATTCCAAACACTGCAAAAATGAAGGGCTTGGTTAGCTGCACAAAAATACTACATATCTCGAAATTCTGAAACGCGAACGGAGTGTAAATTATTAATTTATATCAATTCTAAATAAAAAAAATACGAACCTTCTTCAAAACAAGTTCTTACTTTTGTACAAAAGATTTTAACTCATGAGATTCCCTTCAATTTATCTATTTTTTCTGACTGCTTTTTTTGCAATTTCGACGACTTTAAGTGCACAAACCACAATTGAAAACAATGTCGTTTCACTCATAAAAAAGAAGAGAGCCTACAACAAAAAAGAAGGCTACGGATTTAGAATTCAGCTCTTTTACGGTACCGAAACCAAGGCAAGAACTGAGTTAAAAGCCTTCAGCCTTGCCTATCCTGAAATTAAAACATATATTGATTACTCCAACCCTCCGTATTGGAAATCTTTGGTAGGAGACTATAAAACAAATCTTGAAGCAGACAAAGTATTAAACACCATTAAAACCAAATTTCCATCTGCCATTGTGGTTCCGAGATAACAAGAGCTAATCTACACAAACAAAAAAAGAGGAGCGATGTGTCGCTCCTCTTTTTTCTATCTAATACATTTAATATTTCCTTATTTCAATTTCTTTTTAACAGCTACCTCCTGATATGCTTCGATCACATCACCTTGCTTAATGTCGTTGAATCCTTTTATCTGTACTCCACAATCATATCCTTTAGCAACCTCTTTCACATCGTCTTTAAAACGCTTTAGCGCTTCTAGAGTTCCCGAATGTACCACGATACCTTCTCGAATCACTCGAATGAGAGAGTTTCTTGCAATCTTACCAGACATTACCATACAACCGGCAATATTACCAACTTTAGAGATCTTATACACCTCTCTAATTTCAACATTCCCTGTAATCTCTTCTTTCATATCTGGAGAAAGCATTCCCTCCATGGCATCTTTCAGGTCATTGATTGCGTCATAGATAATTGAATAATGTCTAATATCTACTTCTTCTTTATCCGCGACCATCCTTGCATTTCCTTGTGGACGTACATTAAATCCAATAACAATAGCATCTGAAGCCGATGCTAATAAGACATCCGACTCAGTAATTGCTCCAACACCTTTATGAATGATATTTACCTGAATCTCATCAGTAGACAGCTTTTGGAAAGAATCTGTCAAGGCCTCTACAGAACCATCAACATCTCCTTTTAAGATGATATTCAATTCTTTAAAGTCTCCTAAAGCAATTCTTCTTCCAATCTCATCAAGGGTCAATGTTTTCTGAGTTCTAACAGATTGCTCACGTTGCAATTGAGAACGCTTAGAAGCAATTTGTTTCGCTTCTCTTTCGTCTTGAAACACATTGAACTTATCACCCGCTTGTGGCGCTCCATCCAGTCCTAAAATAGATACTGGTGTTGAAGGCCCCGCTTCTTTCAATTGATTTCCTTTATCATCGAACATCGCTCTTACTTTACCACTATGCTTACCTGCTAAGATGTAATCACCAATTTTTAAGGTCCCTGACTGCACTAGAATGGTAGAAACATATCCTCTACCCTTATCTAATAAAGCTTCAACAACCGCTCCGTTGGCAATTTTATTTGGATTTGCTTTCAATTCTAATACCTCAGCTTCCAACAATACTTTTTCTAATAGCTCCTCAACACCCTGTCCGGTTTTTGCCGAAATCTCTTGTGACTGAATATTACCACCCCAATCTTCAACCAATAAATTCATCGTTGACAATTGTGTTTTTATATTGTCTGGATTTGCATTTGGCTTGTCAATTTTATTAATCGCAAAAATAATTGGCACCCCTGCAGCTTGTGCATGAGAAATGGCCTCTTTTGTTTGCGGCATCACATCATCATCTGCAGCAACCACAATGATAACCAAATCGGTTACCTGTGCTCCACGCGCACGCATCGCTGTAAAGGCCTCGTGACCAGGAGTATCTAAAAAGGCAATTTTCTCATCACCTACACTTACTGCGTAAGCTCCAATGTGCTGAGTAATACCCCCAGACTCACCTTCGATAACATTTGCTTTACGCACATAATCTAGTAAAGATGTCTTCCCATGATCTACGTGCCCCATTACCGTAATAATAGGCGCTCTATGTACTAAATCTTCTTCTTTATCTTCAACCTCAACAATGGCTTCTTCAACTTCAGCTCCTACGAACTCTACTTTATAATTGAATTCCTCTGCTACAATAACCAATGTTTCTGCATCCAAACGCTGATTCATTGTTACCATCATCCCTAAAGACATACATGCCGAAATGATATTGATAACAGGAACATCCATCATAGTTGCTACCTCACTTACCGTTACAAATTCCGTTGCTTTCAACACTTTGCTTTCTGCTGCAGCCAACTCTTCATTGATCTCTGTTTGCTGACGGTGTTGATCTCTTTTATCTCTTCGGTACTTTGCTCCTTTACCTTTATTAGACTTTCCTTGCAGCCTTTCTAAGGTTTCACGTACTTGTTTCTGTACTTCTGCTTCTGTAGGCTCTTCTTTTTTTACAGCAGGTCTTGCAGGACCTCTTCCTTTAAAACCACCTCTATTAGCGCCTCCAGGACCTCTTCTGCCTGCATTTGCTCCTCCGGGGTTATTTCTATTATTATTGGCAGGCTTTACAATTCTCTTTCGCTTCTTCTTAGGATCGTTTGAATTGGCTGCTTTTGGGTCTGGCTTCTTTTTCTTAGGTCTCTCAAACTGTTTTAAATCAATTTTTTGTCCCGTGATTTTTGGACCATCCAACTTTTTATACTGCGTTGTTAGCTTTTCTGCAGTCTCTGCAGTTACAGCTGATTCTTCAGTGCTCTTGGCTTGTGGTGTCTGTTTAACGATACTTTTCTTTACAGCTTCTTTTTCAATAGGAGCTTGCATCTTAGGCTTCGCAGACACAGGCTTTTCTACTGTTTTTTCTACAGCTACTTCTTTGACAGGTTCGTCTACTTTCGCAACTTCTTCCTTTTTCTCTTGAACCAACGACTCCTCTTTTTCCACAGGTACTTGCTCAGCCTGCTTGTCTGAATTCGTCGTAGATGGAATGTCGATTTTCCCAACAGTCTTCAGCTCTAACTTCTCAGCTTTTGCTTTTAAAACTTCCTTCTTAGCTTCTTCTTCTAAACGTTTTTTCTCTAGCTTCGCCTCCAGTTCTAAACGAATGGCTTCTTTCTCCTTTCTCTTTTCTTCACCTACCTCTTTTGACGCAGCTTTCTTCGTTCTATCAGTTTGAAAACCATCAAGCAGCACTTGATATACCTCTCCAGATATCTTGGTAGTTGGACGTGCCTCTATCTCGTGCCCATTTTTCGACAAATGCTCTACCGCTCTATCTAAAGAAATATTTAATTCTCTTAAAACTTTATTAAGCCTCATTGTTTTACCTTCAGCCATATATTTATTTTGTTTAGCCTTTAAAGAAAATACACTTTATACCATGTATAGTTATACTCTCCGAATCCTTTATAAGTGTCTGATTAAAAATTTAATCTTCAAACTCTTCTTTTAAAATCTGTTGAACCTCTAGAATTGTTTCCTCCTCCAAATCGGTTCTTTTCAGCAATTCTGCCACGTCTTTTTCTAATACGCTTCTCGCAGTATCCAATCCAATTTTCTTCAACTCATCAATTACCCATCCTTCGATTTCATCAACAAATTCTGTCAATTCAACATCTTCATCTTCTATCCCCTCGCGTTGCACATCAATTTCGTAACCAGTTAACTGACTTGCCAATCTAATATTTACACCACCTTTACCAATTGCCTTAGATACTTCTTCTGGTTTTAAGAAAACATTTACACGCCCTTTTTTACCATCAATCTCTTCCTCTGCTGGCTTCACCTCCATAGAAACAATTTTTGCAGGACTTAATGCTCTTGCAATAAACAATTGCTCATTTTTTGTGTAATTGATTACATCAATATTTTCATTCCCTAATTCACGAACAATACCATGAATACGAGATCCTTTCATTCCAACACAAGCTCCAACCGGATCGATTCTATCATCATACGAATCTACAGCAATTTTTGCTTTTTCTCCAGGAATTCTTGCAACACCTTCAATAGTGATCAAACCATCAAAGACTTCAGGTATCTCCTGCTCAAACAACTTCACCAAGAAACTAGGCGAAGTTCTAGAGAGTATGATCGCAGGTTTTGTTCCTCTTAATTCAACGGACTTTATAACTGCTCTTACTGCATCTCCTTTTCTGAAAAAATCTGAACGTATTTGTTCGCTTTTCGGCAACACCATCTCGTTTCCTTCATCATCCAACAAAATTACGGCATTGTGACGAATATGATGCACTTCTGCACTATAAATTTCTCCTTCTAAATCTTTAAATTGCTTGAAGATATTTGTACTATCGTGTTCTTGAATTTTAGAAATTAAATTTTGACGCAGCGCTAAGATAGCTCTTCTTCCCAAATCTATCAACTTCACCTCCTCAGAAACATCTTCACCAATCTCAAAATCTGGCTCAATTTTTCTTGCCGCTGCCAATTCGATTTCTTCGTTATCATCTTCAGAAAACCCATCTGCTACCACGATTCGATTTCTCCAAATCTCTAAATCTCCTTTATCTGGGTTAATAATAATATCGAAATTATCATCTGACCCGAACTTGCGTTTCAGTGCAGCTCTAAAAACCTCTTCCAAGATAGACATTAAGGTTACTCTATCTACACTTTTAACATCTTTAAATTCTGAAAATGAATCAATTAAATCTATATTTTCCATTCAACTCTTATTAAAAAATTATCTTCACTTTTGCTTCTTTTATCTCTTGAAAAGCCACAACTGCTCTTTTCTCAACAGTCACCTTTCCTTTTCCTATAGGCTTTGGCTCCCTTGCTTTCCAAGTCAACACTATTTGAGATTCATTTACATCTACCAAGGTACCTTCTAACACCTCATCAGCTGTCTTAACTCTCAAAATTCTATTCAAATTTTTCCGGTATTGCCTTTTCACTTTTAAAGGCTCAGCAATATCAGGAGAAGTTACCTCTAGGGCAAAATCCACTTCTTCTTTATCAAAATTACTCTCAATAGCTCTATTGATTCGAATGCACTCATTTAAAGGAACTCCTGAATCACCATCAATTACAATCTGAATTTTATTGTCGGACGAAAAAGACAAGTCAATCAAAAACAAACTTTCATTCTGCGCCAGGGCATCGTCTAGTAAATCTTGTATTATTTTCTTATTCATTTTAGATATAAAAAGAGGGGCTATTTAGCCCCTTCCTTCTTCGTTAACGTTATTTTCGGTGCAAATATACTAACTTATTCATTAATACCCAAATAGGTTCTTGTCTAATTTTTTTGTATCTTGAGGGTACCCCCTTGCAAACATTTAAATAAAGCAAGATGCAAAAAATCCTCGTTCCATTAGACTTCTCACAAGAATCTCGATATGCGCTAAAACTAGCGTCAAAAATCGCAGACCAAACAAACACAGAAATTTATCTACTCCATATGATTCAGATTCCTGAAGGACATATAGACATGGGGTCGGGAAGTAACATTAGCATACCACAAAGCATGCATTACATTCAAAAAGTAAAAGAAAAAATAATCGATATTAGGTCCACCTTTTTCAAAACATCTACTCGCGTCAAATACGCCATTCGATTCGAGACTCCCTATGATGGTATCTTAAAATTTAGCAAAAGAATAGCACCTAGTTTAATCATCATGGGCTCAAAAGACAAATCGATACTTGAAGAGCTTTTAGTTGGCTCATTAACAAAAAGTATCGCAAAGGTTTTAACAGCTCCAATTGTTGCCATTAATAAAGATCCTGAACGCATTGCCATGCAAGAAGTAGTTTTTGCATCTAATTTTAAAGAAAAAAGTAAAAAATCATTTGACGTATTGTTGGCTTTTACAAAAAAATTTGGCAGTAGGATTCACCTGTTAAATATAAATACCATGCAACGGTTCAGAAATACCTCGATATCCCGAAAAAAAATGATTGCTTTTTTAGAGGGCTACAACAAAGAACAACATTCTATAAACATCTATAATGACAGCTCTATAGAAAAAGGTGTTTCCCATTTCTCAAAAGAGATCAACGCAGACATTGTAGCACTTTCAACTCATGAGCACGAAGGCCTGTTGAGACTCTTTTACAAAAGTCTTCGAAATCGTGTATCTCGCAAGTCTTCAAAACCAGTACTTACCTTTTTCACCTAAATACATAAAGAGCGCCTACCAACTGCAGGAAGCTCCAAAAAAATAACAGCGTGAAAATTATATTTTTTTGACATCAATTTTACTGGGTCGAAAAAAATAAATGGATTTTTAAAAGACAGTAAAAAATAAAAACAACTTATAAATATCTACAACAACAGCATAGAAAAAAAGCACTTCACATTTCTCTGAGGAACGCAATGGATACATTATTTCGCTTTGAACATATGAGCGCCAACCTATTGACCTACAATAGAATAAAAGAGCACACCGAATATAAGGAGCATAAAAAACCAATCGAGCGGTTCCTCACCTGAAAAGAAAAGCATTAAAACTCCTGAAAAAAGAATTGCAATCAATCCCTTCGCCTTCATATTCAAAAAAAATACTTCACCATTACTGTTCCGGCATGATAATTGGATAACGTGACGCATGCTTTTAATGCAATCTAAAAAACAAATAAAATAAAAACAGAAAAAATCTCATGAAAAAACAATCATTAATTCTCATCCTAGTCGCAGCTGCCATCAATTTTATTTCTTGTACAAAAAACGAGGAAGACACATGCACCAGAGAAAACTTCACTGTTCCTTTTGATAGACTCGTAAAAGAAACAATTAGCACAGCAACCCCTTTGGATTTAATCGCAGACCAGACGACAGAATTTACATACAATATACACAATCTACTATCACAAACGAGGAATTACAAGAAACAAGGGAGCACCTATCAGACCAATTACGAGAACACATACGACTGCAACAATAACATTAGTACAACTGATGACTACCAACACAGCTATAACTCAGAAAATAAACTAACTGAAATAAAAGACCGCCTTACTGACGGGAAAATAGATTTAGTCTACAACGAAAACGCTGTTGAATTAAGCGGAACAATATCGAAGAATTTAGGAGGGAGATTTAGTTTCCGCTCAGGAGATTTTTCGGGTACTTCCTTCGAATTAAATGCAAATAACCTGGTTACCAAAATCATAAGAAAAGATAATTATTCCGTTTTAGAATATGATGTCAACGGAAATTTAATTCTTGCCAAAGATTTTAATCTGAATGACGAATTGGTCAACGCATACGAATTAACATATGACCAAAACCCAAATCCATTTTACGGCCAACTACAATCTATATATCTCTTTGCAGTAGCCAGCGTATTTGAAGTATCAGTAAGAGAGGCAATGATATATACTCTAGACTCAGCAAACTTCGAAATCACTTTTCCTTACTTCCCAAATAACCTTATAAAAATTACTGAAATAGTAAGTGAATCTCCTGGGAGTGTGTATTCAGAAAGAAAATTTACATATGATGATGAAAACTATCCAATCTCGTTTAAATATTATTATATAAATAGCGAAATACATGTCTCTGATGTAGAGATTGTGTATCAAAATAATTAAGAGTATACACCTATACAAAGACAAACTTCATTTTGGAACTAGGGTACAAGCACCTCAAAAAGCACCTGTGCCCTAGTTCACTTTTGAACACCCTCATTATCTGAATGTAGTTATTTTTTTTAGAATTGACAAGGTAAAAAACTATGTCAAAATTGTGAGACACAAAAAAAACCACTAAAAATACATGTGATGTAGTTCACCGAAAAGTAAATGCTAAGAAACCACTCTCACCTACCTCAAAGAAGCATAAAAGAAACCCGAGCTTAAAAAGGGCGATTTTTTTTATAGCACACAACAACTCCAACCCTTAATGCAGTTAGCAAAAAAAGCATGTTGTCCAATACATCACGGGCCAATTTCGGATGTAAAACCAAAGGAAAGTAACTACTCGTTCAATTCTCGAGCTGCGGAGGGAGCGCATAAATGAAATATTTATGAAAACAACAACTTTGTCATGTTTTTCAACTATAAAATTAGTTTAAACTAAATATTTAGTTATATTTGCTATAAAAACGATAATCCTAGTTTAAAAGTACGCAAACAATTAACAAAGGCAGAAGAGCAATGTATGCCGGTTATTATAGGTACAGGAAACAACTTAGTAAAGGCATTAACAAAACAACCTCATCTATTTTAACATGTTCTTACATGATGAATCCAGTAAATTCAAAACCCAGCACAAAACAAGAAACATTCTCCTCTTGAGACCGTCGAACAACAAAACACCCATAAGCGCTTATGATAATTGGCATGTAATGACTCATATTTTTAATGCCCTTTAAAAAATAAAGCAACTAAACACAAAAAAATCATGAATAAACAATCATTTCTTCTAATCCTTTGCTCGTTGTTTCTAGCAAACGTTCATTTGTTTTCTCAAAAACAAACTTCAAACGGTGAAATAAATTACGAAGTAACATTAAAAATTAATCAAGAAAAAAATAATGCCTTCAATGAAAACTCAAAAGATTCAAAGAAGGTCAAAGAACTAGTCAATTCCTTGTTACAAAATGCAAGGAAAGGGAAGGCGAACTTCAAATTACGCTTTGATAACAAAAAATCTATTTTTAAAGAAGATAAAACTCTCAAAATAGAAGATAGAGAAATTGACTTCATTAAAATTTTGATAGGCAAGGGAGTATTTTACACAGATAAAACCGCTAACAAAATAGTACTTCAAAAAGAAAGTTTTGGCGAACTTTTTCTTATTAACATTCCTAAAGTTGAATGGCATTTAACCCAAGAAATTAAAAAAATAGGCAAATATACCTGTTATAAAGCTACTTCAGAAAAAGAAGTTGAAAACAGAAGAGGTAAGCATCTTAAAAAGATTACAGCCTGGTACACCCCTGAATTACCAATAAGTTACGGACCTAAAAATTATTCTGGATTGCCTGGATTAATATTAGAGTTAGAAGAAGGGGAGTTACTTTATCGAGCATCTAAAATTAACCTGTCACCTAAAAAAAACACCCAAATTAAAGAACCTACTAAAGGAAAAAAAATGACACTAAAAGAATATAATAGAGCTATAAAAAAACTTATCACTGATTTCAAAAGATAATTTTATGAATTTAAGTTGTCCTAGATATTTGTATTTTATTGTTTTTATTTTATTCTCTAAAGGAGCTATCTCTCAAACGATAGAATTAACAGGCTATATCAAAGACGCTGTTAATGGCCCCTTACCTTATGCAAATATCATTGCAAAACCCAAGGATGCTACCAAAACTCTAAAATATACCATTACAGATGATGAGGGCTTTTATAGATTGGTTTTCCAAAAAAATGACACCCTCAACATCACTGCGAGTTATTTAGGATTTGAATCTATTAGTTTTGATTTTATTGCGACTAAAAACACCAGCAAAACTTTCCTTTTAAAACAATCCTCGAATCAGTTGAATGAAGTCGTTATAGAATTACCCGTCACAGTAAAAGGAGATACCACCATCTATAGAACAGATACGTTTATCACTGGAGAGGAAAGAAAACTTAAAAATGTTCTTAAAAAATTGCCAGGAGTAGAAGTGAGTAAAAATGGAAATGTGACTGTGCAAGGGAAAAAAGTCACAAAGATGCTTGTAGATGGTAAAAAGTTCTTTGGTGGCAATTCAAAATTGGCTGTTGACCATATTCCAGCAAATGCAGTAGATAAAGTACAGGTGATTGATAACTATAATGAAGTAGCTTTTTTGAAAAATCTATCTGATTCTGATGAATTGGCTATGAATATTGAATTGAAAGAAGATAAAAAACGTTTTGTTTTTGGAGACGTAGAAATGAGCAAAGGGAATGACGAATTTTACAAAACACATGCGAACCTCTTTTACTATTCCCCTATAACCAAGGTAAACTTTATAGGAAACCTGAACAATATTGCTGAAAAAACATTTACGTTTAAAGATTATTTGAATTTTCAAGGAGATGTGAATGCCATTTTTTCTGGTAATTTTAATTTTAGAGGAGGTGATTTCTCTCAGTTTTTAGAAAATAGAGATGTGTTGCAAAGTAAACAACGTTTTGGAGCTTTGAACATTACTAAAACAACTTCACGCAAATTAGATGTTTCGGGATATTTGATCTTTAGTCAGTCAGATGAAAATAACTTTTTTGAAACACAGAATGATTATTCATCTTTTAACGAGTTTCGAAAAAATAAAACTGAATTGAACAATCTTTCAGGAATAGGGAAATTAAATATAGCATATAAGTCTAGTGATAATGAACAATGGCACATAAGATCTCAATTCAAAAAAACGAATAATGACAAATTTAATTCTATCACATCGTTGATTAATACAGATCTAGACAGTATAAATACTGAAAGAGGCGTTGGAGCAATATCGTTAACTCAAAATATAGAATGGCATAAAAAACAATCAGAAAAGCATACATTTTCCGCACTAATAAATTATGAGTTTAGAAACAACAACCAAAATACTTTTTGGCAAACTGAGGATGATATCCTCCAAGGTTTAATTCCAATAACTCCGAACCAAAATCTATTAAGGTTGCAACAAGCAAAAGATGTAGAAGCGCATGTTTTGGAAGGAGTCTTCAAGCATTTTTGGGAGATTAACAATAGAAATCATATCTACACAATGCTAGGAAACAACTATTTAAAAGAAAATTTCATAACCAATGACAGTCAAGAACTAGATAACGGATCCGTAAACACCTTTACAACTGATGATTTTGGGAATCACATGAATTTTATGCTTAATGACTTCTATTTAGGAGTACATTACAAGTTTGGAGTAGGTATTTTTACAGTAAAGCAAGGAATATCCTTTCACAATTATTCCTGGAGGGTTCATCAACAAAATAAGCTTAGTCAAAATAAATGGGTTGTACTACCTGATTTTTTAGCAAAAATAGCATTTACTAAATCGAAGAAACTTGAACTTAACTATGGTTTGAAAACTTCTTTCTCAGATGCTAGTAAGTTTGCTAGTAGATTTTATTTACAGTCCTATAATTCAGTATTTAGAGGAAATGAAGCTTTAGAAAACAATTTATTTCATGCAGCCAGAATATATTATAGTAAATTCAGTTTATATAGGGGCTTGATGATCAATGGAAGTTTCAGTTATAGGAAACAAATAAAAGGGGTTAGAAACTCAGTAGTCTTTGATGGAGTAAATCAATTTTTAACAAATCGAATATTTAACAACCCGTCTGAAACAATGAATTCAAGATTGGCGGTTTACAAGAAAATTAAAAAAATTCGATATAAGTTTCACCTTACAGGTTCAAGATCAAAATACATCCAAGAAATTGATAATTCTATAAAAAACAATAGCAGCACTAATTATTCCTATAAAATTGGCCTAGAAACTCTTTATGATGATTTTCCTAAAATGGAATTTGGTTTTAAAAGAAGCATTGGAAATTTTACATCCAGTAACAGCACGTCTAAGTTCGTGACCAATGAACCTTTTTTAACTATTGACTATGATTTTTTAAAAGGATTTATAGTTTCATTCGATTATGTTTCATATGATTATCGAAATACGGCACTAGATCAAAAAAATAGATTCGATGTAGCTAATTTTAGCCTGTCGTATAGAAAAGAAAATAATGCCTGGACTTACAAAGTATTCTCAAATAATTTATTCAACACCGAATTTAAAAGAAATAGCACTTTTTCGCAGTACTTAATTGCTGATACTAAAACGTATATTTTACCTCGTGTGTTGATGTTAAGTGTTAGTTACAACTTGTAATTTAAGGATTTAAAACCATACCTCAGTTCCACCTGATTATTCATGAATAAAATTTGCTCGATAGTTAATCATAGATTGAAATATCATGAAAATCTCACTTTTGTACTATTAAAGGAAACGCTCTATTCTTGGTGATATTACCAAATGAATGTGGACCAATATGGTTATCTAGGTTCATTTTTACTTCACACATTTCAGCCATTATTTTTGACCTTTCATGGTTACATAAATTTCACCTCAAACAAGCAACAGGAATAATGTTTCTTTGGTTGTCAATTACAACATATCCGTTGACCTACTGATAAAACTCATCGAGATTTTATAAACTCCGTAAACGTCTGTAAAAGTTTTCTATTGGAAGGCAATCATCCAATCGGAATTGATTTTAAACTCATCGATAACTGCAATTACAACAAGTCCGTTTTGAGCCCGATTCCTTGGGTAATTTTTAAGAGAACCAAACTATTGCTGTTGCTATTGTTTTACCAAACTAAGAAGCTTTTGTAACAGATATCCTATACATAAAAGACGTTTTAGAATTTTTATAATCATTGATGAATGCAACCGAGGAGCATTGAACGAAGAGATAGAATATTCTTTGCGCAGTAATCGCGCAGTTTGAATAAGAAACCATCTCCCATCCAAAGGGAAAACCTATTAAAAATAATTTAGTAAAGCATTTGAACAGAACTTACAGATGTAATGTATTAAATAAATATATTTTTGAATACCTCCATCAAGCAAGAGAACAACAACAGCGCTGCATACACAACCATAGTTCCTATCAACCACACGATGCACTTGGCGACACGTTACCAATAGAGTTGGTCGAAATTAAGCAAATCTAATAAAGAGAAACTTACAACATTATTAGTTCAGCATCATAATTCTCAAAAACACCCAAAGTGTGGGTAGAAATAATTATGATAGAATTTTTCTTCAATTCGTTCAATAATTCTAAAAAATTTTTCATGGAATCAACGTCTAAATCATTTTCTGGTTCATCAAAGATAATTAATGGGGCTCCATAAAGAGACTCTCTTAAAATAGTCAATCGTTTTTTCTCGCCACCTGATAATCCTTTTCCTCCATCTCCAATAAGACGATTTACATCTCTTAATTGCTTTGGCCACAAACTCAATGTCAATAATTCTTGACCAAAAGGCTTACCTATCAGAACATTTTCAGCTACTGTTGATTGAAATAAATTTACCTCTTGAGGCACATATCCGAACAAATAACTCAATTCTTTATATCGCTCAAAAGATAACGATTCTGCATTTAACATGATTTCTCCCTGACTAGGTGCAACCAACCCCAGTAATGTCTCAATTAGCGTTGTTTTACCCGAACCATTCATCCCTTTTAAAATGTAAACCTTTCCTTTCGTCAAGTTTAGGTTCAAATCCGAAATTAACACTTTATCGTTCACCTCGATACGGAGATTCTTCCAAACTAATGAATCAATAGTATGACAGCGTTTTACTTGCTCTTTAGAATCCGATTCATCTGTGAGGAGATTTGTAGTTTCTAGCACCTTAGAATAAGAAAAGTAGGAGTCTAAAAAAGCTAAGAAAGCTCCAGGAACCGCTGCCAATTTTGATTGAATCACATTTAGTATAAAAAATGCAAATAAGAGTTGACTCCAATTTAAATCGTCTTTTTCAATTAAAAACACCCCATACAGAATAAGAACAATCTTCATCAAAACATTAATGGTTTGATCCAAAATTTTTAACCGAGTTTGGTCCTTTAATTTTCGTGTATTTGAACTAATGAAATCCGAAGTATTTTGGTCAAACTTTTCAATAAACTTCTCTGAATTACGATTTAATCGAATTAATATTATTTGATCCAAAAACCTATTCACATTATCAATTTGGTTTTTCCATGCCACATGAAAATCATCGACCGATTCACTGCTTAAAACGCTGCCAATAATCTGAATTATTAACATGAACAAAAAACATAGAAAAAACACATAAAATAATCTAGGAAACATAACAATCAAAACCGCGGATAAACAAAAAGACAAGAAAATGTTTGGAATCAAAAGACTAATCACTACCCAAACTCCTTGCCTGATTCTCCAAACATGTGTCATCAACACTTCAGATAATTGACCTCGCGATGCAGATTTATAATCATGCCAATCCATTCTAGTAATGGTTTTACGGAAAACCGAGATTGAATTTAAAGTAAATTCATTTACACATTTTATATTGATTTTTACTTGTAAGTACATGAAATATTGTGCAGCAAAAAAACATGTTATGATCAAAACCAACATCAACTTATCAATACCTTTCACTTCTATATCAGAAAGAAATTTCGCTAATAGCGCCGGCCACAATACAGAAAAAAGAATTCCAATGAAACCTAATAAAACTCCCTTATAGAAATACCTATTTTTAAACAACTTCATTTTCTTTAGAAAATGATAAAAGTCACGAAATTGTGAAAACCTTGATAATAAACCATCTAGCATTGTGCGACTACTTTAACGAGTTCTTAACAAAAGCAATACACTCTTAAATAAAATCATTTCCACAAGTAAATAATAATATCTAAAACTGCCTCTAGTTTCCGGGAAAAGTGTATCCATTTCAACAAATTGATTTTTTATTTTGGGAAAAACCATATTTCGACGAGACAGAGGGCAATCAAAACTTTCATATTCTAAATTTTCCAAAAGCCCATAGGTTTCTAGTTTTAATCTAGCCTGTTCAAACTGATCTTCTCTGTGAGCGATCTTTAGAAATTTTCTCACCTCCATTAAATCCATGTTTTGATTGGACAAAAGTTTCTTAATATCAATCAAAAAATTATTCTGATGCATGGAATGAGAAGCGTGTAGGACAGCAATAACTAATTCATGCTCTAATCTTGGGACCAAGGCTCCTTGAATAGATGGATGCTCAATGCAATTTGATTTTAGATGACTCAGTCCTTCTTCTGAAAGCATGTGCGCCATATTCCAATGTAAATCTAATTCAAGTTTCTTTTGTTTATGGAATAACTTTACTGCGTGTCCATTATACGTGTAATTTTTCTTAGGAAAATATTTCAATAACGTATCAAAAGCTTTTGGATATGTATATCCTTCACTTTTCAACAATTCAAGCGCCCTTTGAAATTCATCATAATCGATGAGAACATCCATATCAGAAGATGGTCTGAGTTTTTTATCGGGGTAGATTCTATTGACGGACATTCCTTTATAAATGAGTGGAGTGATTCCTATACCCTTTAACAATTCAATTACTCTCTTAGTCTCTGAAAGAAGCATCTGAGTTTTAAGCCAGTGATACTTAGATATTGTTTTTAGTCTTAATTGATGACGAGAATTCAGCTTAAAAACATCTAGTTGGTGCAAATAGTAAGGCACCAATCTACCGCTATTTCCATCTAAAAGATCGAGATTCTCAAAGCATTCTATTTTTTTATAATGTCGTTCAAACTCTTTATCGTCTTCTGCAAGACATGCCTTTAAAAAGATTTCATTGATTTCCATAAAATTAACTTTTCGTCATCAGGTGCTTCTTAATTACTTTCAAATAGTCCTTTCTATTAATGGTCTTAGTAAAATTACTATCGTGAACTCTCCGTTTAACCAGCACTTTATCAAGGATATGCTCCTGAACCCCTTGACGTATTAGTTGTCGATACCAATTGATAAAGACAGCCATATATTGGTTTTCATCAAACAACCCAAATTGATCCAAAAGTGTTGATCTAAACATAATAGTACTTTTTTGAACTCCCTTCATCGGGTGAGGTCTAGCATCGTACTTTTGTAGCGTCCCTTTATCAAAATCCTCAAATTCTTGAATCATCGTAAATATTACATCGGTCTGAGTATTATTCTCCAAAAAATCGATCTGTCTTTCAAGTTTTGTCGGCAACCATAAATCATCAGCATCTAGGAAACATATATATTTATTACTCGTCTCTAAAAGTCCTTTATTAATAGTTTTTGGCTGTCCCTGATGCGGGTTTTTAAATAGTACTATGCGACTATCATTTTTCATGTAGCGCTCAATCTCTTCAACAGTAGAATCCTGAGAACCATCATCTACGATAATCACTGTAAAATTATTAAAAGTCTGATTTAAAACAGATTCTATCGCTTGAGCAATAAACTTCTCTCCGTTATAAACAGGTATTATAATATCAATCATACTCGTTCTTATTTAAACTTATTCGTTTCATTCTATTCTTAAGCACTTTCAAACTTACTTTTCTTTCATCATGTTTTTCAACAATAGTCATATTTGATCCATGTATATTTCTGATCATAATGGTATGCTTCAACTTTTTAATTCGAGCTCCAGATTCATTTAACATAAGATAAAAGTCAGTATCCTCGCCAAATCTCATATCCTGATCAAATCGTAAATCTTTAGTTTTCTCATTTTTCTTATAACTCAAACAGCCCATCACGTTCTTAAAAACTATTTCTCCATTTTGAAATTCATAATCAATACTAGGATCTATTTCGTACTCAGACATTCCCCATACGGCATCACAGGAATCATCCCATATGAGGTCAAGTAATTTACCTCTAGAGGAAGGCCATCTATCATCCGAATCCAAAAATGCAATATACTCAGTATCTGCCATTTCCAAGCCTATATTTCGAGCATACGCAGGACCTTTATTTTCAAAACTTCTAATGATTTGAATGTCCGTGTAATTATCAAATTTCTCTTTAAATTTTTTAAAGTCCTCTAACCTAGACCCGTCATCTATTACAATTATTTTGTATTGAAAACTTGACAATTCTTGAGCCTTGACTGAATGTATTGCGAATTCAATATGATCAAAATCATTATGAACTGGAATAATAACGGAGCAAAACTTAGGCTTCATAAATTCTCAAAATTTTTAACATTAAGCGCATAGTCTGGATTCAAATTCCAACCGACGCACTTCACACTTTGAACCAATTCAACTATTTTTCTATAGGTTAAAGCACGATCATGAGGAAGGTGGTGCAAGGTAGTCGCAGCAATACTCAACACCACTTTACTTAAATTTATATCGTGAAATGTTTCTTGAGAGGCATCCAACCCGGTATTAGGAATAATTATAGTATCAATCGTAGCCTCTTTAGCAACTCTTTCAGGATAAATTTGACTGATATCAAAAACATATTTTTCTCCCTCAGCTAACTTTTCATTCCTTACATAATCGAAATACTTGTCAAAATTATTTTCAAAATTATTTTTTACAATTTTAACTGTTAAATACAAACTGAATACTTTCCATTGTTCTGCCTTTTCAATCCAGATATAATCATCCCCAAGATATAAATACCCTGCATCCATCAAAGTCAAACAAGTAGTAGATTTACCAGAGCCGCTTGGACCTGAAATTAAAGCTCCAAAGCCATTACTCTTGACTATTGCACCTGAGTGAATTAAGAAAAAACTATTGTCACGAGACCAGAAATGCAAAATAATTCTAAATGGAAATGTCTGTTCCCACCACGGAACAACGCTTTCGTTTCTATAAAGAGCGTACCCAATATTTTGGGAATGATCAAATAAATAGTACCTATCTAAAGTAGTTGGACAGTACATACGATATCGTTCATCATCCCATTCTTTAGAAAATCCATTGATAAATTGATCTCTCTGCCAAAAAGCCTTCCAATAAAAAGGTTCTAAGAGCTCTAAATTCACACAATAAAGCATCATATCTACCTGCATATTCTTCTGAGGCAATTGAAGGTGCATTATTGCCCTATTCATAAGATTGCATAGATTTGATGAGTGGTAATTTACTTGAAAGCATCGTCCGGCTATGCGATACTTCTTCTCGACAAACTCTTCTCGCTCAAGACGGATTTGAATCTTATGAATAAATGTCTGAAGAATCTCTGATTTTCCTTTAACCTTCATGCAAACGATTTTCTTGAATTTCATGGATTGGATCCAAGACAAGAAGATCTTGTAAATCATCGAACTTTTTCATACCCGATTTCTTAGAATTAGTTTTAAGCCCTGTGATTTCATTTTTCCAAGACGCATCTCCGCGAATAATGATACCCTCTTCTAAGAGTTCGTTATAAGTAGATTTTATTTCTTCAGTAGAGAGAAAGTCGCTGAGATTATCTTCATGTATGGGAAGTGCATCTAATAATCTACATACTTGACCAAAAACTGAATAATAAATGCCAGTTTCAAGATTAGCAATTAGAATGTCTGACTCAAAAGCATCAGCTACAAACTTCGAGTCCATAATCATATAATTCATATCCTATTTTTTCGAGCAATATAGTAATAATCTATTCTTATCATTCAAATTTTATAAAATTTTACTTAAAGCCATCACACCATCCTTTTCACAAGTTTTCAAGCAGATGTTAAAATCAGCCAACGGTGCAAGACAAGTCTTTTTGTAATCTTTTTTTAACTGTTATTGTTTAGCGCCAAAAGATGTTTTAAAAAATAGCAAACCAACAAGAGTTAATATTTTTAATATTTCCTCATTGTATACCCTGCCAAAACATTTTTTGGTAAAAACTTGAAAATTCACTTTGTATGCTATGAA
>JBELGW010000016.1:5099-55382 GCA_042091715.1 Polaribacter sp. | reverse complement strand
TTAGAAATTTTCTTTACTCTATCAGATTCTCCATAGGCTTCTTTAAAAATGATTTTTCCTTTTTTAGCAACTAATACTGAACCACTAAACGGACTTCTAATTTTAATTTTTGTTCCAGGGTCTTCATAACTCTCCATTAAATCGCCAATAGTTCTTGGCTCTGGTTTCAGAGCATTGTAAGCTCCCCAAACTAGCAATGCTACAATAATTACTAGGCTACTTTTTAAAACATGTTTTTTCATACTTATATTTTCTATTCGATTATTACTGATACTGTTTATTCTTTTTTAGATGGTATCATTCATTTTTCTTAAATGATCTTCAAATGACAATACATCTGTATGAAAATTATTCTTAGCTACCGAAACTGCTTTCATATAGGCCTCTTTTGCTTTATTTAGACTCCCTTCTTTTTCAAAGAACTCACCTAAACTATCCCATGTATTTGCAGATTCTGAAAATAGTTTTGTGTTCAATTTAAAATAATGCAATGCTTTCTTCTTGTCAGTTTTTAGAAACTCGTACGCAACTCTATTTAGCATGTCTTCAGCATTTTGGTTGTTCTTAATAAAACGATCGAATATTTTTTCTAAAGGAATTAGATCCATTTTCTCTTTTACGTGCATCCTAAGTACTCTTTGCAAATAACTTCCGGAAGGAAACACCATAAATCCTGCTCTTTTAGTTAATCTTTTGTGGTATGCTGTAATTCCGTTGTAGCCACCTTCCTTCATAAAAAGTGCTTTGCTTTTAAAACTTGGCAAAATTATTCGTGTATTTTTAGATAGATCTTCGTTGTGTACTTTTCTGTAAATATCACTCACCAATTTATAAGGTTGAATTGGTGCAGTATTACACAATACAATAATTGTTGTTCCGTCGTCTGCTAAAAACAGGTAACTAGCAAAGCCATTTACACTTCCGCTATGTCCGTAAAATTGTGCGTGTGGAATATATTTTAATATTTCTGTATCATTTCGCATCCAACCATAGCCATAACCATTTAAGTTTTCTTTGAAGAGTTTTTTCGTAGTACGTTTTTTTAACAATTTGTTTGTTCGTAAAGCTTGAGACCATAAAAATAATTCGCTGGTTGTACTGTGCATTCCCCCAGCAGTATAGGTATTACTTTGATCTCTATTTATATTTTCGGTATACGTTCCTTTTCTAAAGCGATAATTTTTTACAATTTCATTTTTCAAAAAGGTATTGTCACCAAAACCTGTATTTTTTAAACCTAGTGGTAATGTGATGTGCTTTTCAATCAATTTTGCAAAAGATAATCCAGTTACTTCTTCTAAAACAGCACCTAACAAAATATAACCCAAACTGCTATATTGAAATTTTGAATTTGGTATTGCAGACAATCCCGTTTTATCAATTAACAATGCATATTCTTTTGGGGTAAACTTTTGAGAAGAAAAACTTCTCATATTTTTTATATGGCTTCGCAATCCTTCGTAATGTGGCAAACCCGACATATTTGCAAGCAAATTATGGATGGTTAAATACTTCCCTTTTTCCTCATGAATATATGGAAGAAAATCAGTGATTGGTTGCTTTAGTTTAATCGTTCCTTTTTCAACTTGCTGTAGTACTAAAAGAGCTACAAAAGGTTTCGTTAATGACCCAATTAAAAACTTCGAATTTGTTTTTAATTGTTCATTCTTTTTAGTGTTTGCAATACCATATGCTTTGTTCAAAAGGATCTTATCATTTTTTGCAACAAGAATAACACCATTAAAATTTGAACGGATTCCTAATGCTTTTCCGTTTTTAGCATACTGCGAAATAAATGCATCTATATTTTGTGCATTAACACTAGCGATAATAAGAAATAAAAATAATTGAACTATGAACTTCATTTTGAATTTTGTTTTAAATTAAAACACAAAATTAGAATGAAGAATGGGGTTTTATAGTGTCAGAAGTATGGCATTCTTACTTCATTTATACTTCATTACAAATGACCATACTGTAAATCAGGGACTTATAAAAAATGAATTAGTAAGTACAAAATTAGAATAAATTGGGTACAAAGGAAAGCACATTTTTGCTCTTATTATTAAGTTGCGAAGATGTTTTAACAATTATAAAAACATTGAACAATACAGCTAGTAAATAAAAAATCATACTAATAAAAAGTCCATCTCCTGCGTTTCCAATGATTATATTAGATATGAAAAGTGTAATTACCATTCCTATAATAGCAACAATACTCCATAACAACTGAAAACTTATAATTTTTCCAGCGATACTATTTTTAGATTGAATCTCTTTGCTTTGTTTCCATAAAACAATTGGAGTAATAAGATTTATAAAAGGCACGAATCCTAGAAACAAACTAGATAAATTCATTTTCTTTAATGATGAAAAAGGTAACTGAGCGTTTTTAGTATCAGTTGGTGTAGAAATTAACTCTGAAATATCAAAACCTAGCGTTTCTGCCAAAACTTTTAGAGTAAAAGCACGAGGTTTTACAGTTCCTTTTTCTATTCGTTGAATAGTACTTAATGACACATTTGCTTTTTCAGCTAAAGCTTCCTGTGATAGTCCCAGTTTTTTACGAGAATTACAAATAGTACGTGCTAAATTTGAATTTTCATTAGACATAATTCACAGTATTCATGATACATTTATAATTATATTTTCAATTCATTTCTAATGAATGAGCCGTAAAGATACTTAATAATGGAAATTCACAATTAAATTGATAGAATTTTTAAAATAAACGAGGTACAACAGCGATTGTCGTTGTAAAATCTCTTGAAAAAAAACTAGATTTACAAGGAGTTGTGCAACAGGCGAAACGTACAAAATTAATTGCTTACGTACGAAAATCCTCTAGGATTTTCTTTGCCAGTTATTATTTACTAAGTTTATGACGTAAACAAAGCAACTAATCTTGTACAATTACATCGTAAACAGGCTAATACATGAAATACTCACTAGAAGGAATAGAAACTGAGAGATTGAAATTCAGACTGTTAAAATTGGAGGATTTTGATGACTGGTTACATTTATTCAAAGAAAAAAATGTGGCAAAATTCTTAGGAATGGACCCAAATATTTCTGAAAAAGAAATGTGTGAAATATGGTTCGAGAAAACTTTTAACAGATACGAAAATGATTTAGGTGCAATGAATGTTTTGATAGATAAAAAGACAAATCTACTAGTAGGTCAATGTGGATTGCTTATCCAATCTATTCAAAATATTGAAAGATTGGAAATTGGATATTCTATTCTTCCCAAATATTGGTTCAAAGGATATGCATCTGAAGCTGCTATTAAATGCAAAAATTATGCATTTGAAAATAATCTATCTGATTCTTTAATCTCAATGGTTCATGTTGAAAATATTGGTTCTGAAAAAGTTGCTTTAAAAAATGGAATGATTTTGGAACAGAGAATAGACTCTTATGAAGGAGCTCCTATAAACATATTTCGAATTGACAGGAAAAATTGGAAATAAAAAGCCAGTGTGCAAGACCGTGCATACTGTATTACTGGTTGATTTTCCTTACGGAAAACACTCGGACACCCCCAATGTTGGTTGTTTTTTAGTCTAGTAAAGGCGCAACAAAAAAACTATAAAACTACAAATCAACAACGGAATCTCTAGAGTTGCAATACGATCTAGAACTAAACAACGAAATCATAGCCAAGACCACTCTATTTACGATACCTTCGACTGCAAAATATTGATGGATTTATTCGCTAAGGTTGAAGAAGACGTACATAAATGAGAATTTTTAAAATGGTAAAATTCGGATAATTAGAGACTAATGTTTACTTTCGTTGGAATTAAAAAATGAAAAAAAAACTGGATGAGCAACGAACTGATTAAACACAAAAATTGGTGGAATAGGAATTGGAAATGGTTCGTTCCTTTAAGCGGATTGTTATTGGTTATGATATCGATTTTCATTTCTGCTGGAATGGGGCAAATTGGTGCTAATTTGGCGAAAGCATATTCGGATAAAGAACTTTATGAAAATGCACTCAACAGAGTGAAATCTGATCAAAAAGTGATTGAATTGCTAGGAGAAATAGAACCTATTGATAAATTTGCCATTTTAGAGGGTGAAGTCCAATATTCGAATGATGATCAAACAGTGAATTCAACGATTCGAATAAAAGGAGTAAAAGGAAAAGCTAGAATGTATATTATAGCAGATAGAATTAGCAATGAATGGCAATATAAAAAAATCAATATCCGAATTAAAAGTCCGCCTGAAAAAAAACAAATGATTGAAATACTAAAAACGGAATAGAACGCTAGGCAGCACGAGTATATTTGTTATCATAATTCTGAGCTACTTTAGCAACGTTATTACACCACCAATGTTTAGGTAATATTTGCTAACGAATGGCTAAAACACTGCAATAAACCTTAGGTTTAATATTGTGTGAAAGCCGATGAAAAACATCCTAATACGATCTTCGCCTCTTTTAAACATGAACTCATAAGAGAAACAGACAAACAACTTCATATAAATGATAAAAACGATTCCTTTAATTACTTTTCTTTTAATGTCAACGAACATGTTATCCCAAACGCCAAAAAAAGTCGAATCCGTTTCTATAAATGGTAAAAATCTCTATTACGAAATTTATGGAAAGGGAAAACCTTTACTGCTATTGCATGGTTACACACAATCCTCTAAGTCATGGAAACCTTATGTAAAAGAGTATGAAAATGAGTATGAAGTATATTTAATTGATTTAACAGGACATGGGAATTCAGAGCCATTTAAGGAGGATTTATCTATAAAATCTGTAGCCCAAGACCTGAACTCCTTAATTCAATATTTGCAATTAAAAAAAATCAAAGCCATTGGATTTAGTTTTGGTGGAGATGTTCTGTATCAACTAGCTTTAATCAATCCATCATTAATAAAATCTATGATTACCATAGGTGCAGTTGGAACATGGACAATCAATGACTTTCCTGAATATTTAAAAGCTTTTACTTTTGAAAACAGAAATAATTTTTCTTGGCTCAAGACATCACATGCTGGAGATGAACACATAAAAGCAATCATGAATCAGTTTAAAAATTATACGATAAAGGTAAGTGATAAAGAATTACAACGTATAAAGCCTGAGATATTAATCATGATAGGCGATGATGATGAAGGTATGGATCTAGAAGAAGTGGTTCGCGTTAAGAAAAATCTACCCAATTCTGACCTTTGGATACTACCAAACGTAGCACATGGAGCTCATGAAGGTGAAAATAAAGATGAATTTCTACTAAAATCAAAAGCCTTTTTATCAAAAAAGTAAAGCTACTGACACCGTATAAAATTAATTGTTAGAATTTTTAAAATAAACTAGGAGCGACACCGGTAACCCTTGCACAAGACCTTAAAAAAGAACATGAACACAATAAATAGCTCCTTTTTAGGGGCTTTTTATGTTTTAGCAATAATGAAAAATGGTTTTTTTAGGATTGTTTAGCAGGCTTGTTTTGAGCTTTTGAAGTCCTTTTTGTAGCTGTTGAAATAGGCCCTGTGCTTTTGCCTTGCTTTTTGATCGTTTTTGAATGAATTTTAGACATTTCTTCAGATTGTAAGCAATCGCTGCCATGTGCATTACTTTATTAGCCTGCTGTATGCCTATGGTATTTAAACATTGTTTACAAAAATGAGAAAGTAATTAGAGGGTATTTATGAAAAAAGTAGCTTCACAATGCTCTTTTTCCTAAAGAGAAACACGATATTCATGAATATCGAGAACTATATCTTGTAATGAACCCAATTATTATGTACTTTTAAATTCAAGAGACCCTCCCTTTACCCTTACCCTTTGTACAAACCTCCCGTCAAACCCTTCCTGATCCTACTCCTTGTAACCAAATTGGAGTAATGCAAAATCTGAGAGCATTGTTTATAGAAAACGACATCCATCCATGTAAAGTCATACAAGGACGAACAGCTCTGCTCTGGAATTATGAGAAAGAAATTCAAACGGGATACCCCAACGCAACGACAACTAGTTTTAAAAAAACAAAAAACTATGGAGTTTTGATTTTAACCTTTACCCTAAAGGATGGAAGTGATCACACAAACAAGTTATACTACATTAAAAAGCATTGAGGTCGGAAACGGACTGACCATCCAAAATCGGAAAATGTGAAAGTTGAAACCTAAATAAAAGAAAAAGTAAATCGAGAGATACTATTTATAATCAGTAACCTAGCAGAAAATCGAAAGAGTATGTTTAACACTTAAATTTAATCAAAGAAGATTAAAAACAAAAATCTTCTTTTAAAATCTATAAAAATGAATATTATAAAAATATTAAGAAAACCGTATTTAGCAATGTTTCTAGCATCACTAATGTTATTTTCTTCTTGTAGTCAATATGATAATGAAATTAATGAAGAATCCGAATCTTTAAATTTGTCTAATTTTGTTGAAAAACATCTTGAAATTTCTACTGAGATTTCAAAATTAATGATCAACGAAAAAAGAATAAACTTAAGTATTCTGCAACAAACCTCTCACAGTATAAAATATGAACAAATCAATGAAATGTTGGAGTCTGTAAACTTTGAAGCATCTAATAAAATAGCTTTGTTAATTCAACAAATGCACTCAAATAGTGTTAAATTTGTTAAAAGCAATCCACAATACAAGAATCTTAACAAAAATGAAATAGAGAGCTTAATCACTGCTGAAATAGATTATCTAATGAATAAGGCATTCTTAAAAAGAGCAGGTCCTTGTAAAGATGCATTTCATATCGCACAAGGAAGATGTACTAGAAATTACGCAATTAGTGCTGGAACAGCAGCTGTTGTTGGTATTTTTACAGCAGGATTTGGTTGGTTAGCAGATGCAGGTGCTGCTTTAGT
Source organism: Polaribacter sp. (assembly GCA_042091715.1). Classification (GTDB taxonomy): domain Bacteria; phylum Bacteroidota; class Bacteroidia; order Flavobacteriales; family Flavobacteriaceae; genus Polaribacter. The sequence continues at coordinate 48,519 of JBELGW010000016.1, read as the reverse complement.
TGTATTTACAGTATGTAACGTAAATGCTGAATCTGATTATGATGATTGTGTTAATTAATAAAACTATGAAAAAGTATTTTTTTTACATAGCATTCGCTATAATTTTACTTATTCAAATTTTTGATAAAGAAGACAAGTATCTTATTGTTCAAATCATACTAGCTATTCTTATAATTGCAATATTAATTTTTATGAGTAAGAGAAAACGTAGAATTAAATAACGCAGCTTAACCCGTGTATAAGTAACTTATTGCGCTCTTTTATTCTTTCTGAGTAAGTATCTAAAATAGGAAAAGACAAACTTAAGAAGAACTCAGCTAAAAAAGAATACGAACACAACAAATAGCCCCTTTTAAGGGGCTATTTGTTGTGTTTAGATTTCACCGAAGTTACCAAATGTTACTTTTTTAATTTGGTCTTAGGTTCTCAATGATTTTAGCATCTACCCAGAATATATCTCCAGTGTCACCACCATAACTTCTGTGAAAGAAAAAATACTTTCCATCCGGTGTAATACTTCCATATGCTTCTGAGGCACCTACTGTATTTATCTTATCTCCTAAATTAATTGCAGCTCCATACGAACCATCTTTCTCTTTAAAACTAATGTATAAATCAGATTTACCGTACCCTTCTTCTCGTTCGCTATCCCAAATTAAATAGGACTCATCTGGCGCAATAAAAGGGTGTGCTGTCCATTTTCCGCTGTTGATATGCTTGCCGAGTAGTTTTGGCTCTTCACGTGTGCCATCCTTGAGTTTTGATATGCGAAGTTCATCGATTGTATAATCGTCAAAAACATAGGTGCCCTTGGCAGATGCCGAAAAGCGCATAATACCGTATTCTTTATTGTCGAACATAGGCCCAAGACTTTTTACCTCTGACCAACCCGTATTGGTTTTTTCTCTGTATTTTTTTCCTAAGTACAAGGTCTGGCCGTCTGCAGAAATGACAGGTTCTCCCGGATATGGTGGCACAACAGACTCGGTCCATTGATGATCCTTGTATTGAACAACCACTAACGTGTTGTTTTTATAATCACCTCCCCTTCTGCGAAAATAGAACTCTTTTAAATCGGGTGTAAAGGTTGCCTCTGCTTCCCTATGTGTTGTTTTAATAAGATCTGGGGCAAATAATTCAGGTATGAGTCCGGGAGGTTTCTGACCAAGATACGTGTTTTCTAAAATGGGCGCATCACGGTCTTTTGTGGGGTGCTTTTTAGTCGTACAGGCATCTAGAAATAGTGCGAATACACATATGATAATAACAGATACTTTTTTCATTGATGAATATTTTACGAACAACATAGCTACGAGTATTCTTTGACTATCTCAGTTAATAAAATATTAAAATCATTATTTTTTAAGAAAACTGTATTGGAAGGAGTGTTTCATAATTTAGTAGTTTTCTATGCTGTATTTTTGATAGCGTTATGTGTGTAGCACATTTCAATGGGCTACATGCAAATTAAGTTTATATTTTCAGATTTTAGATACTTACTCAGAAAAAATAAAACATCGCAGTGAGCCTATGCAGATTGAAATGTTGACTTCAATATCTATTTTTAGCAACTCTAAACTGTGCAATTATATTGCACATATTTTTTTAAAAATCTTCTTATTTATAGGGTTATTTCAGTTGATTTTCTACTTTTACAAATAACAGTAGCAAAACGAACGTTACGAGATTTTTGGAAAAAACACACTGATTGTAAAGAACAATTAAAATCGTGATGTAGTGAAACTGAAAAATCCGAATGGAAAAACATTAACGAATTAAAAAGTGAATATCCGAGTGCATGTATTTTAAAAGACAATCGAATTGTTTACAATATAAAAGGGAATAATCATCGTTTGATTGTAAATTTTAATTTTGAATACGGAATATGTTGGGTAAGGTTTATCGGAACTCATTTGCAATATGAAAATGAACAATTCCCAATCGGAATGCCTGACCCAATCGAAGCAATTAAATCCCGAATCAAACAAATGGGAATGAAGCAAAAGGGTTTAGCAGAAGTTGTTGAGTTTAAAAGTAGCGTTAGCGAAATTTTAAATAAAAAAAGAAAACTGACTCTAGATGTGATCAGAAAACTCAATACTGCTCTGAATATTCCTACTGAAGTTTTAATTCAAGATTATTAATTAAAAAAAGCCAGTTGGCAATACCGTTTATAATGTATTGCTAGCTTCTTTCTTAGTTATGAAAGTCCGTGCTTACCGATAGCAATCAAGATTCTATCTTAAAGAAGTTTAATACAAAATTAAGAATGACGTTGCCAATAATTTTCCCCGTCCTTAATAGAGGCTGCACAATTTTAAACAGTATGTACAGAAATGATAAATTAATTAAACAAAAGATATTTATGAAAAATGTAATTTTTATATTTCTATTGATTCCTTCTTTTTTATTTAGTCAGGAAATTGGTTTTGACGTTAATACTAATGAAGGCAATATCGAAATCATTTATATACTTGATAGCAATAAAGTATTTAAGATATCAGAAACAATTGATGAAGTCTACATATTTAGTTCTGATTCACTGGCAAAAAATTATTTGCAAACTTTGGATCAAAATAGGATACCTAAAAATAATTATCAATTAGGTGAAACAACAATATTTCTGAATTCAGTTTCTTCTATAGACTACTATACTAGTGATTCACCTTCAGGTTTATCAGGACAAATTAAGTCTATTAATAATTTAATATTTACTTACGCTGCAGACTACAGCTGGAATAAAAATTCAGGAATTGTAGGTGAACTTACACAAATAGGGAAAACTAAAATTACTTATTGGAAAGCTGCTGGATATGCCGAAAAGGGGAAGTACAGGGGCAAAATTAAATCATTAGGAAATAAACAATTTAAATATGAAGGATGGTCCAGTTGGGGAGAAAAGGCAGGAATGGTAGGTAAACTCATTTCCATTGGGAAAATAAAAATTAATTACTATGAAACCGATTATGATAGAGGATTTAAAGGAAAGCTTAAATCGATTGGAGCTGTCAAATTTATTTATTTCGGTGAGACATTCAACCATAAGAAAGCCAATATTGTTGGTAAATTTAAAGAACAAATAGGGCAGGATGGGCGTCTTATAATACATTAGTTTTTCATGATAAACCAAACCAGGTGCTAAATACGTTGCCCAACAAAGAACTGAACTAAAAAAAACATTTTTATTTATTAATTTTAGTCACTAATCATTTACCCTTGAACTTATGTTGAAGCTTTTTTTAGGGGTTTATTTTATAGGTTTTTTATTATTTAGATAGTGCTACAGAAGCATCCGTTTTATGGTATGTATGTTCTGCATTTTGTAATGGCGAATCTTTGTTTGGTGGGCTTGTTTGAAACTACAATGAAAGTCAGTTTCTTACTTTTTCCCTTGTTTACGATCCGCTCATAATATTTCAGGTACCTTTTATTGTGATCTTCCCTGAATATAGGCTACATAATTTAACCCAGTTATGTATAAAAACGACAGAATAACCAAACGTTGCAGCGAGCCTTTCAAATTTAAAATTTTAGTCGAACTGAGTACTGGAAAGTACAACAAGTATCAACTAGGTAAATGCTATGGAATTACTCCTGCCACCATTAATAAATGGATTAGAAAGTATGACCATAAATACCTACCGATCTCTGTAGTGCTAAAGGTTATGAAATAGCACTCAAAGGAAACGACCTTTACTTTTATGATTTTCCAGCAAGTAAAATTTTTAAAATAGACATTACAAAGACTGCACCTGTGCCTGAGTTGTTTGCAACGACAACAAACTCTATTTATGGGTTAATGATCAACGTAAATGACCTGTATACTACAAATACTGATGGGTTAATTTTGAAATATGAAATTCCTGGGGTGCCCCTATCAATCCAAGAAAATTTAGTAACGAGAACACACATTCTATTTCCTAATCCCACTGCTGATTTTATTCAGATTTTAAACCTAAAGAAAGAAGAACCGTATATAATTTATGATCTTTTAGGGGCTTTTTGTTTTTATCAAGAAACGAAAATTATACTGTTTTGTATTATTTAATAGCGTTGTTTTGAGATTCTGAAGTCCTTTTTTTTGTCTGTCGAATAAACGCTTAACGCAATTCTTTTTTGGAACCCAGTCGGGCAATCGGAATTGGTTTTCAACTCTTTTTTTGATACATTTTCTGAGACTTTGCTCTTAAAAACATAAAAAAACATAGCTTTACAAAGCTCTTTGCAACAGAAACATGATGCAAGAGCCTATGAAAATAAACCTTGTAAAACATGTTCCAAATAAAAGTATGATAGAAGTAATTAGAATATTTTATGTAGATGAAAGAATCATGAAGCCGCATTATAATTCTGCTAAAATGAATTATTTGAATAAATGGTCTGCTGAAGAGCTGTATTCATGTGCTTCAAAAATTGGAAATCGACTAGTTGTATTAAAAGAACAGGTATCGAGCATAAAACTCGACAATTCGATTGGTTTAGTCATGATATCTGAAAATAACAGCGAAGACGAATCTTACGTTAGCGTCTACCCAAAAAATGCTCGAACTTTATACTTAGGCCCTTTAAAAATCAAGCGAATGAAAGATTCTTTTTTTGAAATACATGCAATTTCCTCAAAAGACGTTTCACTTATTGAAATACCGTCTCCCCAGAGGGCTGCACATAAAGTTTCTGAAATCAAACCAAATAAAACGATTAGATACAGAACAAATTATAAATACGATACTTGGGGAATGATGAGAGGTCAGAGATCTTTTTTAGAACAGGATTATATTATAGAGCATCTAGGTTTTGTGGATGAAATTGATTTCTCCATGAATGAAAAAACTGAAGTGAAGCTTAAAGTGGATAAAGTAGTGAACGAACGAAAAATATTAAAGTAACGTTGCTCAATACCCGCGGTCTTTTGTCGAGTCTTTAAAAAAAGAACATAGATAAAACACAGTCCTTTTATGAGCTTTTTACCTTTTAGTAAGTGTTTTAAGCTTGTTTTTTGGTGTCCGATTCACATACGAATCCATCCTCTTTTAAAACCCAACTGAGCTTAAATTAATTTCAACTATTTTCTCTACAGCACAAAAGAAAAAAACTAAATTTACAATGTGTTTTTTAATAGACGCAGCGTATAAAATTAATTATCTAGTAAAACTACCAACAAAAATACCCTACTATCTATATACGAGACTATGGTAAAACATCAGTACATCTATCTAAAAATAATATAAATCTAAATGAAATGAGCAGATTAAAATTAGCAGCAATAGCAGCAGTGTTTTCATTGCTTACAACAACTGTTTTTGCACAAGAAATAACAAAAAAAGAGTTTGAAGTAAAAGTAATTACAAGCGTGGAATCTATTATACCTGGAGGATTGGGTAGATCGCGATTAGTTTCAGCAAATGAGAAAAAAGACCATAGTCAATTTACCTCGTCGCAAACAAGAAATGATAATACTAGAAATAAGTCTAAAAGAAAAGAGATTCGAGTAAAGGATTTTGAGGAGACAAAATTATTAAACTTTTATAATTTAGGTGGCATACGATTTCAAAATATAGCAGCAAATGATGCCTTAATTTCTTCAAAATTAACGGCAATGATTTCTGAAGGTTGGGATTTGGTATTCGTAACAAGTGCTGTAGAGAGTGATGCAGGTAAAGATGACGGAAATGGAATTTTCATTACGCGCTATATTTTTAAAAGAAAATTGAATTAAAAAAAGCATGTTTTAATAAAGTTAATTGCAAGCGTCATTGCTTCTCCTAAAATGAGTGAATTCAAACTGCAGCATGCGCTTACGTGAGCCTTATACTGCATGTAATACAAGTATTATGGAAATTGGAAATAGAAGTATAAAAATGAATTGGAAGTACCGAATACTATTTGCTTTAGGAACAGCAATTTTACACACTTCCTTACTTTGGATATTTAATTATCACGCTGACGGAAAACTGTACACGATCAACAGTTTGATTATTCAAGGTGTTTTCTTCGGGGTGTTTTTCGGAATTGGGTTTCCTTATCTTATTGAAAAGGTGGGGGGGAAATTAGGTAAAAAGCTAAAAGTAATTCCGGAAGTGGAAGTAAATGAACACATCGAAATCAAAGGTCCTGCAAACTTATTTCGTGGAATTGAAGCTGTTGGAGGGATGCTATTCTTGACAAACAGGAAACTAATTTTCAAATCGCATAAAATTAATATTCAAAAAGGACAAACTGATCTTGACTATGCGGATATGAAAGAAGTTACGAAAAGAAAAACCGCAAAACTAATTGACAACGGAATTAGAATACTAACACAAGACGGAACAGCGCACGACTTCGTGGTGAATGACAGAAATGTATGGTTTGAGAAGCTAAGTGAACGAATCAGATAACAACGCAGTGTAGCAATGGCTCTATACAATTCTGTGTAAAATTACCGACCGACGCTCATTTAAACGCCATGAAATTTATAGCTCTTCATCATGAAGTAAAAAGAATTTGAAATGTGCCCTTAGCCTTCGTAACATTTCGAGTTTTATAGCCCGTATCTTCTTTTTGTAGAAAGATACGCCTATGAAGTGCTTGGGTTTTGTGAGCTTACAATACCTGTGAGTGCTATTATTTTTTTATCTTAGGCTACTCCTTACAAAAATATACCTATGAAAATTTTTAAAGACTATGCCCTCATTGCTTTTATAATTCTGCTATGTTCATGCAACAATACACAAGTTAAAAAATCAACAGATACCTCTGAAAATAAAATGTCATTGGGAGAACAACCTATTTTTAAAGTCTCCAAATCCCTTGATTCGATGGTGATAGATGGCAAAATGAATGAAGCCAGTTGGCAGAAAACTGAAAGTAGGGTATTTAACTACACCTATCGCGCTAAAAAACTCACTGATACACAACAAACCACCTTTAGAATGTTGTGGGATGACACCAACTTATACCTTTTTTATCAATTTGAAGATGCGTTTTTAACAGCGAGAGAGACAGAAAGAGATGGGAAACCTTTTTTCGATGATTGTGCCGAAATTTTTTTGATTCCAGTACCTGAAAGTTTGGATACTCATTTTGGTTTTGAGTTGAATATGTATAAAGCAATGAATGATTTTTTGTATTTGAACACCTATTACAAAGGCAAAAATGTTGCTTTAAAAACCTTTAATCCAAACCTCAGATATGAAGTGGGCTATGTTGGTACAATAAACGATAATGCTGATATTGATCAAGGTTGGACGGTAGAAATTGAAATACCAATTGCTGTTTTTGGATTTTTAGGTGAATTTGAACCTGTACAACCTGGCAATAAATGGGCATTTTTGGCAGTTCGTCAAGATAGAAATGAAATTGAAGGGGAACGTCGTGTTACCTCAACCATATTCCCTATTTATGACATTGATAAAGACGTACACCAGCCCAATAGATTTGGGCTTATGGAGTTTGTTGAAGATGAAAAACAAGAGTAGAGAACGAATCTACAAAGACTTCATGTTTATCGACATATCTGAATCATTGCTTCCTTTTTTAAAGCACCTTGATTAAAACGTTCTTCTGAATTTTATCGAGATGATAGCTCTTACAAGAGTTTCTAAAAAACACCAAGGAACAGGTACACAAACGTTTCGGAAATATTCGCAGTAGCTCGGTAACGAAATATGCACTGGCAGCGTCTTTAGGTATAGAAACTGTATAAAGAAATCATGAAAAAAAGGAATCTGTTCTTACTTAGTGTATGTATCCTGTTTATCGGAATAGTTTGGATTATTGAACCGCTAACGCTCAACCCATTCAGTCAAGTTGAAATTCCGAAAGCAAAAAGTGAAATTACATTGAATTGTAACGAACCACATCTCGTTCTACATAAAAAATTTCAAAAGAAAGCGAATACAATAATCAATGAATATATCCACACGAATAGCTTTTTAGGAGTTGCAGCAGGGTTGTCTGTAGAAAATAGTGGAACCTATCTGAGCGGAGCCGGTTTTTCGGATAAATATGCTCAAAAGAGAGCAGATAGCGATATGCTTGCAAGAATTGCATCAATAACAAAACCAATGACCGCCATTGCAATCATGCAACTATATGAAAAAGGACTATTAGATTTAGACAAACCCATTCAAACCTATTTACAAGAGTTTCCAAAAAAAGCAAAAGGGGCTATTACCATAAGACAGTTATTAAAACACACCTCAGGAATCCCTCATTACACGTCTAAATGGGATGCCATGTCGTTTACCAATTACCCATCATTATTAGACGCATTGGATGCTTTTAAGGAAAAAGAATTAGCGTTTGAGCCAGGCACACAATACATGTATTCGTCGTACGGATATACTGTTCTAGGTGCAATCATTGAGAAAGTATCGCAGATGAGTTATGGTGCATACATGAAAAAAAATATTTGGGATAAATCAGGGATGTCAAATACGAGCCTTGAAGAACAGCAAGTGTATGCGAACAAATCACAACTTTATTTGAAAGTAAAATCAACCTATATCAAAAGCCCCAAAACCGATTTAAGCATCATATATCCTGCGGGAGGTGTGCAATCTACAGTGAAAGACTTGCTTAAATTTGGTCAGGCTGTGCTGAGTCACAAGCTCATTGATAGTACAAGTTTGGATATGATGTTCTATGCAACAGATGCACTTGCGCCTGCAAAAGGAGACGATCTTTATGGCTTTGGGTGGTCGGTATATAATGATCCTCAAAAAGGGAGAATCATTGCACATGGAGGTGCGCAACCAGGAACTAGCGCATTTTTCGCAATTTATTTAGACCGTAAGATCGTGTCAGTTGTGCTGTCGAATAGCTTTGGAACGCGCCAAAATGCTTTTGATCTTTCACAAGACATTGCAAATTTAGCGTTGAAAGCACAAAACGAAATACCTATCAACAGTACTCTTGTTACAAAACGATAAAAATGAACTATTACAGAACCTATCGATACTCGAGTGCAATTTTTTTCCTGGGATATTTTTCCCAACCTTTCAAAAAAATATCACAAAAAAGAGCCTGGTTTATGAAGGACAGTAGAATTAAATTTATCTTTAGAAATTGAAAATTGAACTTTGATATGTTGTTGTGCTGTTTTTAATACGAAACATACATAGCAATAAGAACAAATATGAAAAGGAAAGAATGTATTCTTATAGCAATAATTGTATTGTTAACCATTGCACTACCAATCATTGGAGATTGGTCTTCTACGATTCAATTTTCAAATTTTTTTTCTGAGGGAGTAAATCAACAACTCGCCTATCAATCAAGCACTCTCGCCATAACCATTATATTTTTACTTTTTTTATGGAGGTTCAAGTCAAAAGAATTTGTCAACTATTTTAAAAAGGGAACTATTGATGCAATGATAAGCCCAGTGCCCCAAGTAGGAATAAAACCGAAAAGTACTGAGAATTGGATTCATCTGGGTACAAATTTTTCAGTTATAATAACGCTGGTAACTGTTGTCATTATTTATTTTCAAGTGATTCACACCAATGAATTTGATTATTCAAAGCTGTTCTATGCGATACCCATATCGATTGGTTTTGCATTGATAAATTCCTTTGTCGAAGAGAGCATCACAAGATTAGGAATCGTGGTTGTCTTGAAAAATTCGATTCAAGACAAGCATATCATGCTTGTTTCAGGTATTTTATTTGGAAGCGTCCATTATTTCGGAACCCCGGGGGGCTTTTCAGGAGTTCTTGTTGCTGGTTTTTTAGGCTGGTTTTTAGCGAAATCTATTCTTGAAACAAAAGGAGTTTTTTGGGCATGGTTGATTCACTTTCTTCAAGACATCGTTATCATAACAGCAATGCTCGGTTCGGAATAACAACCAATACAATCAAGCATGTCCAATACTTAGAGGCTATCATAGACTTTATTCGAGGTCATAAACCCATCACTGCCTTCTTACCTTTTCAATCTTCTCATTGCTAATATGATTTCTTTAAACATCAGTTTTCATTGTACAAACGTTGTGTTCATTTTATAAAGAGGAGGTCTTTTTGTAAGGTGTTTTTTTCAAGAGCCATCTTTTTTTATTTTCTTTGTGCCCATAAAAAAGATCACGATGAAGTCAGAAATTAGAAGAGTAATTTATACCCTACTATGCCTGTTCATGAGCAGTTTTGCAATGGCACAGAGCATTGATGTTACAGGAAGATTGATTGAAGAAGAAACTGCACAACCGGTTCCGTATGCAACGGTGGTACTAAAAGACAAGCGATCGAACGCCAATATTACTGGTGTGATTACAAAAGAGAATGGAAGTTTTACAGTGTCCACATCAAACCGATATTTTTACATAGAAATAAGTTTTATGGGCTTTGAAACCAAAACAATTACCGAATTTACAATGACTAATGGAAAGGTGAATTTGGGAACCATTCAACTCGCAGCAGATAGTATGACACTAGAGGAAGTAACGGTGAACGCTGAAGTATCTAAAACGGTGTTTAAACTCGATAAACGAGTGTTTAATGTAGGGAAAGACATCAGTAGTTCTGGCGCAAGTGCATTGGAAGTATTGAACAATGTACCTTCTGTAAATGTGAGTATTGAGGGAGATGTGAGATTGCGTGGAAGTTCCGGTGTGCAAATTCTTATCAATGGAAAACCTTCAGTTTTGGCAGATCAATCGAGCAATGCACTGGGAACCATTACTGCTGATATGATTGAAAGTATTGAGGTGATTACAAATCCGTCTGCCAAATACGAGGCATCAGGAACTGCTGGAATCTTGAATATCATCCTTAAAAAAGATGAAAAAAGAGGGTGGAACGGTTCGGTTTCTGTAAATGGAGGAATTCCAGACAACCACAGTTTGGGATTGAGCTTGAACCGAAGAACTGAAAACTTTAACCTTTTTGCTCAAATGGGGGCGGGGTATCGCTCGCTTCCTCAAGATGCAGAAAACACCAACCGAAACCTCAGTACTAACGAGGTGGTCGTGAGTAAAGGTGAAGCATTTAGAAATGAAGCATTTTTCAACATTACCTTGGGTACCGATTACCATATCAACGATTTGAATGTATTGACACTTTCAGGAAATTTTGCATATGAAATTGAAGATCAGCCATCGGCATATAATTTTCAGTTTTTCGATGGAAACAATCGTTTGATTTCAAGTTGGCTGCGAACGGAAGTTACTGAAGCGACCAATCCAAAATACCAATACGAGTTGAATTACAAAAAGGAATTTGAAAATAACGATGAACATACCTTACAGTTCAGTGCTTTGGGGAGTTTCTTTGGTAAAGATCAAGAGTCACAGTTTACAAATACCACCATTTCAGGAGCGGATAGTAATAGTGACCAACAAACCGAAACCGATTTCCAGCAGGCTAATTATACCTTTAAGGCAGATTATGTAAATCCGTTGAACAAAGTGTACACCATTGAGACTGGCGCGCAATATGTGATCAATGATGTTGGTAATGATTTTGAAGTGCGTGATTTTGTCGATGGAAACTACGTGGTGAATGATGCGCTCACGAATAATTTTGAGTGGAACCAAAAAGTCCTCGGAGTGTATGCAACCGCAGCGTATGATAAAGATAATTTTGGAGTAAAAGTTGGGTTGCGAGTAGAGCAAACCAATGTAAACACCCGATTAGCTACTACGAATGAAAGCAATGAACAGAAGTACAGCAATGTATTTCCCACACTGCACACGTCGTATAAAATAAATGAAGGGACCTCACTACAAGCGGGCTATTCTAGACGTGTTTTTAGACCGAGATTATGGGATTTGAATCCGTTCTTTAATATTAGAAACAACTTCAATATACGCGTTGGGAATCCTAATTTACAGCCAGAGTTTACAGATAGTTATGAGCTAACGAGTATTTATAAAATAGGAAAAGCAGCATTGAGTTCTAGTTTGTACCACAGATTTACCACTGATGTTGTGGAGCGCGTGGCTATCTTTGAAAACAATGTGACCTTTTCAACACCCGAAAATATTGGTACAAACGCCTCTATAGGTTTTGAAACCAATGGGAAATATTCGCCGAACCAATGGCTCACCTTAACAGGAGATTTCAATATTAATTATTTTGACCGCGATGGGACCTTTGCAAACCAAGTTTTTGATTTTACAGGGAGTCAATGGACAGCGAGGCTCGGTTCAAAAATGGGATTGCCAGCAGCCATTGATGTTGAATTAACAGGGAATTACAATTCACGTATTGAAACGGTACAAGGCGAACAAGCAGGGTATGCGTTTTTAGATGTTGGTGTTCGTAAGAAAATATTCAAAGGGAAAGCCATTGTAAACATTGGTGTGAGAGATCTATTTGCATCGAGAATTCAAGAACGTTTTGTAAATCAACCTACTTTTGAATCCTATAGTTTTGGTCAACGTGGCCGTTTTATCACATTGGGAATTAGTTATGGTTTTGGAAAAGGAGAGGCAATGACTTATTCTGGCAGAAGGCGCTAGCAAATGCTTTGGTAAAAGCAAAACAAAAAAGTAGTGCGAACCTCGCTTACTTAGAGTAAAAAACACCAACAAATTTACCCGTGTTGTCCTTAGAATGGTTTCCCTCTCTAAGCCAAGTGCAGCGACAAATATCGTACCTCATTTCTTCATTGCATATTGCTCTCTGGCATAGCTTTATTTGTTGAATCACTGAATAATGGTTATCTTTATGTTTTTATATGTGCTTGTGAAACAGGTTTTTGAGCCGATATTGTGTTTGCAATTGCATATTGTTCATTTAAAGATACACGTAATGATAGATTCTAAACTAGTAACCGAGGCGTTTGATATTGAAGCAAAAATGAGACAAGTTTTAGATGAAGCAAAGGCACTACTTCACGAACACTCAGATGACATCAATAGCCTGAAACGAGACATGCATGACAAAATGTTGTCAATCAGTACAGTAGAGCGTATATGCCTAAAATATCGCTTGAGAATATTAGATATTTCCTTATTTAAAGGAGACTTGCCTCAGGAAGCAATGGATAAAGTACGAGAAATAGAAAGTCAGTATAAGACACGTCTAAAACCGCTTAAAATTATTGCTCCTGGCGAACTGTTCGAGTTGGTAGACAGTGAAATTGATCCCATCTTATTAGCGGAAATCGAAGAGGGAAAGTTTTTGTTTATTCATAAATGGGGAAATGAATTCAATTTCTTCAGAAAGATAAGCTCTTATCCACTGAGGACTCCTAAATCAATGGCCATATCAATTGGAGTACTTGCATTGATGATTTCAACAATACTAAATATGGTAACCTACAGTGCTAATGGTCCAAAACCCATTGAATTTATGCTAGGAACGGTCATTGTTTTTGTGGGATTGCTTGCTTTTACAGTATTTATCTCTCTAGCATTTAACTTTTTTCCAACAAGTATGATTTGGAGGTCACGCTTTTTAGATCGATAAGCCTCAGAATTGATTTTTTGAGAATGAGAACAACATAGGTCTCTTGAGCCTGTGTAAGAGTGTTGTTTTGAGCTTTTGAATTTCTTTTGCGAACACCTTCACCTAAAGTTTATTATCTTTAGTTCTTTTAGAATTCATAGCAAAATCTGTTGTGCGTTCGAACAACCAAAATCAAACACAATGATATCTCTATTTTCTCAAGCAGCCGTCATCATATTTACCCTTGTAACACTTTTATGGATCTGGAGTGTTTTTATAAAAAATGTCAGTATTGTTGATGTTTTTTGGGGGCTGGGATTTGTAATCGTGAATGTATTTTACGCATTTAATTCAGGAGAACTAACAACCAGAAAAATAGTAGTATTGAGCTTGGTGAGTGTTTGGGGACTTCGTCTTGCCATCTATCTTGCTTTGAGAAATATTGGAAAAGGAGAGGATTTTAGGTATCAGGAGTTTCGAAATTATTATGGTCCAAAACGCTATTGGTGGTTTAGTTTTTTTCAAACTTTTTTATTACAGGGCGCCTTAATTATGATTATTTCGCTGCCTCTTTTGGGGGTCAATGCAAGCACAAGTGCGGGAGCGCTCGCGATGCTAGATTATGTAGGAATTATAGTATGGAGTATTGGATTTGCTTTTGAGGCTGGTGGCGATTTTCAATTGGCACGTTTTAAAAGAAATGCAAATAACAAAGGCAAGGTCCTAAACACAGGGTTTTGGAAATATACAAGACATCCCAATTATTTTGGCGATTCAGCGGTTTGGTGGGCATATGCTATCTTTAGTATTGCGGCTGGAAATTATTGGCATTCAATCGGTGCTATTATAATGACCCTATTGATTATCAAAGTTTCAGGGGTGCGCTTACTTGAAAAAACATTACAAGAGACAAAGCCTCACTACAAAGTATATGTTCAAAAAACAAATGCCTTTTTTCCTTGGTTTCCAAAAAAATAAATGACAATGGATTTTATAATGAAACATATTTGGCTGATACTTTTTGTCATTTGGGGATTACCATTGAGCTTTTACAGAAGTAAATTCCGCAAAATCGTATATCAAACTGATAGTTGGCTCATCAACATCAAACCTCTTTTTTGGAAAGAGATTAAGGCACTTTTTGGAAATATGTATCCTGAAAACCGTGCTTATAAAAAGTTTAGAAATTTCTACTTGCGCTATCTGGCGATTTATTTTTTGTTGTTTATTGCATATCTCATTTTTGATACGAATTCGTAAAAAAAAAGCAAATCGCTATCGATGCATGCCATGCGAATGAGCATCCTTAAAACAAACTGATAGGAAGCGAATGACTATTGTTGTAAATCAAGGACTTTTTTTGTTAAAATATTCGTTGAAAGACTTAAAAACTGTAACAATTATGAATAGCATGGGTCATTGAGATAAACAATTCCAATGAAGTTAATTTTGAAACTATTTCTAGTCATATGTTTGACAGGAAAATCGCATGCTCAAGAAAACAAGAACCCTATTTTTAATGCAACCGATGCCTATCTAGAAAGCACCATAGATAGCTTAAAGATTATCGGTTTAACTTATGCGGTTCTCATAGATAATAAATTAGTGCACAAAAAAGCATTCGGTTCAGCACATGCACAACTGCAGGTGCCCATGACCTTAGACAAATCTTTTCCCATTGCTTCCATCTCTAAATTATTTAGTTCAGTTGCACTTCATAAATTACTTAGTATTCAGAAACGTGATGTGGCTGAGACGGTGGCCGATTTTCTTCCAAATAGAACTGATTTACCAGCGTCATGGAGAAGATTAACACTTAAACAATTACTCTCTCATACTTCGGGCATTCCAGATCAAATAGATTATCAGATTTTCTTAGCTCCAAATAGTGAAAAATCTGTGATTGACGCATTGAAAAACAAACCTTTTAGTTCCAAACCTGGAACTCAATCAAAATACAATGCAACTGGATTTTTATTGATTCGCGCCATCATTGAACAATTGGCAAATGAAGATTTTGAATCTCACATGCAAACCGCATATTTTGATAAGTTCAATTTAAGATCTGCTTCATATGGTGGATTTAAAAAAGTAATCCCAAACAGGGTCACTTGTTATCAGCGCAATGTTGGAAATTTAGAAATGTTCCCACTAAATTACTCCCCACCGATGTATGCAGGCGCCGGTTTAAACATTTCAATAGATGATTTGGCCAAATGGTTCCAAGCATTGCAAGACGGTTTGATTATAGACAAAGAGCTACTTAAAGAGATTTGGAAACCTGTTCAGCTAGCAAATGGAAAGCAGGGGACTTTTGGATTAGGGTGGGAATCGTATGCACTTCAAGGAGGATACAGAATGGTGGGTCACGGTGGTGCTGGAATTTCATCATTTCGACATTATTGGAATGAGCACACCAATCAAACGATTACCGTCATCTTATTAACCAACGGTGCATATGATTGGAAAATAAGACCGAATGCAATGAATTTAGCAATCGCTAGCACCATAATTAGCGATGAGTAAATAGCATTGTGTAGGACTACGAAGCATCCTATTTTAATAGGAGTACAATAAAGATACAATTCACAACATCCTATTGGCAGTTCACGACAGTTTGTTTTTTCAAATAGAATACGGCAGCTACTTTTGCCGAATTAAATAATTCTATATGAAAATGACAGCCACTAAAGCAGCCCTAAAAAAAAATAGAGTATTCGGCGCCCTTTTAGTACTAACCATGCTACTAAATCCATCAGAAATTCTCGGACAATCTCCTGTGAATTTTGAATGGCCAGTTCATAAAATCACACCCATATTTAAAGATTTTATAAAAGCCTATAATGCGAATGACCTTAAAAAACTAACAGCGTTTACAACCAAACAATATGAGAAGGATATTGTGAAAGCCGCCGCCTATTGGACACGTATTTTTGCCGAATATGGAGAAATAACACCTTTTTCAGTCGCAACAGAATGGTCGAATGAAAGGAGTTTGGCGATTTGGTTCCAGGGCAAGCACACAAAAAATTGGGTTGAGATCACATTGCACATGAATACAGACAGTAGTAAAATTGTAGGAAAAACAGTAGCGAGAGGATACCGTCCTTCAGGGCCCCTTCCTCCATACAATCCTATTTCGGCTGAAGAAATGAATACGCATTTAAAATCTTACTTGAAGAAGTTAGATGCATTAGATTATTTTTCAGGATCTGTACTAGTGGCCAAAGGAGATACTATTTTATTTGAAGGAGCCTATGGTGATAGCCATAAAACAAGAGGAACGAAAAATGATAGGAATACCACCTTTAATATTGCCTCAACAACAAAAACAGTTACTGCGATTGCTGTCGCTAAGCTCGCAGAACAAGGAATGCTGAAATTCACCGATTTTCTAAGTATATATGTACCCGAATATCCAAAAGATATTGCCAATCAGGTAAGCATTCATCATTTATTAACCCATACCTCTGGTATAGAATTGGATGATTATGAGCCTTTCAATATCGCTAATGACAAAGCAAGAAACCTCGAGGAGTCCCTGCAAGCGCAATTAAAATTTATTGATTCGTTAAATGAAGGAAGACGAACTAATTTTAAAGTCTTAAATAAACATGACTACTCGAATGAAAACTATACTCTCTTAGGTCTTGTTATTGAGCGCGCTAGCGGAATGAGCTATGCAGAATACATCGAGAAAACTATTTTTGAACCTCTTGGTATGAAAAACTCATTTGTTGATATTCAAAAACTAGCGAAGCGTCAAAACAAGGCCCTTGGTTATACCTTTTTTGACAAAGAGGATACTTTCATTAAAGGGACAAGACGTGAAAATGGAGTTGTTGGACTTTATTTGGCTCCAGAAGGAGGGATCTATTCCAATCCGAGAGATTTGTATACGTACTTTAAAGCAATCAATAAGCATACGTTTATAAACAAAGAAACGAAAGAACTACTGCAAAAGAAACACGTCAAGCTGTTTGCAACGAAAGAGATGAGTAGGTTTTATGGCTATGGTTTTGAAGTGAATAGTATAGGAAAAGCAACTACTATAGGGCATAGAGGTGTCACTATTGGAGTGGGAAGTACTTTTGAGTATTATCCAAAAGAAGATTACTATGTCATTGTATTGAGTAATTACGGTTCCATGCCAGGAGCTGCGGTTGCAGCTCATATCAGAGATTTAATCTCTCCCAATTAAAGAGCTTCTCAGAAAGAGTTTCAACTAATTTGAGAAAATATTGAAACCATTCAAAAGCAGTTATACACACCAAACGAATAAAAAATTCCAAATTGTAATGGAGAAATAGATTGAGCTCATTTAGTGTGTCTAGTTGGCTGGGTTTCTTTTTGCGAAGTAATTTCTGTAAACCTCCTGTAGGATTTGTAAAATATGGCCTTTAGAGTTCATGAGATGACACTCCCCAAACCATCGCAAAGGGCTGTTTTTTTATTACTTGGGAGTTTTGAGAATCGCCTCACGAACTCTTTTTAAATGCGTCTTGATAGCCCCCGATTTTGAAGACTTTTGCTCCTCGCTTAATCGCAGGGCGATTTCGTAGTTTTTTTTAGCGGCCATGAACCTCCCAGCACGTTCTTCTGCCTCACCTAACTTCTGAAATGCAAGGCTAGATGTAGGATAGTTTGCCGTGTTCCATGTAAACAATTCAATCGCTTCATCGAGTCTCTTTAAATATAAAAGCCACTGACCATACCCATTAGCCCTGTCTTGTGGGAGCAACACATTGTGTTTCAATTGTGCAGACATTTTAGCGTAACGTTGTAATAATTGCGTTAAATTCTGAGGTTCTCCCTCAGGGATATCCCATGCTTTGAAAATCTCTTTAAATGCATAATACTGACCTATTAAAACCGTGGTGTTATGCGTTTCTTCCTGAAAGGTTTTTGTACCCCAGTTCACTTCATTGCTTGGATTGTTTTTTAAAATAGATACAAAATCATGAAAAGTTTTTGTCATTACAGTAGGTTCATTCGCAATAGTAAGGTACAAGTTCCCTTTTGCTTTTCCTTTCTTAAAAAGAGTATTGGCCTTCTTTAAAACCTCTTGATTGTCCCAATACAAAGAAGGACTAATGGCAGTAATTGCATCAAAAATTTTTGGTTTTGTTAGAAAGGCGTGTATGCCAAATAGACCTCCGTAGGAAGTTCCAGAAAACAGGTTATATGGTAACGTTCTGTATTTGTAATGTATCATTGGAATCACTTCTTTTTCAAAAAAGTGCAACAAGCGATCGGCGCCTTCAATAACTCCATCTTTCTTTTTGTCTATTGGAGTTGGCCTCAGTTCGCGATTGCGGTCTGTGTGAACGATACCAACGACAATCGTTTCTGGCATCAAACGAAATTTTGATAAATAATCAACAGTTCCAACGGTATGAGTCATGTGCGCTTTGGCGTCGGTGATGAACAATACAGGATATGATGTGTTACTTTTCTCATAGCTTTCAGGTACCTGAACTAAAATTGTACGTTGCTCTCCCATGATTTTGCTGTCAAAAGTGTATTGCTCGGCTGTATTGAAAATCGGCTGCTGTTGAGAGAAGATTGCATTTGTAAATAATAAGATAAAGGAAATATAAGCGATTGAAAAGAGCTGTGTTTTCATTATGTAGTTTTTTTTTATGTTAAAGACTATAAAGAATACTCGATGTGACACGATGGTAGGGGAATTTATTTTTATACACGCATCTCGAAATTGAATTGAGATCATGCGTCATAAATTGTAAGCGAGTCCAAGAACACTCAATACAACCTTTACCCATGTTTTATGCGGTTGGTTTCTACTCAATGAACTGCTTTAGGGAGACAATTAATCTACGAGAAATTCGTTTGAGATACCAGAAAAAACCAGTAGTTATGAAAAAATTAGCACTTAAAATCCCAATAATTCATGCGATGTCAATACTAGTTTATATCCTACTAGTGCATATGATGATTGAAAAAGAAACACAAGGCAGCAGCGGTGTGCATGCACTCATCTATAGTCTCACATTTTTTTTGAGGAATGATTTTATGACCCTAATATTCGGAGCATTATTAATGCTTCCTCTCCCTCTTTTAATTTTTGCTGTTTTTAAAAAAAGAAGAGATTTAATTACAGGGTTTTCAATTTCAACATTGACGAGCATCCTTCTGATAGTGGTTTGTTCTTTTTTCTAATTGAAAGGAATTTAAATGCTATGAAGTTGAATTGAGAAAAAGTAAATCTGCTACAATCGTCAATTAGTTTTTATCGGGAATGCAAGAAATCAGTGAAGGTATACTCGTTTCTCATCAGTACATGTGTTCCAAGAGCATGATAAATTCTATTCCTTTTTATGCAAATGGAAATCTTAGCCAGAATATGCATATTATTCCTTTTGAATAAACTCTAATTGTTCATTGCCGTAATTCACTTTGATATTATACTAGTTATTCGGATTTATGGAATGTCGCTTTGCTATTGAATTCGGAATTAAAACGAAAACTGGATGCGACAAGGGGGCTAATGAATTGCTAATTTATGACATCATATAGAAAGTATAAACTAAAAACAAAAGACGGGTAATTTTTAGTTACATTTGGAAAAAAATAGGAGCTAATCCGATACAACAACTTTGTAGTTCTGCGTTGAAAACAAATTGAACCTATACGTTATACTTTTGCCATCAATAAATATTTCATTTTTAGAGATAGTATCTCTTGTAGCCACAATTCATTGCTTTATTTTAAGCTTGGTGATTTTATACTCTAAGTTTTTCAAAAGTGAAAATAATAAATATTTAGGATTTACTTTATTGATTATCGCTATTGTGGGGGTCAATAATTGGTTTTGGGATATGGGATTAAATCCGTTCATAATTAGTCTCTTAGATTTGTTTCTTTGGCAATTTTTATACACTACAACATTATTTATTTTCTTTTATAAAACATCAGGGAATACATCGTATAAAGCAAAGCATCTCAGGCTTTTTTATTTGCCTTTTATTGTATTAAGCATACTAAACATTTTCTTGTCTTTAAGTTCAACATTTCATCTATATGCGCTACCAGATACTGTTTTAAACTTCATTCCAATATTTTATAAAATAATTAGTTTTCTGTCTGTTGTTTTTCCTATTTCTATCGTTGCCCTATCTTATAAATACGCGGTGACTAAGGAGAATCGTTTTAGTAAGAAATGGTTAAAATATCTTTTGTTTTTTCTTTCGTTAATTATACTTTTTGGAGTTGTGTTAGAATTTTATCGATTTCTCTTTTTAGAAAAACTACCATTAACTTATTTATGGACATTTTGCTCCATTTTTATTTATTGGTTTATTTATAAAGGAATGTATCAATTTAAATTATCTAATGACCAATATGAAATTAGAGCGCTGACGAAAAGAAGGAAAGTGAAAACAATTGATTCTGTAAACACTAAAAGTTCTCATTTTAAAAAGTTGGAGTATTTAATTGAAGAAAACAAAATACATCACAATCCAAACCTAAGCAGAGATCGTGTTGCAGAGCTATTAGAGATAAGTAGTAGTTACCTGTCTCAAATTATCAAAGAAAATTCTTCAGCTACTTTCTCTGATTACATTAATTCATATCGTATTAGGGATGTAAAACGAATGCTAAAAGATCCAATTTTTAATAACTATAGTATACTTTCCATTGGTCTTGAATGTGGATTTAACTCCAAAACATCTTTTTACACAAATTTTAAAAAAGAAACAGGGTATACGCCTAAAGAGTACAAGAATAAATAAGTTCTATTTTCTCTATAGTATCAATTTTCGAACTTCAAAAACTGAGTTGAGAAGTACGTTTGCATAAAATTTATAAATCAAAAAAAATGCGAACACTCAATAATTGTCTAATACTATGTATCCTCATGTTCTCTTCTGTCATTAGCGCTCAAACAGAAATAATTTCGTTTGAGAACGTGAACGTAATACCCATGAATACTGAAACCGTACTTTTTAATAAAAGAGTACTTATTTGCAATGGAAGAATAATAAAAATAGAACCTGCCTCACAGAAACCCACAGACACTATTGATATTAAAATACAAGCTTCAGGAAAGTATCTAATTCCTGGTCTCGTGGAAACGCATTATCACCTTCAAAATAGTATTGAAAATGAATTCAAACTTTTAATTGCTAACGGAATTACTTCTGCCAGAAATATGGCAGAATATGAGGGGCAGGACCACATGAAAATTAAAGAGCTTGCCAGAAATAATACAATTTTATCTCCTTATTACTATACCACTGGTCCTTATCTAAAAAGAAATCATTTAAGTAGTATAAATGCTGTAGAAAAAGTGGTGAATACTCATAAAGAGAAAGGGTATGATTATTTAAAAATTGCTGATAATTTACCGAAAGAAATCTATTTAAAATTATTAGAGCTAACTCAAAAAGAAAATATTCCAATTGTAGGTCATGGACAAAGAGAACTGCCTTTAGAATTTTCTTTGAGAATTAAATCAATAGCTCATGTTGAAGAGTTTATGAATATCTTTTCAAAAGAAGAGCGCACATCTCATAACTATTTGAAGAGAGCGGCAAAAGAAATTAAAACAAGTGGCATATATGTATCACCTACTTTAGGAACTTTTGAAATGATTAGTCGTTATGCAGATAAGAAAAAAGCGACAATTTTAAATAAAGGTGAATCCATAAAATATCTTCCGAAACAGTATTCTGATTATTGGCGATCCAACAAAATAAATTATAAAACAAAATCAAGGTTTACCTCTAAAGAAGGTCTGAAACGACTCGAAAAACAACTGAAATGGCAAAAAGAGTTCACGCTAATGCTGCATAAGCAAGGAGTTCCTTTGATGGCAGGTAGTGATACTTATGGTTTGTTTGTCCCAGGTTTTTCTCTTCATCGTGAATTAGAACTAATAAATAGTGCTGGACTTTCAGCATACGAGACGCTTAAAACCGTTACTGTAAATCCTGCTCGTTACTTAAATACAATTGCTGAAAGCGGAACACTTAATGAAGGGAAGTTAGCAGATATGGTTCTTTTAGACAAAAACCCTCTAACTAATATTAGTCATACAAGAACCATTTTGGGAGTCATGATTAAGGGGAAATGGTTTGATAGGGAAGCACTCGATAAAATACTTTTAGAAGTTGAAAACTCTAACAAGTAAGATGAATTTATGGAAATAAACATTTAAGCGTTTCCACAAAATACAAACATAATTATTAGCCATATTCTGTAAAGTCCAAAAGTCATAATACAACATAGCGTATTTGGACAAAAACAATTCGAAAAAAGATATGAGAAAACTTAAAATTACAATTTGTTTCCTATTTAGCCTTGGTGTTTTATGCAATGCTCAAAATAAAAGAGAATGGATCGAGGATATTGATTATTATCACAAGACGTTAGAGCAAAAGCATATCGATCTGTACCATACTATATCAAAAGAACAATTTAGTCTTGAAATTGAGAAATTAAAGACATCATTAGATAGTTTGACGGATTTTCAAATTATAATAGAGCTTATGCGATTAACACAAACAATTGGAGGAGGAAAAAGTGATGGTCATACCTCCATCCCTTTGTGGGATAGAAAACTCAGTCAATATCCAATAAAGTTATTTGATTTCGATGGTGAAATAAGAGTTGTAAGTACTGTAAGAAAACATAAACATTTACTCGGTAGAAAATTACATAGTATTGATGGTGTTTCAATCGATACAATCTATAAGAAGGTCTCAGAACTTACACCGTTTACCGAAAATAAATACTCACTTATGGATCGTACATGTAGATATATGGTTGTTTCTGAAATACTGAAATCGGTTCATATTATAAAGTATTCAGCGTATGCCAAGTTTACTTTTTTAGATGTAGATGGGAGCCAAGAATCTGTAATTTTAAATTCATATGATGAAAAGGAATTGATCAGTTTAGATTATGCAACACTCTCAGTAACTCATCCCAATATAAAACCTCCTGAAAATTCAAGCCTAAAGGATCTTTGGTTTACTTCATTGAACAATTCTGAGACTGTATTTATTGATTTTAAAGGATATCCTTCACAGAAAGAAATGGACAAATTTTCAAGAAGTGTTTTTGATTTTATTGACTTTAATAGCTCTAAACACCTCATTATAGATCTAAGAGATAATTACGGAGGTGATTTATTTGTGGGCTTAGTACTTGCTAGATGGTTAAATTTATCCGACTCTATAAACTGGAAATCAAATGTGTATGTTCTTGTAAATAGAAAAACATATTCTGCCGCAATGGTAAATGCTATCCAATTTAGGCAGTTACTTAATGCTAAAATAATTGGAGAACCTTCAGGTGCGAACCCAATAGGTTATCAGGATATGGGGCAGTTTAGTCTCCCAAACTCTAAACTGTTAGTGAATTATAGTAAAAGACTATTTCGTCTTCAAGAAATGAACATGCAAAGCATTCAGCCAGATGTATTCATTACACCTAAATGGCGGAATTATAAAAAAGGAATAGATGAAGCATTAAATTGGGTTTTAGAAGATCTCAATAAATAAAACATGTTGTCTATAGTATCGCTTTGAGATAGTGACAAATTGTATTTTGTAGTTCGCGAGTTCTATATCAAGTAATAGTACGAGTTCGTTTTAATTTGAGAAAATGAATGAGCTGATATTTGGAATGAGTCATATCAGAAAAAAAATAAGTAGATTTTTGTTGCAAATTATCTTTTACATCGTTTTTAAATTAAAGTATGATAAATTCTATTCCTTTTTATAAGAGAAGAGGTGTATTTGAAGAACTTTTTTAGGTGTAAAAACATGAGCTACGGCAGTGCTGTTTCCTTTGATTGGTATGCCATAAAATAACAGTTTCTATGAAGGTTCGTTCGTTAATAAAATGTTAGAATCTCGGTTTTTTTATGCATTCAAGCTTTAAAATTCGTATTTTTATGGTTCTTATGAAGCAAAAAATTGATAAATCTGGGTTTGTTTTTAAAACTTACAAAGCGCCACATCAATCCCCCTTTGAGAAACTTTTTGAGATTTTTAAAGAACTCATTACCTATACCTCTGGAGATTTTGATGAAGCGATAAGTTGGTTGCGTCAACTGGATACCGAATATTCCTTAACTACGCCAGAATATACCATAGATGACTTTATAGAAGACCTGAAAAATAAGGGCTATATCCGAGAAGAAATCGATTCAACAGGTGCTGATGGAGGCGATGGTAAAGGTAAAACCACCATAACAGCAAAAACAGAACGAGCCATTCGAAAACAAGCATTAGCACATATTTTTGGGAAGATAAAACGAAGTGGTTCTGGTAATCATAAGAGTAAAGGCGTGGGCATTGGAGACGAGCATACCGGCGATTTTAGAGCCTACCAATTTGGAGATGCTTTAGAAAAAGTATCCATCACTGAAAGTTTGAGAAATGCACAAATCAATCATGGCATAGGAAATTTCAATCTTACAGAAGATGATTTGGTGGTAGAGGAAACATTGCACAAAAGCCAAATGAGCACTGTGTTGATGATAGACATAAGTCACAGTATGATTCTGTACGGAGAAGACCGAATCACTCCCGCAAAACGCGTAGCCATGGCATTAGCTGAATTGATCACGAGCCGTTACCCGAAAGATACCTTAGAAATTTTAGTTTTTGGAAACGATGCATGGCCTATTAAAATTAAAGATCTGCCCTATTTAAAAGTTGGACCATATCACACCAATACTGTTGCAGGACTTGAATTAGCTATGGATATGCTGCGTCGCAAACGGAATACAAACAAACAAATTTTTATGATTACGGATGGGAAACCAAGTTGTTTGCGCTTGCCAGATGGTCAATATTATAAAAACAGCAATGGTTTGGATCCCTACATCACCAATAAATGTTATGCGATGGCCCAGCAAGCGAGACGTTTGCACATTCCCATCACAACATTTATGATAGCAGAAGATCCTTACCTCATGCGTTTTATACGAGAATTTACACAAGCAAATAGAGGCAAAGCTTTTTATACAGGATTAAAAGGATTAGGCGAAATGATTTTTGAAGATTATGAAAATAATAGACGCAAAAAAATCAAATAGTTTGTCGCAAAGAAGAAGGTAGTTTAAACCAATAATGAAGGTGTCACATCGTGCACAACCGAGATGTTTTAAAAATGAAAATAGAAACAATAACAACACTAGGAGAATTAAAAAATGCAGGGTACCAATCCAAATCTATCAAAGATGAACTGCGTGACAATCTCATTGAAAATATCAAACAAAATAAAACCACCTTTCAAGGCATACATGGCTATGAAAACACAGTGATTCCTGAGTTAGAGCGAGCTATTTTATCACGTCATAATATCAATTTATTAGGGCTAAGGGGACAAGCAAAAACAAGACTTGCAAGGATGATGACCACCCTTCTAGATCCATACATTCCGGTAGTATTAGGCTCGGAAATTAATGATGATCCGTTACAGCCTATATCGAGGTATGCGAGAGAATTGATTGCAGAAAAGGGCGATAAAACCCCAATTACATGGTTGCATAGAGATGAGCGTTTTGCTGAGAAATTGGCTACTCCAGATGTTACTGTTGCTGATATTATAGGGGATGTCGATCCTATAAAAGCCGCCAATCTCAAATTGAGTTATGCAGATGACCGTGTGATACATTACGGTATGATTCCTAGAGCTAACCGTTGTATATTTGTGATCAATGAACTGCCAGATTTACAAGCGCGTATTCAAGTAGCGCTCTTTAATATTTTGCAAGAAGGAGATATACAAATTAGAGGATTTAAATTACGATTGGCTTTGGATATGCAGTTTTTATTTACCGCCAACCCAGAAGATTATACCAATCGTGGTAGCATTGTAACCCCCTTAAAAGATAGAATAGGGAGTCAGATTTTAACCCATTATCCAGATTCAGTAGCAACGGCGAGAAGTATTACCTCCCAAGAGGCGAAATTAGATGAGCGACAATCAGAAGCGGTGTATGTGCCAGATCTGGCCAAAGACATATTAGAACAAATAAGTTTTGAAGCTCGTAAAAGCGAATATATTGATGCCAAAAGTGGTGTGAGTGCTAGGATGAGTATTACTGCTTTTCAAAACTTGTTAAGTACCGCAGAGCGTCGTGCTTTGCGCACAGGAGATGCAAGCACCTCTGTTCGCTTATCGGACTTTATAGGGGTGATTCCAGCCATAACAGGAAAAGTTGAATTGGTCTATGAAGGAGAACAAGAAGGAGCCGATTTTGTGGCAAGAACCCTAATGGATACTGCCATAAAAACCCTCTTTCCGGAATATTTTCCAAAGATTCAGAAACTAGAGAAACAAGATGAGGAAACACCTTACGACGATGTGATTTCTTGGTTTTTTAACGGTGATGGATTTGAATTGTTGGATGATTTTGATGAAGCAACCTATCAATCAAAATTAGACGAGATTAAGCCCTTGGACAGCTTGATTGCAACCTACCAACCAGATATAGATAAACGTGATGTCTATTTTGAAAAAGAGTTTGTTCTTTGGGGCTTGGTACAGTTTAAAAAATTGAGTAAATACAGTTACGAGAAAGGCTCAAAATTTCAAGATCCCTATGGAAATTATATAAATGGTTTGTAGCATGTAAAGCTGTCTCTAAAATAAATAAAAACGCTTTTCAGTAAAAGTAAATGTTCTAAAAGTAGTTAGAAAAGAACTTTCAAAAAATGAAGACTTTTTTATATTCTCAAAATTTTTTATGATGCCACTGAGGGAGTCAGAGATGGCTATTTGTCTCAAAGATAGGGGGGAATAAAGCTCCTTTTTGACAGGGGTTTGGCATTTGCTAAGTGTGGTGAATGCATGATAAACTGCATGCTCCCTAAATGATTTACATCTGAATATTTATTGTATGAACTCCTGATTAAATTCTTGTATTGCGTTTTTCAATATGAAGATATTGAAGGGAACTGATGCTTAAATTGAATAGAAGAATGAGAGGTGATATTCAAAGAATCGGCAGCCATTTTTATGAAAGGCAGCTTTGATTATTGTGGTGAATGGATGTTGAAGGAGTGAATGCTCCTTAATCTAAGAGGGTGTTGTGGTGACTGAATAGAGTTACAACAAATCATGTTTAAAATGCGATAGATCCTAGTTGTTTTTCTCTATAAATAGGTTTAAATAAAAATTTGCTCTTCTAATTGGTGAAGCAAAAAGAAGAGCAAATAGTTGTTTACTATTTAACTAACTCTGAGTTTAAAAAACTGAATAAAACTTTCAGGATTTTCTACTGTACCTCTTTCAGATATTAGCTGGATGTCTATGTTTCTATTTCTAGCTTTTTCAGAAAAGTCTTCTAATATTTCTATAATATCATCATCTAGAAATCTTGTTTTTCTAACATCTAGTTCTAAATTGGTGTCTTCAGGAAGGCTATCTAACTCTTTTAAAATAGCTCCCTTGTTAAAGAATGTTACTTCTTCAGCCAGCGTCATCTTAATTTTATGTTTTCCGTTGCTCTTGTCTTCGATATGTAAAAAGTGAGAATTTTGGTAACTTTTAATTAAAACAACAA
The DNA here is from genome assembly GCA_042091715.1 of Polaribacter sp. GTDB lineage: Bacteria > Bacteroidota > Bacteroidia > Flavobacteriales > Flavobacteriaceae > Polaribacter. Next base: position 20,601 of record JBELGW010000016.1, on the reverse strand, counting down.
CAAGACCTACTGCAAGACCTACCGCGATACCTAATAGTAGGTTCGCGAAAACAATACCGATAACAGTAACTATAAATGGCACAAATAGCTTCCATCCTTTTTGATACATTTCTTTAAATAAAGAAGGCTTCGCTAATTTGTATCCTACGATTAATAATACAGCAGCCAAAACAGATAGTGGAATTTTATTTAATATGGTAGGAATTAATACTACTGATATTAGTAATAAAAAACCATGAATAATAGCAGCTGTTTTTGTTTTACCACCAGACTGTATATTAGCAGAACTTCTTACAATTACTTGAGTAATTGGAAGCCCTCCTATCAATCCAGAAATAATATTACCAGCACCTTGAGCAATTAATTCTCTATTGGTAGGTGTTACACGTTTTCTAGGGTCTAATTTGTCAGTAGCCTCAACACATAATAATGTTTCTAAGCTAGCAACAAGTGCAATTGTAAACCCAGTAATTAGAACTTCTGCATCTGTTACTACAGACCAATCAGGAAAAGTAAATTGGGCTAAAAATGAAGCGGTATCTCCTGGTACAGGAACACTTACTAAATTTTCTGAAGCGATACCTAAAGTACTCGAGTCTCCAAAAACTAAGAAAAATATAATCCCTACAACTACAGCGACCAATGGACCTTGCACAAGCTTAAAAATTTTTCCTTTATCAGCTAATACTTTTTCCCATAGTAAAAGGATTCCAACTCCTACCAAGGCAATCAGTGTATCTCCTGAACTAACGTTTTTAAAAGCGGTTAAAATTGGAGCAAATGTACCTTCTCCTTTTGAGGGTATATATCCGAAAAAGTATGGGATTTGTTTCAGTATAATGATAATTCCGATACCCGTTAGCATTCCTTTAATTACAGAGGAAGGAAAAAAGTAACCGATAATACCAGCTCTTAGAACTCCAAAAATAACTTGAATGGCTCCAGCGATAACAACCGCTACGAGAAATTTTTCAAATCCAAGAGATGCTATGGAAGCAAAAACGATGGCAGCCAATCCTGCGGCAGGACCACTTACACCGACATTAGAACCACTGATGGCTCCAACAACAATTCCACCTATTATTCCTGCTATTACACCAGAAAACAAGGGTGCTCCACTTGCTAAAGCAATTCCCAAACATAGGGGGAGAGCAACAAAAAATACAACAATACTAGCCGGAATATCGGCTTTAAAATTTTTAATGGGGTTTGAACTATTCATGAGTTTTTAATAATTTGAAAGTATAAAATTTAAACAACCATATAATGAATGATCGTGTTTGATTTATTTTTGGTAATCAGGAAAATACCCAGCTGTGTGCATGGCTAGATCTAGATGTAAGCTTGAATTTATGCTAGTTTTGGCGGAGGAATGAGTATTTCCAAGTTAAAATCGAGGACAGACGCTAAGTCACGATAATTTAAGACTCTATTTTTTAAGTTCGTAGCGTGTTGTTGAAAGGTGTAAAATTGATCTTCAGAGATTTCTGTATCTTCTTTGTAATCGCTCTCTTGTTTGTCTTCACTCTCAGTACCTTCCTCCCATCCAAGAATAACAAATTCAATATTTTCACTATTCAATATCGATAGGAATTGATACAGGGGTTGAAATGTGATGCTAAAAAATAGAATGACAAAGACACTATGTCTAACACTATTTAATATGTTCTGTTTTATTAAATTCATTACGCTTGGCATCTTTGTAGTGAATCTGCATAAAACCTTACAAGAGTTTTTTTTCCCTCTTCAACGTGTGCACTTCTAGATACTAGTTTCTTGTTTATCCAGCTCCAATTGATCAAGTAAACGGACAAGGCATGCTTATTGTTAAAACAGCTATTAGCGCCAAGAGTAGTATCTAGTTTATTAAAAGTGAAAGTTTTAAAACCTAATTTGTCTATCATCTCTATACTTTACCATGCTATTTTTCCCAAAAGCCTGAAGATTCAGGGTTTTCAGTAGATATATCAGGATTAATGACTCTATGTACACGCATAGTTATTCATTATCATGCGCAAATGTATAACAGTATTGCTATTAAAACAAGTATGTTAACTTTTATTTATGATTAGTATTGTTTGCGTTTTTGTTAGGTTGTTAAATGAGGTGAAACTTGTATTTTTAGAATAACGAAGAGGTGTAAGTAGTTTGAACTTTAGTTTGCAAGACAAGAAAAATTGATTCCTCCAAGGAAATTACCAAAATGAATCCCAAACTGCATTAAAACACGGTTAAGTCAAAATTTTTAACCTGGTCTTAACGAAAATTCAAACAGAAGTGCTTTAGTTTTGAGTCCCTATAAAACCCAATAAAATTGACAATGAAAAACCTGTTTTTAGTAGCAGTATTATGTTATGTAAGTACTCATATAGTAGCGCAAATTAAAACTTCTCAGAACCATATCGGTACGAATTATAGCATTACATCGGAAGCCTTAAAAGAAGAGAGACAGATTCAAGTATTTTTGCCTGATGGGTATGAAAAAACAGTTGCCGATTTTCCAGTTTTGTACCTGCTTGATGGTCAAAGGTTATTTCCTTTTGGAGTGAGTTTGTTACAATCATTTACCCAGTTTTAGCAAACTCCGGGCTTTATTGTTGTTGGAATAACCAACAAATATCCAGATCGCTTTGGACACTTTAGTGCCAAAGACAGTAAATTTTTAACCTTTCTAGAGAAAGAGCTCGTTCCTTTTGTTAATGCGAATTTTAAGACCTCAAAAGAACGTCTTCTATTTGGTTGGGAGTATGGCGGAAGTTTTGCAATGCAAGTCCTGATCGATAAACCAAACCTTTTTGATGCCTACATCGCAGCAAGTCCTTATCCGATAACAGAAAAACTGACGGATATGGTAGGTGTAGTATCACAAGGCACCCATGTTCATAAAACGCTCTATTTTTCAGTGAGTCCAAATGAAAGTCAGGTGACCATAGGTACGGAAAAATTGGCCCGCATGTTTACAGAAAAAGCTCCGAAAACTTTTCAATGGACCTACAAGATACTGGAGAATGAGGAGCATCGATCAACGCCCTATTCAACATTGTACTGGGGTATTAAAAATTATTATGAATACTACCCTGAATTACAATTTAATACCCTTCTTGAGTTTAAAAATGCAGGTGGGTTAGACCATGTGTATGCCTATTATCAAAAACGCGCCTTGAAATACGGTTTCTCTAAAGAGCTCACAGATTGGACGATGTTTAGTTTGATTAGAACCGCCATGAGAGCAAACAATTATAAAACATTTGACACCCTTGTAAGAGCCTTTGAAAAAACAAACTTTCTCACTAGGCTAAGAGTGCGTCGTTCTTCTTCAATTGCTGAGTTTTATGCGAAAAATATGAACTACGCGAAAGCAATAACACTTTTCAAACAGCTTGCAGTGAATCATCCGAAGTCAGAAAGACCATTCAAAGGGTTGCTTGATTGTTACAATACACTCGAAAACACGAAAATGAGTTCATTCTATTTGAAAAAAATAAAGGAATTGCAAAAAAAGAATACTACAGTAGAATGATCCATATGAAAACGTATTGTATGGAATGATCCTTAATGTCACATTCCAAGTGAAAATAGTTGCTTTACTGTGTGCTTAAAATCAGTGTTGACGTGTTGAAAGCCTTGTGTTTATTACCCTTTGTGTCGCTGTCATCTTCGTGTCATGTTGCTGTCGCAATTAAGTCGTAAGGCTGGTAATAGAGAACAGTGTTCAATGCGTATCTTTGCCTAAAAAACAAATACAAAGAACCAATGAGCACAAACCCAATGAATATAAGAGACGTAAAAAAAATGAGATTAGAGCGCCACTGGTCTCAGGAGCAACTGGCTGATATGAGTGGGCTCAGTATTAGAACCATTCAACGCATTGAAAATGGTGGAAATGCAGGCTTGGAATCTTTAAAAGCACTGGCAGCTGTTTTTGATACCACTATTAAAGATTCTGATAAGAATGCCGAAATGGAACAAATAAGGAAAGAAGAAGCCTATGTTCAAAGCCTAAAAGGGTTTTACAAAATGATAGTACTTGCCATATGCAGTTTGGTGGTGTTTTTAATCATTGCTATTGTTGATTCAGATTCAGAAGGTTGGTCTCTCTTTTTTTATATGCTCATTACTTGGGGGGTTTTTCTGGGGATTTATGCTCTCAACTACTTTGATTTCTTTGGAGAAGCATGGAGGCGAAAAATAATTGATAAGAAATTTAAGAAATAACAATGGTGGCGTTAAAATGCTGTGAAAAAGAGATAAAAAAAGCCTTTAAAAGGGCTTTTTTTGATATGTAACCACTCATAGAGTTCAACCGAAAGAGATGTATATTCCACGTGCTTCTAAAGGTTCTACATACTTGCAATCTTTAGAAATTTATTAACAATAAATTGCACTTTTTTCTGCATCTTTGTGAATCATGAAAATCTATCCAATAGAAACGGGCAATTTTAAGCTAGATGGCGGCGCTATGTTTGGTGTCGTGCCAAAATCCATATGGCAAAGAACAAACCCTGCAGACCCCAATAATTTAATTTCTATGAGCATGCGTTGTATGCTTATTGAAGAGGGCAATCGACTCACCTTAATCGATACTGGTTTGGGAGCCAAGCAATCAGAGAAGTTTTTTGGGTATTATGACCTGTTTGGAGATTTTTCTCTAGACCTTTCATTGGCACAGTTTGGTTTTCACAGAGATGACATTACAGACGTATTTTTAACCCACTTGCACTTTGATCATTGTGGAGGTGTTATTCAATGGAACAAAGACAAAACGGGTTTTATGCCTGCATTTAAAAATGCAAAAGTATGGTCTAATGCAGATCATTGGCAATGGGCAACAGTGCCAAATCCAAGAGAAAAAGCGTCTTTTTTAACAGAGAACATCCTGCCAATTCAAGAAAATGGACAGTTGAATTTTATCAAGAATCCAATGCAAGAAGTAGGCTTTGATGTTTTGTTCATGGACGGACATACAGAAAAGCAAATGTTGCCTAAAATTCAATACCAAGGAAAAACCGTGGTGTTTATGGCAGATTTGTTGCCAACAACAGGCCACATTCCCCTGCCGTATGTCATGGGGTATGATACACGCCCGTTGTTAACCATAGAAGAAAAAGCACACTTTTTAAAGGAAGCTGCAGACCAAGAGTACTTTTTGTTTTTAGAACATGATGCCTATACAGAACTCTGCACCGTAAAGCACACAGAAAAGGGAGTGCGACTCAATGAGAAATTTAAGTTTACAGAAATATTTAATTAATTCAAGAAAGAATCATATGAAAATTTTAAAACCCGTTTATATTACAGGAGCATTGGCTGTTTCTTTAATAGGTTGTAAATCAGTAAGCACAATTCCAGTTCCAAAAGGAACCAGTAATAGTGTAACTATATCAGCAAAAAAAGCCGCATTGACCCAGCTAGAAAAAGAAATGTGGGGACATGCAGATTTGGCAACAGACACCATTCCTGGAATGAGTATTGCTAAAGCATATGCATTTTTAGAAGGAAAAAAAGGAGTTGACGTAGTTGTAGGTGTGGTTGATTCTGGTACCGATTTAAAACACGAAGATTTAGCAGCAAACGCCTGGGTAAATACCAAAGAAATTCCAAACAACGGAAAAGATGATGACAAAAACGGCTATATAGACGACATCAATGGATGGAATTTCTTAGGGTCTATTTACAAAGAAAATTTAGAAGCCGAGAGAATCTTAATGAATCCGAGTATCGTTGAGGATGCGGTTTATCAAGAAGTAAAAGCAGCTCAAGACAAGAAGACAGCAGGAGCGGAAAATACCAAAAAACGCTATACTCAAATGTTAGGAGCTGTGAAAATGGCAGATGGAGTCCTTTCAAAATATTTGAACAAGAAAGACTATACTGCAGATGATGTGAATAAGATTCAGTCAGATGACCCTTCTGTTATGCAGGTTGTAGGAGTTGCAAAGCAGATGTATGGTTTTGGACTGACTTCTTTAAATCAGGCAATTACAGAAATTCAAAAAGAAGTTGACAAAGTTGATGCGGTGTTAAGTGGTGATAACCTAAAAACAGATTATAGAGCTCCGTTAAAGGACAATGCACAAGATTTTTCGACGCGTAGTTATGGAGACAACAATCCTGGGCCCGCTTTAAAAGAGGAGGCACATGGCTCGCACGTAGCCGGAATCATTGGAGCTGTTAGAAACAATGACAAAGGAATGAATGGTGTTGCCAATTTGGTAAAAATTATGGCAGTAAGAGTAGTTCCTGATGGAGATGAATATGATAAAGATGTTGCATTGGGAATTCGATATGCAGTAGATAACGGTGCCAAAGTAATCAATACGAGTTTTGGAAAAGGATACTCTCCAAACAAAGAATGGGTTTATGAGGCAATTCAATACGCAGCAGAAAAAGATGTATTGATTGTAAATGCAGCTGGAAATGATGGGAAAAACATCGATGTAGAAAAGACCTATCCAAATGACTCTAAGGACTTATTAACAGAAGTTTCTGACAATGTGTTAACGATTGGTGCAATGAGTTCAAATTACAATGAAAAATTACCAGCAAGCTTTTCGAACTACGGAAAAATCAATGTAGATATTTTTGCTCCAGGAGTTCAAGTGTATTCTGCAACTCCAGAGAATGAATACAAATACTATGGTGGTACCTCTATGGCAGCACCAGCAACCGCAGGAGTAGCAGCATTGGTGCGTTCGCACTATCCAAAATTATCTGCAAGTCAGGTAAAACACATTATTATGAATTCTGGTACTAAAATTGATTTTGACGTATTGAAACCAGGATCTGCTTCAAGAGAAAACCCGCAAGGTGTAAAAGTTCCTTTTGCAGACTTGTCTGTAAGTGGAAGAATTGTAAACGCTTACAATGCCGTAAAAATGGCAGATAGAATTGTAAACGGGAAGTAGTTTCCTTTTTAAAAGAATGTACAAAAGAGCATTTGATATACATTCAATGCTCTTTTGTTGTTTGAATACCAATCATTAAAAGAATAAATATGAAGAAAATTTTAGTTGCTGTATTGTCCTTGTCGACACTCTTTTCTTTTGCGCAGCAAAAACAAAAGTCAAAAAAAGGGTATTGGCAGCAGCATGCAGACTACACCATGGACATTGACGTTGATGTAGAAAAGTTTCAGTACAAAGGAACTCAAAAGTTGGTGTATACCAACAACTCACCTGATGCACTAACGAATGTCTATTACCATTTGTATTTCAATGCCTTTCAACCCAATAGTGAAATGGATGCTCGTTTGCAAACCATTGCAGATCCAGATGGTAGAATGGTCAACAAATCAGGAACCAAAGAAAATCCAGTAGTTGAGAGTAGAATTGCGCTGTTAAAACCGCATGAGATTGGCTTTATAAAAGTACAATCATTAAAGCAAAACGGAAATGTTGTTCGTTATGAAGTAGCAGGAACCGTGCTAGAAGTAACACTGAACAAACCCATAGCTCCCGGAGAGAAAGTAACCTTCGATATGGAGTTTGATGCTCAGGTACCTGTACAAGTGCGTCGTTCAGGAAGAAATAACAAAGAAGGAGTTGCTTTTTCTATGGCCCAATGGTATCCTAAAATGGCAGAGTATGACTTTGAAGGTTGGCATGCAAACGCATATATAGCAAGAGAGTTTCAAGGAGTTTGGGGTGATTTTGATGTAACCATTCACATTGATAAAACCTATACTGTTGGAGGTACAGGCTATCTTCAAAATCCGCAAGAAATTGGACATGGATATGAAGACACATCAAAACCGGTAAAAAAACAACGCGGTAAAAAATTAGCATGGCATTTTAAAGCACCGAATGTGCATGATTTTACATGGGGAGCAGATCCAGACTTTGAGCACGATGTGCTTACCATGAAAAACGGTATTGATTTGCACTTTTTCTACAAGAAGAATCTCGAGACCAAGTACAAGGAGAATTGGAAAAAATTACAACCGAAAACAGCTGACTTGATGAGGTATTTTAGCACTCACATTGGAGCGTATCCGTACAAGCAATATTCCGTAATTCAAGGAGGTGATGGAGGTATGGAATATGCAATGTGTACCCTCATTACAGGGAAGCGTAATTTTGGAAGTCTTGTTGGAGTGACATCACACGAATTGGCACATACCTGGTTTCAGTTTTTGTTAGCCACCAACGAAAGCAAGCATCCTTGGATGGATGAAGGTTTTACGACCTATATTTCGAATAAAGCCGTCAATGAAATCTTAGATCAAGGAAAGGAAAATCCACACACAGGTTCGTACCGAGGCTACAACTTCGTTGTAAAAAACAACTTAGAAGAGTCGCTTAGCACCCACGCAGATAGGTACCATACCAATACGGCTTATGGCGTAGCGAGTTACTCGAAAGGAAATATCTTCTTATCACAATTAGAGTATATTATTGGGAAGGAAAATGTTGCCAAAACCTTGAAAAAGTACTTTGATGAGTTTTCGTTTACACATCCGGTACCAAACGACATCAATAGATCTGCAGAAAAAGTAGCAGGTTTAGAATTGGATTGGTATTTGAATGAATGGACGCAAACCACACATACCATTGACTATGCAGTTAAAAATGTAACAGGACGTAGTGTTACCCTTGAGCGCATTGGTAAAATGCCAATGCCAATGGATGTAACCGTTACCTATGCAGATGGCAGTAAAGAATTATTTAACATTGCTTTGCGTATGATGCGAGGAAACAAGCCAACAACAGCGACAATTCTGAAAGATTGGACCTGGGCACACCCAACCTATACCTTTTCTGTAGCCAAAGACATTCAGAAAGTTGAAATTGATAGCTCTCAGTTAATGGCAGATATTGATAGAGACAACAATGTGTTTGAAGTAAAGAAGTAGTCAAAAATTCATTTGTTGGAAACAGCATAAAAAAAGAGCGAGGGAAACACCTCGCTCTTTTTTTTATTGTTCAACCTGTTCTAATAAGTTTTCTAGATCCAATTTTTCTTTGGGTATAAATCCTTTTAAGAGCAGAAACACACCAAAGATAATTAATAAAACGCCCATGGTTTTCTTAATTTTATAAATGACCAAAGGGGTGAGTTTGCTTTTCACTTTTTTTGCTAAAAAAATCTTCCCTAAATCGGTGATAAAATAACTCGCAATAATGGTGGTAAAATACCAAAAAATATGGTTGGGATTCATGTCCAGCGTAGGTCCAATGACAACAATTAAACCCAGCCAAAAGCCAAGTACGCCTATATTGATAAAGTTTAAAAAGAAGCCTTTAAAAAGAAGTTTGATGTAGTTGTTGCTCACAGGGACCTCAATGAGTGGTGTTGCTGCGCCTTCTTTTTTATTTGACTTGTCTACATAGGTGATGATGCCATAAATTACAAGAATCAAGCCACCGATATAAAACAACCTCGGATCGTCTTTAATCTCTTCTAACAAGCGTCTACTCCCTAAATAAGCAATCATGATAAAGGCTATATCTCCTAAGATAACGCCTAAATTGAAAGCAATTGCAGCTCGTGCACCTTTTAAAATGCTTGTTTGTATCAACATAAAAAAGACAGGCCCAATCATGAATGAAAGGAAGAAGCCAAAAATAACAGCGTTTTTTATGTCGTAAAAATCCATTCTTTAAAGATAGGGTTTAACAGCGCAACCTCAATTCAAAAAAATGAGGATTTGCGTACTATTTTTCATTGTATTCTCTGTCTGGATATCACAACCTAAGAGCTTATGAGTCCAGTGTTCTCCAAATTACACGTCGTCAAAATCAAGGACTAATGTTGAGGTGGTAGGATAGGCTTGACAGGTCAATACAAATCCTTCTTCAACTTCATCATCGCTTAAAATACTGTTTTTACTCATTACGGCTTTTCCTTCGGTTACTTTTCCAAGACAGCTGCTACAAACACCTCCTTGACAGGAGTAGGGTGCGTCTAAATCGTTGCGCAGAGAAGCGGCTAAAAGATCATCGGTTTTGTCCATCGTAAAGGAAGTTTCCTCATCATCAAGAAGCACCGTTATTTGGGTTTTCCCTTCAGGCATGTCTAATTCAATAGCCTCAGTTGATGCGGTAAACAGTTCAAAATGAATGTTTTCTTTGTTAAAACCATGGTCTTTTAAGGTGTCAGAAACCGTATTGATCATGGCTTCTGGACCACATAAAAAAGCAGCGTCAAAAGAACTACTGCTATGCAGGTCTTTAACAATATGCAGTGTATGTGCTTCATCGATTCTACCCAACGCAGCACCGTTTTCTGCTTCTCTACTGTATAAATAATGCAGGTTGAATTGCGAAGCATAGCGCGTTGCCAATGCATCCAATTCGTCTTTAAAAATAGTTGTTTGTGCAGTTTTGTTTCCGTATACCAAAGTAAAACTCGCAGAAGGTTGGTCTTCCAGTACCTGCTTGATCATGGCTAAAACAGGGGTAATTCCGCTACCAGCAGCAAAACCAATGTACTTATTATTGGCTTGAGGATCGATGATAAATTTCCCTTCAGGAGGGGCTACTTCTAGCAGGTCACCTTCGTGTAATTTCGTGGTTGCATAGGTAGAAAAAGTACCATTCTCAACGGCTTTTATAGCCACTTTCAATTCGTTACTATTGGGAGAAGCACAGATAGAATAGGCTCTACGTACTTCCGCTCCGTCGATTTCTTTTTTAAGGGTAAGGTATTGTCCGGCGCGAAAAGAGAAGGTCTCTTTTAAAGCTGCAGGAACATCAAATATGAGAGAAACAGCATCTGCAGTTTCCTTGATGATTTTTTGTATTGTTAAGTTGTAAAATGTAGCCATTGTTCTTTTTTAAGAACTACAAAAATAACAAACAAAAAGCGAATGCAATGTTAGAGTTTTGCTAAACTAATACCTAAGTGTTTTATACATAAGAAAATTATGTATATATTTGTTTCGGTAGCAGCTTCATTGTGAGTGAAATAGGCTGTCAATAAATCTCTTGAAATCAAGGCATGTAACATGGGAAATCAAAAATTATATAAGGGTTCATTGCAAACCATCATCTTAAAATTGCTCGCAGCGCATGATAAAATGTACGGATATGAAATCACACAAAAGGTAAAGGAGCTTACCAAAGGCGATTTGAATATTACCGAAGGGGCTTTGTACCCGGCATTGCATAAGTTGGAGGCATCGGGTTTGTTGGATGTTGAGGTGGCAAAAGTAGGCAATCGTTTGCGAAAATATTACAAACTTACAGAACAAGGAACCAAAGAAACAGTGAATAAAATGGAAGAGATGCAAGCGTTTTTAAAAACCATGCAGCAATTGGTGAATCCGAAGTTTGGTCTAGAATAAGTTGTAAGCTATGGAAAAGAAACAGCACATAACAACAAAGCAATTGGCTTTTTTAGAGCAATTTTTAGCCAAGTATGATTTTGGCTCCGAGGATGATAAAGTCGAATTAAAAGACCACCTCATTTTGGATTTTGAAGAAAATGGGAATGGAAACCTATCACAGTACCTTTCTGGTGAGATGGGGTTTATAAAGAGTTTTATAGGTGCTAAACTAAAGGTTATTCATGCCAATTACAGGAGGAAAACACTGCAAGAGGCATTTGGTTTTTTTACGTCAATTAGAAAGTTGCCAGTAGTAATAATCCTATTTCTATCCATGTATGTTTTGACAATGGTTTTGAATAAAACGGTCTTGATTGGGATGTTCCTTTGTAGTGTTATTGCCCTTTTTGTGTATAGCCAGTTTTTTTTAAGTATCAAGAACAGGGACAAAAAAAAGTTAGGTCGCATTTCATATTTAGGGCAAGAAATGTGGCTTCCTTTTCTTATGGTGATGTACGCGGTGCCTGTGGTGGTTTTGTATGACGTATTCGTACGTGGGATGCTATTTTTTAGTGCCTATTGGTTTGTAGCAGTGGTCTATGCAATTGCTGCAATTCGAGTGATGAAAAAAGAGAAAAAAGTGATTTATGAGAAATACAAACATTTGTTAGAGGGATAGGATGAAAATTACAGCGACACAGATAACTGAATTGTATGCCTTCACACGCCAACATTTTGTGGAGCATTACGATGTGCAAACGGAGTTGGTAGATCATTTGGCCAATGACATTGAACACATATGGAAAGCGCATCCAGCATTGTCTTTCCAAGAAGCAAGAACCATGTCTTTTAAAAAATTTGGCGTTTTTGGATTTATGAATGTGGTGGAAGAACGCCAAAAAGCATTGGGTAAGAAATATTGGAGGATCATTTGGAGATTTGCGAAAGATTGGTTTGAGTTGCCAAAAATTATTGGAACCGCAATGATTTGTTTTTTGTTCTATCAAATCTTCACGTCTAATATCTCAGAATATGTTCCTATAAGTATCTTTTTAGCATACTACCTTGTTTGCATCATCAAAGTGATTCAATTAAGAAAAGTAGTTAAACAGCGAAAAATAAGAACCCACAAGACATGGATGTTAGAAGATTTCATCTTTAGTCAGGGTTGTGCAAATACCGCATTGTTGCCCTTATATATGTATCAAACATTTCTCCACATTGATGATTTGACAAATATGACTATGATTTGGGGTACAATTGCTGCAGTATGTTATACCCTAACGGTCATCATTGGATATGTTTCTCTGATTGTTTTGCCTCAAAAAGCAGAAGAATTGCTCGCAGAAACCTATCCAGAATATAAAATGTTGTAATTTGCTGTAACAAAACCACTTTTGAAGACACTAATTAACCAAGTAATTAACCAAGTACTATTATGTTTACACAATTTTTTAAATTAGAATGGAAGCAGTACTTCCGTTCTTCCTATTGGCAAAAAGGAATTGCCTTGAAAATTATTATGGGCTTTTTTGCCTTGTATATGATGGCCTCCTTTTTAGCATTAGGCGTTGGAAGCTTTTTTATTATAAAGAAGACCATGCCAGAATCCGACCCACTACAGGTGGTGAATTCTTTTTTACTTTTTGCAATTATTGGAGATTTAATTTTTCGATACCTCATGCAAAAGCTACCTGTAATGAATATAAAGCCTTTATTGATCTTACCAGTTAAAAAGACAAAGTTGGTACATTACCTATTAGGGAAGTCCGTTGTTTCTGCATTTAACATTTTTGGATTGTTTTTTTACATTCCATTTGCTGTGGTACTGATCGTACAAGGATATGATACCTATGGTGCATTGGGGTGGTTGTTCTCTTTGATTTTAATTACGCAATGTGCCAATTTCACGAATTTTATCATTAACAAAAATGACGCTGCTTTTTGGAGTTTGGCCGCTGTGCTAGTTGCGGTAATTGGCCTGCAGTATTTTGGTTTGTATGATGTGGCAGCATTGAGTCAGTTGGTATTTGATGCCTTGGTAGCCAATCCAATTTACACCTTAATTCCTTTGGTAATGCTCGTAGTGCTGTACAATACCAATTTTAAGATCTTAAAAAACAAGTTGTTTTTAGACGATGCGATACAGGAGAAGGTAAAAGAAGCCAATACTGCTGATTTATCTTGGGCAAACAGATTTGGAGAAATGGCGCCCTTTATGAAAAATGAAATCCGATTGATTTGGAGAAATAAGCGAACCAAAACCGTATTTCTGATGTCTTTCATATTTGTGCTATACGGATTGATATTCTTTCCACAGAAAACCTATCAAGAGATGCCGGCCATGTTGGTTTTTGCATCCATGTTTGTTACTGGAGGGTTTGTGACCAATTACGGTCAGTTTATTCCTGCTTGGGATAGTGCTTATTACAGAATGTTTATGACTCAGAACTTAAGCTATCGAAAATACTTAGATTCGAAATGGTTTTTAATGTCGGTAGTGACCTTAGTGCTGTTTGTGTTGGCAACACCGTATTTGTATTTCGGAATGCAAATTTACTCGATGATTGCTGCAGGAGCTCTCTATAATATTGGGTGTAATACGCTTGTATTGTTGTTTGCAGGTTCTTTCAATCGCAAGCGCATCGATTTAGACGCTGGAGGATTTGGAAACACACAAGGAGCCAGTGCCAAACAGTTTCTTGTGATGATTCCTGTTATGGGACTACCCTTGATCATATTTTATGCATTTTATTTCTTTTTGGGAGTTTATGCTGGACTTGCAGCCATCGCAACACTTGGATTTATAGGATTGGTTTCGAGAAACTATTTTATGGATTTGATCGCTAAAAGGTACATCAAAGAAAAGTATGCTGCAGTGCACGCATTCAATCAAACCGACTAATCAACACAAACAAAGACACACAAAATTATGATACATTCTAAAAACATATCAAAAAAATACGGAACAACCGAAGTATTAAACATAGAAGAATTGACAATTCCAAAAGGACAAAGTTTTGGATTGGTAGGAAACAATGGAGCAGGAAAAACAACCTTTTTCAACATCCTGTTGGATTTAATTAGACCTACTACAGGTGAGATTACCAATCATGACGTTTCGGTGAGCAAAAGTGAAGCATGGAAAACATTTACAGGCTCATTTATTGACGAGACTTTTTTAATTGGGTATCTAACTGCAGAAGAGTATTTTGAGTTTATTGGAAACTTACGTGGTATGAATTCGGCAGACGTAACGAGTTTTTTAGTGCAGTTTGAAGAGTTTTTTAACGGGGAAATTCTAGGGAAAAAGAAATATTTAAGAGATTTAAGCAAAGGGAATCAGAAAAAAGCAGGAATTGTAGCTGCCTTATTAGGAAATCCGCAAGTGGTTATTTTAGATGAGCCTTTTGCCAACTTAGATCCAACCACACAAATACGATTAAAAAACCTGATCACAAAACTAACTGAAAACAAGGAGGTAACTGTTTTAGTTTCGAGTCATGATTTGAGTCATGTAACCGATGTTTGTGAGCGTGTGGTTGTGTTGGATAAAGGAGCAGTAGTGAGAGATATGCACACATCTGAAGAAACCTTAACCGAATTAGAAACCTATTTCGCAGTTTAAGAAAACCTTTCTTTTTTTATTCTTACTTTTACAGCTCTTAGTCACAATAATTTTGAATTAAAATTGTTTTGATTGAGAGCTTTTATTGTTAGCCATATGAATAAAATAAAATCAATATTTACAATCCTAGTAGCACTTTTGGTGCTTGTTTCTTGCAGTACAAGAAAAGATAAGTGGCTCAACAGGTCTTACAATGCGATCACTACAAAATACAATATTCTGTACAATGGAAACCTTGCCTTCGAGGAGGGTTTGAATGAAATTAATGAGAAGCATAAAGATGATTTCTGGGAACAGTTACAGTTAGAACCGATTACCTTTGAGCGCCCTAAACCGTCCTTAATGCCCTTTTCTAGAAGCCCTAATTCAACGGACCAGGAAAAGGGAGAAAAAGAACTTGCCACTTTTGATAAGGCCGAAGAAAAAGCAGTAAAAGCCATTCAAATGCACTCTATGAATATTGGTGGTAGAGAACGCAATAGTCAAATAGACGATGCCTATCTACTGCTCGGTAAATCGAGGTATTATACACAACGTTTTATACCTGCTATTGAGGCCTTTAATTATGTAATTGTCAACTATCCCTATGCAGATTTAATCAATGAAAC
>JBELGW010000016.1:0-4999 GCA_042091715.1 Polaribacter sp. | reverse complement strand
AGGCCTTTAATTATGTAATTGTCAACTATCCCTATGCAGATTTAATCAATGAAACTCGTATTTGGAGAGCAAAAACAAACATCCGATTAGACAATGATAAGTTTGCCATAGAAACACTAAAAATTGTTTTGGCATATGATGACTTAGAAGACCGCGTAAAAGAGCAAGCACATACAGCCTTGGCAATTGCTTATGTAAAAACAGACAGTGTGCAAAACGCTATAAAGCAGCTTACACTGGCAACGAAAACACAGGTAAATGTTCCACAAGCAGCAAGAAATATGTTTGTTTTAGGGCAATTGTATGCTTCTCAGAATAAAAAAGATTCTGCTGCGATCGCCTTTCAAACGTTAATCAATTTTAAAAGGGCTCCTTATAAGTTTAGAATTCAGGCACATCTTGATCTGGCTAAATCAGCCACGAAAGATTCTGTGATTGGCTTAAGAATCGCCAAGCTGGAAAAGCTGATTAAAGTGAGGGAAAATAGGCCTTATTTAGATGGTTTGTATTATCAGCTTGGTTCGTTAGAACAAAAAAGAGACAGCTTGCATGCTGCACTGCCTTATTATAGAAAATCATTGGCTGTGCCAAACGGCGCCGACATTCAGAAAACATATACCTATGAAAAATTAGGAAATATTGCTTTTGAGCACTCCTTGTTCGTTAGAGCAAGTAGCTATTACGATAGCATCCTTCAGCTCACCAAAGAGAGTACGGATAGAAGAATACGTAAAATTAGAAGGAAGCATAAAAGTTTAGCAGCACTTACTGCCTTTGAAACCACCTTAAAAACAAACGATAGTGTTTTAAAATTGGCTGCACTGCCGTACTCAGCACAAAAAGAATATTTTGAAAAGTACATAGATCAGCTAAAAAAAGCAGATGAGAAGCGAGCAAAAGAACAACTAAAGCAGATTTCTTTTGGGAGTTCATTTAGCGGAGGGGCATCTGTAAAAAACAGAAAAAAAGGAAAGTGGTATTTTTACAATGCTCAATCTTTGAGTTTTGGGAAAGCTGAGTTTGAAAGAATTTGGGGAAATAGACCTTTAGAAGATAATTGGAGAACTTCAGATAAGCAACAAATAGCGGTGGTTGCACAGGTAGTAAAAAAAGACTCTATTATTGCATTAAAAAGATATGATATTGCAAGCTATTTGGAAGCCATACCAAAAAATAAGAAAGCCATAGATTCCTTAACCTATGCTCGAAATGAGGCGTTGTATCAAACAGGAATTATTTACAAAGAGCAATTCAAAGATATTGATTTGTCAATTGCCCGACTCGAGCGCTTGTTAGATATAAAGCCAGATAAGTCGCGCATCGCTCCTACCAAGTATGTGTTGTTTCAATTGTATACAGAAATGAAAAGTTCGAAAGCAGCAACGATAAAAAAAGCCATTATTACAGACTATCCAACTTCGAAGTATGCAGAGATTATTCTTGGAAAATCGAAAGAAGAAGACACTGAAACTATCTCTGTGATAGAAGCAATTTATAAAGAATTGTACTACATCTATCGAGATAATAAATTTGTAGATGTAGTGTCTCAGATTGAAGAGTTGGGTCCAGAAATTAAAGATTCTAATTTAATTGCTAAATTTGAATTATTAAAAGCGCTTTCAATAGGGAAGTATCAATCGAAAGAAGCCTATCTAAAAGCCTTAGAATATGTGTCTTTTAATTATGGAAATACCCAACAAGGACAACGAGCAAAAGAAATTATGAAACAATTAAACTAAACCTAAATTACCTATGTTTAAGAAAGAAAACAATCAGAAAACCAGAGTTGTTGAAAGAAATATTTTAGCAAAAACTACAACAATTGTAGGAGATTTAAAGTCGGAGGGCGATTTTCGAATTGATGGCGTTTTTCAAGGAACCATCACCACAACTGGAAGAGTTATTATTGGGTTATATGGATCTATCGAAGGGAAAGTTTATTGTGAAAATGCAGACATAGAGGGATCTTTCAAGGGAGACTTAAAGGTGAATAATACCCTGTCTGTGAAGGCTTCTGCGTCGATTTCAGGAGAGGTTGTACTTGGGAAATTGGCAGTAGAGCCAGGAGCAACGTTTAATGCATCGTGTGCAATGAAAGGCGCGGTAAAAGAATTAAATAAAAATGAAACAACAACTGCCAAAGAGAAAACCAAAACCGCTTAATAAGTTTATTGTTTTTACCGGGCTAGGATTTCAAATAGGGGTTACTATTTATTTGGGAAGTCTTTTAGGAGATTGGTTAGATGATAAATATTCAAATACCCAAGAGTTATATAAGAAAGTATGTACGCTACTGGCTGTTTTTATAGCCATGTACTCTGCGATAAAACAAGTTATAAATATTTCAAAAAAAAATGATTAAAAGAATTATTGTATGTATTCTGCTGCTTAGTACTGTTGCTTTTATTGGAAGCTACGCACACCAATTTGTATTGAGCAATCAATTATTAGTTCCCTCTTTTTCTTTAGAAAAGATATATTGGTTTTTTGCTATTGCTACAATTATAATATACACTTTAATAGAACTGGTATGTATACAAATGCCTAAACAAGCCGGTTTTGTGTATTTAGCAACTTTATTTCTTAAGATAGGGGTGTTTGTAATGGTTTTTAAGGATGAGGTGTTTTTAAAAGAAAAACTAGCAATGTTTGAAAAAGGAATTGTCCTAATTCCTTTATTTTTATACCTAATAATAGAGGTGTTAGCTGTTTCAAAGCAATTAAGCAAAGATCAGATTCATTCAAATTAAGAAATATAATTAAGTCTTAAAAACAAAGTTAAAAAAGCATTTGCTATTTTAATTTATTATGTACATTTGCACCAAAATGTAAAAACCTTAAATTCGACTATTTAAATCGTTATGATGGTAGCAAAAAACCCTATCAAGTTTTTAGTAATGCTTTTAGTAGCATTCAATTCTTTCGCGACATTTGCAAAAGGATATGTTTCTGTAGATCAGGAAAGGGATGGACAAATTAGTACTCCTGAGCAAATTAAAGGATATATAAAGCATCACTTAGCGGATTCTCATGATTTTACATTATTTTCTTATTCAAATGATGTGGGAGAGCGCGAGCATGTTGGTTTTCCCTTGCCCGTAATTGTTTGGACGAGCAAAGGATTAACATCATTTATGTCTTCTTCATTTCACCATAACGACGATGGGCAAGTTGTTGTTGATAAAGGGGGTGTTAAGTTGGCAAAAATACATAGCAAGATATATGAGCTTGATGCGAACGCTTCAAAGGTTGCTTTTGATGATGAGCATCACGCAACCAACGCGCATAGAGTATTTGATCTTTCAATTACCAAGAATGTGTTTGGGATGTTGTTGGCAGGTTTTTTAATGTTTATAGGTTTTAGATCCTTAGCCAAAGGGTATAAGAAAGGAGCAATTCCAACAGGTGCTGGTCGTGTCTTAGAGCCTTTAGTTTTGTATGTTAGAGATGAGATTGCAAGACCAAATATTGGTGAAAAGCACTACCGTAAATTTATGGGATTCTTGTTAACTGTGTTTTTCTTTATTTGGATTTTGAACTTGTTAGGATTAACACCGCTAGGATTTAATGTTACTGGGAATATTGCAGTGACCGTATGTTTGGCTTTATTTACATTTATAATAGTGCAATTTAGTGGTAACAAAGATTACTGGAAACATATATTTTGGATGCCAGGTGTACCTGTTATTATGAAGATAATACTAGCGCCAATAGAGGTGTTAGGAATGTTAACAAAACCATTCTCATTATTAATTCGTCTGTTTGCAAATATGACTGCAGGGCATACTGTTTTAATGAGTTTAATAGCATTGATGATTACTATGAAGGCTGCATTTGGTCCAGTAGCATCAACAGGGATGTCGTTGTTTTTATCGTTGTTTATTTTTCTAATAGAATTGTTAGTAGCGTTTTTACAAGCATTCATTTTCACGATGTTATCATCGTTGTTTATCGGTATGGCTGTTGAAGAACATGATCATCATTAAGAAAGTAGAATAAGAATTTGTTTAATTTAATAAAAATCAATTAGTATGTACAATTTAATTGGAGCAGGATTAATCGTAATCGGAGGAGGAATCGGACTAGGTCAAATCGGTGGAAAAGCAATGGAAGGAATTGCTAGACAACCTGAGGCTGCTGGTAAAATCCAAACAGCGATGATCATTATCGGAGCATTATTAGAAGGTTTAGCATTTGGTGCTTTGATCTTAGGTAAAGCTTAGGAAATTAAGAAAAAACATTACCTGTAACGGTTGGTTGCAGGAATGTTTTAAATTAAACTAAAAAGAATTAAAATTAAGATAGAATGGATCAGTTATTAAATGATTTTTCACCAGGTTTGTTTTTTATGCAAGCAATTATCTTATTAATACTAATTGTGTTAATGAGTAAATTTGCATGGAAGCCAATTATGAGTTCTTTAAGTGATCGTGAAGAAGGTATTCAAAATGCATTGGAAGAAGCTGAAAAGGCGCGCAAAGAAATGCAAAACTTAACGGCAACCAATGAAGCTTTGTTAAAGGATGCAAGAGCAGAAAGAGACGGAATGTTAAAAGAAGCTCGTGAAATCAAAGAAACAATGATTGCTACTGCAAAAGAAGAAGCAAAAGATGAGGCAATGAAAATGATTGACTTGGCAAAGGTTTCTATTGAGCAGGAAAAGCAAGCTGCTTTGGCACATTTAAAGAAAGAAGTTGGAGAGTTATCAATTACAATTGCACAAGCAGTGGTGAAAAAAGAATTGTCTTCTCAAGAAGAGCAAATCAAATTGGTAGAAGGAATGCTTAAAGACGTTACCTTAAATTAAACACTTTTATGAAAGGAGCAAGACCAGCATTACGTTACGCAAAAGCTATTTTAAACTTAGCCAAAGAATCTGGGTTGGAAACTGAGGTGAACGCAGACATGCAATGCATCAACGAAACCATTGCAGACAATAGCGATTTGCAAACCATGTTAAAAAGTCCTGTTATTAAAGCTGCTGATAAAAAGAAAGTTT
>JBELGW010000015.1:0-58266 GCA_042091715.1 Polaribacter sp. | reverse complement strand
CCATACCCACTTGGGCAAAAGCTGTTGCAGTGAATAATACCACTGCTAAAAGTGTAAAAAATTGTTTCATTGTTTTGTTTCTTTTTATTAGTCTATTTTATGCTTGTATCATTACTTTAATGCAATTTTTTCAAATAAAAACCCTCCGCTTACACGGTTCTATTTAAATTGTTAAATAACTAAATAATTAAAAAGCCCGAACTGCACGCACGCCCATGTCAGCTGCGAAGTCCTTAGAAGGGGCACCAGTAAGCGGATATTTATACCACCCATGTAACCACGCTCTATTGTTATCGACCTCAGAAGAACTCCAGTAGTGCAATTGAGTCATTGGAATAAACCCAGAGACAGCCTCTAAAGTTGCTATATTGATAGATATTTGCTCTAACTCCTTTATACTTGGTAAAAACCAATCTGGACCATAAGACCTTGCCGCTAAAGCAGCGGGAGCAGTAGGGCAATTTTTAAGAATATTGTTGGTATTATTAAAACCTTCTCCTATTTCAGCACCTAAACCCGAAAGATTTTGATAAAGATGAGAGACATTTGGTACATTTGGTAAATCCGTTTCATGACAACCCCATTCTACAGAAGTTGCTGCATCTGAAAATGCCACAACCAAACCGTGTTGACCCGTACTATCTAACCAAAAAACAACGCCGCCATTAACAATATCACCAATATTATAAGTAGGTGAAGTAGCAGCAGCACTTAAACTTACCCAATTGGCTGTTGTAGCATCTCCTACATTAATCTGTAAGGTATTTAAAGTAGTATTAAACACGATTAACCCTGTTGCCGCCGAACTAATTAAATCGCGCTCGTTAGTTGTCATACGAGGAGGTAATAAACCCTTGGTGGTAGAAGTAATATCTAAGGCAGATGACGCATCTGGAGTTGTGGTGCCAATACCCACTTGGGAAAAAGTTGTTGTAGCGAATAACAACACTAATAAAAGTGTATTCATCTTTTTCATAAGGAGCTTTTTTTTGTGTGTAAAAATACATTTTATACTCTTATAAGTCAAAAAAAGGACAACCCAATTTCCTGTTAAGCTAGTTTTTATGCTTTTCAACGACATTTGATTGCATTTGAACAAGTTTATTGATTTAAGAATCGAGCCGTATTTCTAGTATTCATCCATTCTAAATTGACCAAATTTGTGTTTTTTTTGGATAACACGTATTACACGCTACAAGGTCAATTACCTTAGTTTCATTGTCTTTGGGTTGTTCACACTTAATATTGTGGACTTCCGCAAACATAATTTCATGAAGTCTTTTCGCGGTGAGGTCTTTGTTCACAAAGTGAAATCCATATTTTTATCAAATGCATTGCTCCCGAAATCGAATCGAAGGGAGGCTAAATTTGCAACTTTGTACAATCGTGTAAAGAAGTAATTCAAACCTATGATGCATTGGCTCACCTGCTCCGAAAACCATACCACATCTATTTTGAATAACTTGCTCTGCAGGTAAATGAAAGCTTTGTTTTGGGAGTTCTTATAGATTTTTAGATGAACCATCATGCAAAGAAAGTCGTCTGAACAAAATATTAGCTCACTTTGTAGTAAATCTAAAGCATATTTTATCTTAAAGTAACAATGATTATTTCTATTCTATATGCAGAAAACAACAGTAATACGATAAAATATTTACGTTACAAATATTATTGCAAAATCAAAATAAACGAAATAAAAAAAGACAACACACTTTTTGACAGTGCGTCATCTTTTCATCGTGTGACTCCGATAGGATTCGAACCTATAACCGTCAGAGCCGAAATCTGATATTCTATCCAGTTGAACTACGGAGCCGTTCTAAGAGGCAAAAATAGCAATTTTCTTTGCCTTTTTTATATGTAATCTAGATTATTTAACTAGGCTAAATTCTTCTTCACTAAAGTAGAAATCGTTTTCCCATCAGCTTGCCCTGCCAATTCTTTTGAGACAACTCCCATTACTTTGCCCATATCCTTCATTCCTTCTGCTCCAATACTTTTAATCGCGGCCACTACTGCCTTTTCTATCTCTTCTTCACCAAGTGCTTCTGGTAAAAACTGCTCTATTATTGTTGCCTCTGCCAATTCCGGCGCAGCCAAATCTTCTCTTCCTTGACCCATGAAAATTGCTGCACTATCTTTGCGTTGTTTTACTTGCTTTTGTAAAATTTTCATTTCTTGATCTTCGGTTAAATCGCCTGCAGATCCATTCTCCGTTTTCGCCAATAAAATAGCAGACTTCACAGACCTAAGTGCCTGCAAAGCTATGGCATCTTTAGATTTCATAGCTACTTTCATCTGCCCCATTAATTGTTTTTCTAAACTCATCTTTTTATTTTTTATGCTTAATCTACATTGTCATGTAAAAACGAATTATTTGATCTCAATTGAGCGTCATCATTCGCATCAGTACTCAGGGTTGTTTTAGATTTACTCAAATCAGAATTGACCTGATCTAAATTCACACCCAATCTTTTATAGGCCGGTTGACGCTCAATTTCATCAATATTCTTATTGACTTGATCCGCAAATTTATAATTAAATCCCTTCATCTTTTGGCGACGCAACTCTGCCGTTCTTTCCAATTCTGAAATTGTCAAGCTCAAAGGAGAAATTTCTTCAGAAATTGTCTCAATATCTTCAACTTTCTGAACCTTTGACCTCAGCGTAAATTCAACCTCTTCATCGGAGACTTTCGGCTGCTTCTGGGTTATCTTAGAACTCTTTCCTATGGTAGGCTCTGCCGCAAAGTCTTCTAAAACATAGCGCTTTTCAACAACCTCTCTTTTTTCAGCCACGATTTCTGTGAAATCCTTTACCGCTATCTCATTCACATCTTCTAGTCGAACTTCTTCCTTTTGGGCTGGTTCCGTTTCCTCATTGCTTCTGATAGGGAAGTCAAACAACAAATCGGTCTGCAATTGAACAGGAGTTTTTCGAATTTCTTCTTGAACTTTTGGCGTTGCGTCTGTGATGATAAAATCGTCTTCTGAAACCTTCTCTGCGGCTACTTCATCATAGGTCACATTGATGTTATTGATGAAATCAGTTGTTGAAATTAAGGTTTCTTTTTCCTCATGATGGGCGAGATCGTCTTCTAAAACATGGACAATTCTAGCAGGTGTTTCCCGATCTATTGGAGCGTCTAAAACACTTGACTTCGTTACTGTATCTTCAGAAAAGTCATAGGTTGCCTTCTGCTCCTCTTCCAGCGTATGAATGATTTTTTTCACTTCTGTATTTGTAATACTACTTTGCTGATCTGAGGCAAAACCTGTAGCAACAACAGTTACGGAAATCGCATCTCCTAGCGAATCATCTTCACCAATCCCCATAATGATGTTCGCATCATAACCTGCTTCTGTTTGGATATAATCATTGATTTCTCCGATTTCGTCTATGGTTACTTCATCCGTACCCGATACAATTAGCAGCAATACATTTTTTGCTCCTGTTATTTTATTATCATTCAGCAAAGGTGAATCCAATGCTTTGACAATAGAATTCCGTCCTCTATTGACACCGGACTCTTTTGCAGACCCCATAATTGCAGTTCCACTATCTGATAACACTGTTTTTGCATCATGTAAATCTATGTTCTGCTTGTAATGATGTGTAATCACCTCTGCAATTCCTCTTGCAGCCGTAGATAAGACCTCATCGGCTTTGGAAAACCCTGCCTTGAAACCAAGATTACCGTACACCTCTCTCAGTTTGTTATTATTAATGACAATTAAAGAATCCACATTACTCCTCAAGGTATCAATTCCAATTTGAGCTTGTTTTGATCGCATTCTACCCTCGAACTGAAAAGGCATGGTTACAATACCAACAGTTAGAATGTCCATATCTTTAGCGATCCTAGCTATTATGGGTGCAGCTCCTGTTCCTGTTCCTCCCCCCATTCCGGCAGTAATAAATACCATTTTGGTTTGCGCCCCTAGCATTTGTTGTATTTGCTCTATACTTTCTTTGGCCGCACTTGCCCCTACTTCTGGGTTTGCTCCAGCTCCCAAACCAGAGGTTAAATCTACTCCAAGCTGTATTTTATTGGGTATAGAACTGCTATCCAAAGCTTGAGCATCTGTGTTACAGATGACAAAATCTACCCCTTTAATATCTTGCTGAAACATGTGATTTACAGCATTACTACCTCCGCCTCCCACACCAATCACCTTAATGGCATTTGATTGTGATTTCGGCATATCAAATAAAATATTATCAAATTCTCCGCTCATCATAACGTTTGTATTTTATATGTTATCTTTTTATTCTTTTACTTCTTTATTCTGCGTTGTCTAAAAACTCCTTGAAACTATCAGTGAACTTTTCAAAAAAAGTCTTTCTCTTTTTCACAGGTATCTCTGGCACAACATTTTCTAATGTTGCTGCCTCAGCTATTTCCTTTTCCTCTTCCGGTTCTTCTTCACATTCAACAGACTCAGTCTTACACTCTTTCTCTAAGCCTTCCATAAGCAAACCAACTGCAGTTGCGTAGGACGGACTTGACAAGGTCTCATCGGAGTCTCCTGCCAAATGTTCATTCGGGTAGCCAATTCTCGCATCCATACCAGTAATGTATTCTACCAATTGTCGCAAATGCTTTAATTGAGATCCGCCTCCTGTTAATACAATTCCGGCAATTAGCTTTCCTTTGGCAGTTTCATGACCATAATTTTTTATTTCCAAATACACGTGCTCTATAATTTCTTGGACTCTTGCATGAATGATTCTAGACAAAGTCTTTAAGGTAATTTCTTTGGGATCTCTACCTCTCAATCCCGGTATTGAAACAATTTCAGTATCTTTATTCTCCCCTGGCCAAGCAGATCCAAATTTAATTTTCAATAATTCAGCCTGCTTTTCAATAATAGAACAACCTTCTTTAATATCTTCTGTAATCACATTTCCTCCAAAAGGAATTACTGCAGTATGACGAATAATACCATCCTTAAAAATAGCAAGATCTGTAGTACCTCCACCAATATCAATTAGAGCAACTCCCGCTTCTTTCTCTTCTTGGCTCAAGACCGCTGAAGCGGAAGCCAATGGCTCAAGTGTAATGTCTGAGAGCTGCAACCCAGCACTCTTCACACATCTACCGATATTACGTATCGAAAAAACTTGACCAACGACAACGTGAAAATTAGCTTCTAAACGCCCACCATACATCCCTATTGGCTCTTTAATTTCTCCCTGACTGTCTACTTTAAATTCTTGCGGTAGCACATGAATAATCTCCTCTCCAGGCAACATTACTAATTTATGAACCTGATTCACTAAATTATCAATATCCTCCTCATCAATTACCTCATCTGCATTATTTCTAGTGATATAATCACTGTGATGTAAACTTCTAATATGCTGACCCGCAATACCAACAACAACGTCTTGAATATTTTGACCAGAGACACTTTGCGCCTCATCAATCGCTTGCTGAATGGACTGAATTGTTTGTGTAATATTACTCACAACTCCTCTCTTCACACCTAGACTCTTAGCTTTCCCTATGCCTAAAACCTCCAGTTTTCCATACTCATTTTTTTTACCAATTATGGCAACAATTTTGGTTGTACCAATATCTAGACCTACTGCTATTTTATTGTTTTCCATCTTGTCTTATTTTGAACACACAACTTGGTTGTGATATTTTAAATTTATTGTTTTGTATTGCGCAATTGTTTCATCAACAAAAGTAGTCTTATAAAAGGCTTTTAATTTTTGAAATTTCACATTTAATTTCTCTAGAGAACCTAATTCTATTTTATGTGAGCCACTTCTCACGCTTAAAACAAACTCATTCTGAATTGTTTTATGCACACCTATCACTTCTTTCTTCAAGAAATCATCTCCCAAAACAGCATTTACAAAAGTTACAATTTCTTTTAATCCATGGCTATTTATCTCCCCGGTAACCAACATTACCCTTGCAGAATAATCATTAGACAAGGGCAATTCTACCCCTTGATTATCAATATAATAAGAAGCTTTATTTGCGTGAATTCTAGCTATTGGAGTGCGCTGTTTCACAATGCTTTTTAAAACTCCATCTATGGTACAGAATACCGTTGCTTGCTCTACATAAGGATTCAATAACAACTGCTGCTCCAGACCCTGTAAATCTAAGACAGATTTTCTTTGGTTTTGCAAGGATCTGTCATTTTGTATTAACATTTTATCAACCATCTGCTGAGTTAAAAAATTATTGTCTCCTTCAATAAATTCTACCTGTACTTTACGAATCTTTAGAGTCGAATTTTTTGATCCGCAAAATCCGTACAAAAAAGTCAACCCCAACAAAAGGACCAAGGAAAATAAATAAGTACTTAATTTTTTCATGTATCTTTTTTTCCTGTTTTCAAAACATCAACAACCTCATGAACCAATACGCCAATATCTCCAGCACCTAACATGACAACTACCTCAGCATTTGACTTTTTAAGCAGAAGTGCCAAATCTTCTTTAGCAACCAACTCTTTATCATTCAAAGCAACCTTCGACAATAGCCAGCCTGCTGTTACCCCGGGAATAGGCAATTCTCTTGCCGGATATATATCCAGCAAAAACAAAGCATCAAATGCAGCTAATTCTCTTGCAAAGTCATCTACAAAATCTCGTGTTCTGCTAAACAAGTGAGGCTGAAACACTGCCACAACTTTTTCGTTGGGATACATCTCTCTCACCGAACTTGCAACAGCCTGTATCTCAGCCGGATGATGCGCATAGTCATCAATCACCACCAATTTTTCTGTATTCATCCTGTAAGAAAACCGTCGTTTTACTCCCTTAAACGTTCCTATTTGTTGCTTAATCACGTCCAACGAAACACCATATTCACTAGCCAAAGCTAACGCCACTAATGCATTCATCACATTATGCCTACCTGGCAAACACAATGAAATATTCTTTACAATTCCTTGGGGTGTTTCCACATCAAAAACATACCTCCCTTTTTCAATCTCAATATTGAAGGCTCTATAATCTGCAGCCTCCTCTATGGCATATGTTAAACCTTCAATAGGCAATCCTTTCGCTACAATCATGGTTCCTTTTACCTTATTCGAAAAATCACGAAATGACTGTATCAAAGCGTCATGCGCTCCATAAATATCTAAATGATCTGCATCCATGGAGGTAATGCAAGCAAAATCTGGAGACAACTGTAAAAAAGAACGATCAAATTCATCGGCCTCAACCACAGAAATTTTATCTTCACCAAGTATCAAATTCGAATTATAATTCTCTGTAATACCTCCTAAAAAAGAAGTGGCCTTACTGGGTTGCATGATATGCCCCAAGATGGAAGAAGTAGTTGTTTTTCCATGCGTTCCTGCAACCGCTAAACAACAGGTGTTTTCCGTTATTTTACCCAATATTTCTGAGCGCTTTAACACAACAAAATCATTCGCCACAAAATAATTGTATTGAAGATTATTTTTTGGGATTGCTGGCGTAAATACTACCAATGTCTCCTTCTTTGACAGAAAATTTGATGGAATTCCCTCTAATGAATCTTCAAAACAAACAGTAATATCGAGCGCTTTTAAGTCGCTAGTAATAGCCGATTCGTTTTTGTCATACCCAGCAACACATTTTCCATTTGCCTTAAAATACCGAGCAAGAGCGCTCATGCCGATCCCTCCGACACCTATAAAATAAATATTATGAATATTTTTCAAGTTCACCTTACTACTAATTTTTCTATCTCATCAACAATAACCTTTGTCGCATTAGGCAATGCCAATGCTTTCATTCCCTCACTTAAAACGCGCTGCCTCTCTTCATTCTTTAGCAAGTCTTCAAAAACTCCTGGAAACTGATCCAATTCAGCCTCTTCCAACACCAATGCACCATTCTTATCTGCAATTGATTTTGCATTTTTAAACTGATGATCTTCAGCTACATTTGGCGACGGTATGAAAATGGTCGGCTTCCCAACAATACACAACTCAGATACGGAACTTGCACCAGCTCTAGAAATAACAATATCTGCAGCGGCATAAGCCAAATCCATCTGACTTAAAAACGCATGCACCTGAACATCTTTTTTCTGATTCCATGATTGATATTGCGATACATACAACTTGCCACATTGCCAAATCACCTGCACCTGTTGCTTCTCAAAAAATGTCAATTGCTCTTCTATCAACTGATTGATTCTTCGAGCACCCAAACTCCCTCCCAGTATCAATACTGTTTTCTTCTGCTCATCTAACTGAAAGAAAGCCTTTGCCTGCGATTGCTTGTTTTGAAGAGCCAACACATCTTGACGTACCGGATTGCCTGTTTTCACCATTTTATGAGCAGGAAAAAAACGCTCTAAATCATCATAAGCAACACAAATTACTGCCGCTTTCTTTCCCAAAAGCTTATTGGTTATTCCAGGGTATGAATTTTGCTCTTGAATTAAGGTAGGGATTCCCGCTTTAGCAGCAACCATGAGTGTTGGTCCACTCGCAAAACCACCTGTACCAATGGCAATAGTTGGTTTAAATTTTCGAATGATACGTCGAGCCACAATCAAACTAACCAACAACTTGAAAGGAAATAAAAGATTTTTTACAGACAACTTTCTTTGAAACCCTGAGATCCATAGCCCTTCAATATCATAACCTGCCGCTGGCACTTTCTCCATCTCCATTTTATCTTTTGCCCCAACAAATAAAAATTTTGCCTCAGCATACCGCTGCTTTATTTCATTTGCAATGGCTATCGCGGGATAGATATGTCCTCCCGTACCACCTCCACTAATAATGATATTAATCGATTGCTTCATGTAAAATATCTAAAGGATTATCATCTAAAATTGTTTCTTCTGTCTCTTCTTTCGAAGCACTTACACTCAAAATTATTCCCAAAGCAAAACAGGTCATCCAAATAGAGGTACCACCACTGCTAATCAATGGCAAGGTCTGCCCGGTAACAGGAAATAAATTACTCGCTACAGCCATATTAATCATGGCTTGAAAAATAATTGGCAACCCCACTCCAATCACCAATAATGATGCAAAAATTGTGGTAGCTTTTTTGGCTGCAATTACAATTCTGAAGAGCAGCAAAAAGTAAATAAAAATAACGGAAAGAGCACCTACCAAACCATACTCTTCAACTATAATTGCATAAATAAAATCTGAAGATGACTGGGGTAAGAAGTTTTTCTGAACACTCTTACCTGGTCCATTGCCTGTGAGACCTCCGGTAGCAATTGCAATTTTTGCTTTCGTTACCTGATACCCTTCTTCTGCGGCGCCACTTGTAAAGTTTTCAATTCTACTTTGCCATGTCGCTACACGATTTGGCATGGCCTCAGGAAATGCTTTTGCTGTTAACACAAATAAAGTCAAACCAAGAAGACCCATCCCCAACACAATTGCAATATACTTAAAAGGATACCCTCCAATAATGGCAAGCATCAAAACCATTGCAAAGATGATCGCTGTTGTAGAGAAATTTGCTGGTAAAATAAAAACCAATATCAACCCAACTGGCAACCATAATTGCCAACAACTCTCTTTAAATTCTATTTTCTTTTCTTTATGCTTTGCCAAATATCGCGCTACATAAATCATTAAAATTAATCCCGCTAGTGTTGAGGTTTGAAACCCCACACCAACAAAAGGAATACGAATCCACCTGCTCGCATTGGCGCCTCCTATCGTAGTTCCTTGAGACAAGGTATATATCAATAATAGAAATACAACAGGCAACATCAACAGAGAACCACCACTAAAATATCTGTAAGGAATTTTATGCACACCATAGATAATAACAAACCCCATAATCAACAAAATCATGTGCTTCATTAAATACCCAAAAGTAGAGCCAGCGCCAACTACATATACCAAATTCGTACTCGCACTATACACTGGCATAAACGAAAAAACTGCCAGCACAGCAACGATAGACCAAATGGTCTTATCTCCTTTGATATGTTTCAATAACACTCTCATAAACAAACTTATACTATTGCTCTTACTGCTGTTTTAAATTGCCTTCCTCTATCCTCATAATTCTCAAACAAATCAAAACTCGCGCAAGCTGGAGACAATAAAACAGTATCTCCTTTTGACGCCAATCTTGACGAAACTTTCACAGCCTCCTCTGCACCCAATGTCTCAACAATCATATCCACAACATTCCCAAAAGTTTCTTTAATTTTTTTATTATCAACACCTAAGCAAACAATCGCTTTCACCTTTTCTCTTACCAACGGCAACAAATCGTGATAATCATTCCCTTTATCAACTCCTCCAACAATCCACACAGTGGGAGCATCCATGCACTCCAAGGCATAAAATGTAGCATTTACATTGGTTGCCTTGGAATCATTAATATAATGCACATCTCTTACTTTTTGTACATTTTCTAAACGATGTTCCGCACCTTCAAAAGTTGACAAACTTTCTTTTATTGTTTGTTTTCTCACTTTCAGCAATTGTGCTGCCATGGCAGAAGCCATCGCATTTTTTACATTGTGCTTCCCTTTCAAGGTTAAATTTTTTACTGCCATAGTAGATTCTTCTGTATTTAATTTCGTTATTATTTTATCATTTCTTAAAAAAGCTCCAAAACTCAACTCTCTTTCCACTGAAAAGGGAATTAACTGTGCTTTTGTTTTATGTTGACTCAGCCATGTATTTGACGCCTCATCATCTGCATTATATATCAAATAATCATCTTCGGTTTGGTTCTTTGTAATTCTAAATTTTGAGGCAACATAGGCCTTAAAATCGTTGTTATATCGATCTAAATGATCTGGAGTTATGTTGGTTATGATTGCGATATGCGGAGCAAAGTCAACAATACCATCTAACTGAAAACTACTCAACTCCAATACGTAAGCATCATGCTTACGCAACGCAACTTGTGCTGCAAAGCTATCTCCAATATTCCCAGCAACACCCACATTTAATTGTCCATGTCTTAACACATGATGCGCCAAAAGAGTAGTTGTTGTTTTCCCATTAGAACCAGTAATTCCGATAAGCACCTTATTTGTAAATTGACTGGCAAACTCAATCTCTGAAATCACCGGAATACACTTCTCAATCAACTTTTGCACCAAAGGAATGCCCTCTGGAATACCCGGACTCTTCATCACCAGATCTGCATTCAAGATCTCAGCTTCTGTATGCTGAGATTCTTCAAATGCTATGCGATTATGTAAAAGAACTTTCTTATACTTTTGAGCAATTGTACCTTTATCGGAAACAAATACATCATACTTATTTTGCACTGCAAGTATTGCCGTTCCTACGCCACTTTCACCCCCTCCTAAAACAACAATTCTTTTCATCTATCTCAATTTCAAAGTTGCAATTGTGAACACTGCCAATAAAATTCCAACAATCCAAAAACGCGTTACAATTTTACTTTCATGATATCCTGACTTTTGATAATGATGATGCAAGGGTGACATTTTAAAGATGCGTCTGCCTGCACCATATTTCCTTTTCGTATACTTAAAATAGCTCACTTGTAAAATCACTGACATGTTTTCAGCAACGAAAATACCGGCTAAGAATACGAGTAATAACTCTTTTCGTATGGCAATTGCAATCACAGCAATGATCCCTCCAATAGTTAAACTACCTGTATCCCCCATAAAGACCTGAGCAGGAAAGGTATTGTACCACAAAAATCCAATCAAAGCACCTGCAAACGCCAAAATAAACACCACCATTTCTCCTGAATTCGGGATATACATGACATCTAAGTAATCTGCAAAAATGATATTTCCAGACACCCATGCAAAAATAGCAAGCGTGACAACAATAATTGCAGATGATCCAGCAGCCAGTCCATCAATTCCATCTGTTAAGTTTGCTCCATTCGAAATACCTGTTACGATAAACATCACCACAAAGATGAATACAATCCACGCGTAAGACTGATAGCCATCTCCTAAAAAACTCAAAACTCTTGAGTAATCGAGCTCATTATTTTTAAAAAAGGGAATGGTTGTTTTTGTTGATTTATGTGCAGCTCCAAAAACCTGCTTTTTACCATTTACCTGAACAACCTGCTCAGAAACAGGCAATTGCTCTTTCATGGTAACATCCGGATGAAAATAAAGCATGGCTCCAACAAACAAGCCCAAACCAACCTGACCTAGGACTTTAAATTTACCACTCAAACCTTCCTTATCTTTTTTAAACACTTTTATATAGTCATCTAGAAATCCTATAAACCCCATCCAAATGGTGGTTATCACAAGGAGTATCACATAAATGTTATCTAATTTTGCCAACAGCAAGACAGGAATCAATGTAGCCATAATGATAATAACTCCTCCCATTGTTGGAGTTCCTGATTTTTGAGCCTGCCCCTGCAATCCTAAATCCCTTACCGTTTCACCAACTTGCTGACTTCTTAAGAAATTGATAATTCTCTTTCCAAAAATTGTTGAGAACAACAAGGAAAATATGAATGCCAACGCACCTCGAAAAGTAATAAACTGAAACACACTTGCCCCCGTTAAATTGAATTGACTTTCTAAATATTCGAATAAATAATACAGCATCCTTATTTATTTAATTGGTTAAAACACTCTTTTACCACTTCCAAATCATCAAAATGGAAACGTTCTCCGTTTACCTCTTGATAATCTTCATGTCCTTTTCCTGCAATCAAAATAATATCTCCAACTTCAGACAATGCACAAGCTGTTTTAATCGCCTGCCTTCTATCTAGAACCGAGAGTGTTTTTGCCAGGTATTCTTGCACCACACCTTGCTCCATTTGATTAATAATTCTCTGAGGATTTTCAGTTCGCGGATTGTCCGAAGTAAAAATCACCTGCGTACTCAACTGAGCAGCTATTGCGGCCATTTTAGGCCTCTTCAACTCATCTCTATCTCCTCCACAACCCACAACGGTAATTACTTTCTGCGCAGCTGCTCTCACTCCCAACACAGTTTCTAACACATTTTTCAAGGCATCAGGCGTATGTGCATAATCTACAATTGCCGTAATTCCATTTGCGGAAACTGTATATTGAAATCTTCCACTAACACTCTCTAACTCACTCACCAAACGAAGCACCTCCATTTTCTCCAAACCACATAATTCTGCTGTTGCAACAATAGCTAGCAAATTATAGGCATTGAAAGTTCCAATTAATTTCGTCCATATTTCAACCCCATCAACAACGAGTAGAGTTCCTGACATTCTTTTTTCTAGCACCTTTCCCTTAAAATCCGCGATGGTCTTTAGAGCATAGGTTTTTCTCGTTGCTTTTGTATTCTGCAGCATCACCGATCCATTTCTATCATCAATATTCACCAAAGCAAATGCATCTTTTGGCAATAGGTCAAAAAATGTTTTTTTCACATCTCTATACTCAGCAAAAGAGGAGTGATAATCTAAGTGATCATGAGAAAGATTTGTAAAAACACCTCCATTAAAATCCAAACCATGAATTCGTTTTTGATGAATTCCATGAGAGCTAACCTCCATAAAACAAAAGACTACATCAGCAGCAACCATATCAGCAAGATATTGGTTTATTGCTATAGAATCGGGAGTCGTATGCGTTGCCTTAAACACCGCATCTCCAACCAATACCTTCACCGTAGACAACAACCCTACCTGAAAACCTGCCTTTTTAAACAACTCATACAATAGCGTAGCAACTGTTGTTTTACCATTTGTTCCCGTCACACCAATCAATTTCAAACGAGATGATGGATTTTCAAAATAATTTGAAGCCACAATGGCCAATGCGCGGCTCGCGTCAGCAACCTGTAGATAGGTTACATGAGCAACAGTATTCAGAGGAAGCTGCTCACAAATCACCACAGTTGCACCTGAACTAATTGCTTTCTCTATAAAAACGTGACCATCTAACGCCACTCCTTTTTGGGCTACAAATACGTCGTCCTGAACAACTTTTCTAGAATCGAACTGCACAGCATTGATAACAACATCTAACGAACCAACTCGCGACTCAACAGAAACCTTATGCAATATGTCTTTTAACTTCTTCACTTTTATTTATGATAATTTCAAGAAAATTTTATCTCCTTTTTCGAACTGTAAGCCTTTTTTCTTTGATTGCCTCAACACCTTACCAACGCCTTTAAACTCTACAACCATTCCAATACTCTCTAACAGAGAGACTGCATCCATTCCAGACATCCCTTCCACATTAGGCACCACGCGATATTCTTTTTGTAACGCCGTATAATAGTCTCCATAGCCTACATTTATTCCGTCAATAGACTCTCCTTCAATAACACGCTTCGTTTCAAAAGGAGTTGTAGAATAAATCTTTTGCGCAATTTCCTTAAATACAGGTGCAGCAACTACAGCTCCATAATACCCCTTCTTTTTATTGGGCTCATGTATCACAACAATACAAGAGTACCTTGGCTTATCTGCAGGAAAAAAACCTGCAAAAGAAGCAACGTATGAGCTACTAGAATAATGACCTTTCACATACTTTCCATCTTTATTTTTTCTACCGTTTACCCATTTTTTAGCAGTTCCTGTTTTACCCGCCAATGAAAGACCAGGAGCATAGACATTCTCTGCAGTTCCTTTTCTAACCACATTCTCCATAATTTTTCTTACCTTTTTTATGGTCTCTTGACTCGCAATTCTCTTTTTAAGCACCACTTTATCAAACACTTTTTCAGTGGTATTTTGAACACGTAATTCTTGAACAAATCTAGGCTTTACCATTTCCCCGTCATTCGCCACAGCGTTGTAAAATGTCAACATCTGAAGAGGTGTCATAGAAACTCCATAACCCCAAGCCATCCATTCAAGAGAAATTTTATTCCATGGGTTTCTTTTATTCCCAGGAAATGGGATAAAAGGCTTTCCCTCTCCTTGAATCGGAAGTCCTAATTTTTTATCCAACCCAAAAGACCGCATCTTGTTAATAAACTTCTCAGGAGCGTGATCATAATGTTGCTTGATCAATTTTACAATTCCCACATTCGAAGAAACCTCAAACACTCGTGCCGCTGAAATCTTACCATATCCTCCTCTGTGAGAATCTTCTACCTTACTACCATGCAACCACATAACTCCTTTCTTCGTATCAACAACCGTAGCAGTATCTATCAACTTGTCATCAAGAACAGCCATTAAGCTGGCCAATTTAAATGTTGAACCCGGCTCATGCGATTCCCATACAGCGTAGTTTCTTTTCTCGTAATACTTTCCTTGAGATGTTCTTCCCAAATTTGAAATTGCCTTCACCGCTCCAGTAGCGGTCTCCATTACAATGGCAGAACCATGCTCAGCTTCAAAATACTCCATTTGCCTCAACAGTGCATGATGTGTTATATCTTGCATATTCACATCCAATGTAGTAATCACATCACTACCATCTATAGGCTCTTTCTCGTTGACATCGTTAATTGGCTTCCATTGCCCTTTCGCTATCTTCTGTTTCAATCTCCAACCATTCTCTCCCTTCAGGTAATTAGCAAAAGCACCTTCTATACCTACTGCTCCTCGATGATCACTATAACCAATAGTTCTCTCAGCAATCTTGCCAATAGGCCTAACACGCATAGTCTTTTGCTCAGCAATAAACCCACCTTTGTAAGGACCTAACTTAAAAATCGGAAACTCTTTAATCTTTAAATAATCTGTATAACCCAATCCTCGAGCAATCAATAAATATCGATTTTGTCTCTTTCTTGCGGCTCTTAACATTCGCTGATAATAGTTAGAAGACCTACCCAACAAGCTCGACAATGATTTTGAAAGTGCTCTTATTCCTTTCTCAAAAACACGACTCTCTACCGCAACCAAATCCATGCGTATCGTATATCTATACATAGAAGTAGCCAATAAATTACCATCTGCAGCGTACACATTCCCTCTATTTGAAAATATCGTATCATTCTTAATGGTATTCTCTACCGAAAGCTTGCGATACTTATCCCCTTGTACATATTGGATATTAACGACCCTACAAACAATTACAAGAAAAAATAGCGTCATTAAAGCAGTGACTATGTAAAGTTTGTTTAATATGCTCTTTTTAATCGTTGCCAAGGTTGTCTATTTTTTTTTGATAATTTTAATTTTATGAGGTGATATTTTTGAAGGCTGTATACCCCGCTGCCTCACCTTTTGTCGTATGCTCGATTCCATTTTCATTCGCATCAACATGGTACCCGTATCTACATATATCGCCCTTAATTCTCTTTTCTCCTTATTAAGCTGAGCTATCTTCATCACTTTTCCATCGGCGCTATGAGCGCTAGATATCATAAATAAGAGCAAACTCACCACAAAAATTATGATACGCCAATTTTTAAACGCGGAGGCATCCGTTAGAAAGCT
This sequence comes from Polaribacter sp., assembly GCA_042091715.1. Lineage (GTDB taxonomy): Bacteria > Bacteroidota > Bacteroidia > Flavobacteriales > Flavobacteriaceae > Polaribacter. Next base: position 41,958 of record JBELGW010000015.1, on the reverse strand, counting down.
CCCTCGCAATAAATCATAAATACCACGCTTTACCTTGCCCATTATTTCAATATTGCAATTCTTAATTTAGCACTACGAGCCCTATTGTTTTCTTTAATCTCTGAAGCACTGGGTACTATCAATTTCCCCAACTTTTTTAAAGGCTCACTTGTATTACCATAAAAATCTTTATCAGGCTCACCACTAAACAAACCCGTTCTAATAAAACGCTTCACCAACCGGTCTTCCAAAGAATGATATGAAATCACACTCAACCTTCCCTCTTGGGTTAACAAATCAGGAATTTGACATAGAAACTCCTTCAAGACCTCCAACTCCTGATTCACCTCTATTCGAATTGCCTGATAAATCTGGGCCAATATTTTATGCTCCTTTGCTTTTGGCAAATGCCTCTTTAAAACCTCCTTCAATTGAAAACTTGTCTGTATCTCTTTTTCTACCCTTGCCTCTACAATTGTTTTCGCCAAGGCTCTCGCACTTCTCAACTCACCATATAAAAACAAAATATCTGCCAATCGCTCTTCAGAATACCTCTTCACAACTTCTTTTGCAGACAACTTCGATTTTTGATCCATCCTCATATCTAAGTCTGCATCAAAACGAGTAGAAAAACCCCTTTCTGCAGCATCAAACTGATGTGACGAAACTCCTAAATCTGCCAAAATACCGTCTACCTTTCGCACCTTGTAGAATTTTAAAAAACGTGTAATATGCCTAAAATTCTCAGCAATCAAAACGAAGCGATCATCATCTATCCTATTGTTTTGAGCATCGGGATCCTGATCAAAAGCAAACAACCTTCCATTCGGCCCTAAACGACTTAAAATCTCTCTTGAATGACCACCTCCACCGAAAGTCACATCCACATAGACTCCATCTGCCTTAATATCTAAAGCATCTACGCTCTCCTTTAATAAAACTGGATTATGATAATTCATCTATACCTGTATTTCCCATTACTTCCTCAGCAAGTTCCGCAAAATCGAGAGCAGCTGCATCAATAGCATTCTCATAACTATCCCGATCCCAAATCTCAACAATATTTATTGCAGAAGACAAAACCACCTCCTTTTGGATCTTAGCAAATTCGCATAAATCTTTTGGAATCAATAACCTTCCCGAAACATCAAAATCCACCACCTTTACACCCGCTGTAAACCTTCTGATAAAATCATTATTCTTCTTAACAAATCGATTTAACTTATTTATTTTCCCCATCATCAAATTCCACTCCTGCATCGGATACAACTCTAAGCAGGGCTGAAAAACAGCCCTCTTCAAGACAAACCCCTGAGAAACAACAGGCAACAACTGCTTCTTCAAAGCTGAAGAAAACAGCACGCGCCCTTTCGAGTCTGCCCTGCATTGATATGTCCCAATTAGATTCGTCAAAATTGTAAATACATTTGTTCAGTTTTTCAAAAATATAAATTTTTTACCACTTTTTACCACTTTTCACCACTTAGTTATCAAAAAAGAAAAAACCACCTAAAATACTGACAATGATATAGATATATTTAGATAAAAGCCAAGAATATTAAAGATGTATATGTGCTAAAAAAAAACTACATTTGCCATGTAGTCAAATCAACCAAGACCATGACAGAAAACCTAATAACTGAAGGAGAATTTACATATGCAGAAGCCGGCAAAGGACAAGCCATTGTTATCTTACACGGGCTCATGGGAGCGCTGAGTAACTTCAATGAAACTTTTGATCATTTCTCAACCAAAGGTTACCATGTGTTAATACCTGAACTGCCATTATATTCTTTACCTCTTTTAAAAACGAATATTAAAAATTTAGCAACTTTTTTAAACGAATTCATTGAATTTAAAAAATTAGAACGTGTTGTACTCGTCGGAAACTCTTTAGGCGGACATATTGGACTGTATTTCGCGAATCATTATCCTGAAAAAGTAAAGGCTTTAGTACTAACAGGCAGCTCAGGCCTCTATGAAAACTCAATGGGAGACAGCTACCCAAGAAGAGGAGATAAGGACTATGTAACTGCAAAAGCAAGAGATGTTTTTTATGATCCTGAAATTGCTACGGAAGCATTAATAGACGATGTGTACAGTGTCATAAATGATAGAAACTCACTCATAAGAACGCTTGCAATTGCCAAAAGTGCCATTAGGCATAATATGGCAAAAGATTTACCAAACCTGTCACAACCAACATGCTTAATTTGGGGAAAACAAGACAAGGTTACCCCTCCAGAAGTGGCCGTTGATTTTAACAAATTACTGCCTGATTCTGATCTATTTTGGCTTGATAAATGCGGCCACGCCGCCATGATGGAAAAACCAAAAGAATTTAATGAAGTGCTTGATAAATGGATCACTTCTAGAAACATCTAGCGACAATGAAAATCAAATCTGCAGATTTTATAATTAGCAATACTGACGTTGCGAAATGCCCTTCTGAACGCATTCCTGAATATGCATTTATTGGAAGATCTAACGTTGGTAAATCTTCGTTGATCAACATGCTAATGGAACGCAAAGATTTAGCGAAAGTGTCTGGTACCCCAGGAAAAACGCAATTGATCAATCATTTCAAAATAAATGAATCTTGGTTTTTAGTTGATTTACCTGGTTATGGATACGCAAAAGTTTCAAAAAAAATGCGCTCTGGATTTCAAAAATTCATCGAAGACTACTTTAAAAAACGTGAACATTTGGTCTGCACTTTTGTATTGATTGACTGCAGGCATGACCCCCAAAAAATAGATCTTGAATTCATGCAGTTTCTTGGAGAAAACCAAATTCCTTTCTGTATTATTTTTACCAAAGCAGATAAATTAGGTAGCTCTAAAATCAACAAACAAATTACTTCCTACAAAAAGAAACTTCTCAAGTATTGGGAGAGCCTTCCTCAATCATTTCTAACCTCTTCATCTACAAGCTTAGGAAGAAAAGAATTATTAGATTTTATTAGTAAAATTAATGTTGATGTTGCTGATAATTTCAACTAAAATGTATGCAATCTACTAAAGAAAATCTGCAGGTACTTTTTGAAGACAATCACATCATTATTGTGAACAAAAGAGCTGGAGACATTACTCAAGGAGACAAAACCGGAGACCAACCCTTAAGCGAAATTACCAAGGCATATATCAAAGAAAAGTACAACAAACCCGGTGAAGTTTATCTTGGTGTGGTTCACAGACTCGATAGACCTACTAGCGGAGTTATTATCTTTGCAAGAACTTCAAAAGCACTGGAGAGACTTAATAAAATGCTTCGTGAGAAGACCATTAAAAAGACCTATTGGGCACTCGTAAAAGAACCACCTAAAAAAGAAAAGGATACACTTGTCGCGTTTTTAAAAAAGAACCCTAAAAACAATAAATCTACGAGCTATCGCAAAGAGATTTCTGGGAGTAAAAAGGCCATATTACACTACAAAACTATTAAAAAACTTGACCATTATTCACTGCTAGAAATTGACCTAGAAACAGGGCGTCATCACCAAATTAGATGTCAGTTAGCCTCCATAGGATCTCCAATTAAAGGAGATTTAAAATACGGCTTCAAGAGAAGCAACAAAGACGGAAGCATTCATCTCCATGCAAGAAAAATAAACTTCACACACCCAGTTAATAAAGAACCTATTGCCATCACAGCGCCACTACCTCATGAAGTAATTTGGCAAGCCTGCACATAATGTTGTATATTAGGCAATAATTTTTGTATGAAAAGCCTAAAATACCTAACCATCTTATTACTCCCGCTAAGCGTATACATATCGTTCACATCGAATGGGTGGGCCACCTACTTGCCTGTTATCGTATTTTTTGGCCTTGTTCCGATCGTCGAATTTTTATTCAAACCAACCGTTAAAAATTTCTCAAAAGAAGAAGAAAAAACTGAAAAGAAAAACAAAATGTATACCTACATTTTATACGCAATGATTCCTATTCAGATCTACTTTTTATATTTGTTTTTTAGCGTTATCGATGAGCCCAATTTAACCACCTTAGAACTTATTGGAAGAATTACTGGCATGGGTCACATGTGTGGCATTATTGGCTTGAACGTAGGACATGAATTAGGACATCGAAACAATAGGATGGATGAATTTCTCGGAGAAATCCTTTTATTAACCTCCTTAAATACGCATTTTTTACCCTACCATAACGCCGGTCACCACTTTAATGTGGCAACACCAAAAGATGCAGCAACAGCAAGACGCAACGAACCCATCTACCTGTTTTTTATACGCTCACATTTCTCAAGCTACATTCAAGCTTGGCAACTGGAAAACAAACGGCTACAACTCATGAACAAATCTTGGCTACACTATCAAAATAAGATGGTCATCTATACCATTATCAATGTTGTTTTACTCACTTCTCTCTATTATTTCCTAGGTCAATTTACGCTCGTTTGCTTTGTACTAAGCGCTATTTTCGGAATTCTTTTACTAGAAAGTGTGAACTATATAGAACATTATGGACTTCTGAGAACTTTTAAAAATGGTAGATACGAAAAAGTCAAAAGAACACATTCCTGGAACTCTGATCATGTGATTGGGAAATTATTACTATTTAATCTATCTCGGCATTCAGACCATCATTACAACGGAAGCAAACACTATCAAATTTTAAAATCACTACCCGAGAGTCCAAACATGCCAACCGGTTATCCGGGAATGGTAATACTGGCTTTAATACCGCCTTTATGGTTTGCCATTATGAACAAAAAATTACAAGAGCTATAACCTATATGCACATCCAAAAAATTGTCCAAGAACAAAAAAAATATTTTGCCTCTCAGCAAACAAAAGACCTTTACAAAAGAAAGCAACTTTTAAAAAATCTACTCAAGACGGTCATCAAAAGAGAGAAAGACATTGCTACTGCACTCCACGCAGATTTCAAAAAATCTGAATATGAAAGCATCATGACAGAGACATCAATTGTGATTTCTGAATTGAAAAAAACCATTAAAAACATTCATAAATGGGCAAAGCCGCGTGCAGTAATGCCTGCTTTCTTAAACTTCCCATCATCTAGTAAAATCTACAAAGAACCCTATGGAGCTATTTTAATAATTGCTCCTTGGAATTATCCATACCAGCTTGCACTTGCTCCTTTAATTGGTGCCATAGCTGCAGGAAACACCGTTGTTCTAAAACCCTCAGAACTCACACCAAACACGAGTAAAATAACCCATGAAATTATTAGTAGTGTTTTTGAATGCCACCATGTGGCGGTTGTTCAAGGAGGAATTGAAACAGCAACTGAACTCCTCAAGGAGCGCTGGGATTATATTTTCTTTACAGGCAGTGTACCTGTTGGTAAAATTGTTGCAAAAGCAGCGGCAAACTTCTTAACGCCTACCACACTTGAGCTCGGAGGGAAAAACCCATGCATTATTGATGCTACTGCGAATATTAAATTAGCTGCCAAAAGAATTGTTTGGGGAAAATGCATCAATGGCGGACAAACCTGTATAGCCCCTGACTACCTCTTAATTCACAGTTCTGTAAAAAAGCAATTTGTCACACATTTTCAAGATGAAATAACAAAAGCATACGGAGAAAATCCAGCAACTTCTTCTGATTATCCAAGAATTGTGAATCAACAAAATTTCGAACGGTTAGCGCTTATGATAGATGGTGAGACTATTTTAGTTGGCGGAAAAACTGATAAAAAAGACAACTATATTTCACCAACACTCATAGATGAGCCCGCCTTGGATAGCGAGGTGATGAAAGGTGAGATTTTTGGTCCAATAAGCCCTGTTATTTCTTACGAAAGCGAAGACGATCTGCAACGCATCATTGGCCAATATGAAAAACCACTGGCACTCTATGTTTTCTCAACAAAAAATAGTTTTGCCAAAAAAATGATTCAAAACTATTCTTTTGGAGGTGGCACCATCAATGACACCACCGTTCATTTCGCCAATGATAAACTACCCTTTGGCGGCGTCGGTGAAAGCGGAACAGGAAGCTACCACGGAAAGCAAACCTTTGATGTATTCTCTCATAAAAAAGGAGTTACAAAACGCTATAATTGGCTAGACGTCCCGGTGAGATACGCTCCCTACAAAGGAAAATTACCACTATTGAAGACTTTTATGAAATACCTCTCATAACCCCTATTTATGACCCAAGAAAAAACAGTTTCAGAAGCAATACATTACAGGCGATCTGTGCGAATATTTGACGCAAAGAAACCTCTAGACACCTCTTTAGTTAAAAAATGCATCGCGCAAGCAGCGCTTGCACCGAATAGTAGTAACATGCAACTGTGGGAATTTTACCACATTACCTCGAAAGAAACAATTGATAAAATTGCCCCCTTGTGCTTCAATCAAAACGCGGCTAAAACTGCACAACAATTGGTTGTTTTTGTGGTACGCAAAGATTTATGGAGGAAAAGAGCAAAAGCTAATTTGGCTTTTATGGATCGTGTTTTCGGAGACAAAACACCGAAATCTGAACAAAGAGGAAGAGAAAAAGCAGCAAGAAATTATTATGGTAAAATCATTCCATTTGCCTATTTCGATTTTATGGGTGTTTTTGGTTGGTTAAAATACCTGATGATACTAATTGTGGGTCTTTTCAAACCTATTTACAGAGAAGTTAGAAGTAAAGATATGCGCATTGTTGCCCATAAAACATGCGGTTTAGCAGCTCAAAGCTTTATGATGAGCATGGCTGCTGTTCATTACGACACCTGCCCTATGGAAGGTTCTGACACTTGGAAAGTAAAACGTGTATTAGGGCTCCCGTTGCGCGCCGAAATAAACATGATTGTTTCTTGCGGAATCAGAAGCGAAAAAGGCGTCTACGGAGATCGTTTTAGAATTCCGTTCGAAGAAATTTATACCCAAATTTAATCCCTGTTCACTTGCAAAACCAAACTTCCAATACCACTAATAACACTAGTGAAAATCCATTGGAAGTTTACCGCTATAAAACATTAATTTTTCACCTTAAAAATCAATCTGTTTTTTGAGGCTTCAATAGCTTGCTGATTCAGTTCCATGGGCACAAATTCTCCATCTACATATTTTTGCGCTTGATCATCATAGTGTGCGCTAAACAGATTCCCAGACTGTCCGGTTGGCAAAATCCCTAAGCCATTTTCAACATCAGAAAAATCAATTACTCTTCGTGTTGAAGGCCCTGCTTTTATGGCATACACTCCAGTACTATCCAAATCAAAAATTTGATTGTTAATCACTTCATTTCCTCCAACGGTCGTAAAAGGCCCCACATTAAAATACTTGCGAAATAGCGCCACTTTCCCCAAAGGATGCTCATGCTCTACAGAAATCACGCGATCCCAGGTCCAATTTTTAACATCCGACCCCAACTGATTCGTAACAAATGCAATTGCATTTTTAAAAGAATGTGTAATGATATCTTTTCTAGTTTCTTTTACGTTTGCTGTTCTAAGATCATCCCACCAGACAGAGTTTTCTCTTACAATTTGCTCTGCTAACGCCTTATCTTGATAAGGTGTATTGATAAACTGCGCAAAACTAGCACCCATTTCGTCTTGGTAGGTAGCTACTAAAAATTCGTATACAAAACGATTGTAAATGGTAGGCCCTACTTCTTTTTTCCCATAATAGCCTGACCAATTAGACAACTGTTGCAAACATTCTTGCTCGTTCCCTGTTAAATCAGACTTTTCAATACCACTGATAAAGTTCTTAATATTTTCCAGATTGCTCTCAGAAGTTACATCATACATCATTGTAGCTACATCTTCTTTTGTAAAATCATTTTTCGCTTCTAACAAACCAACAATTCGCTTTGCTCTATCTTCTGGCAAGTAATACCCTGGGTAGAGTCCGTTTTTAATAGAATCAGGCTGGTTGTTTGCCGAATAAACATACTGAAGCCCTGGGTTTATTGCTTGCGGGTTTTCCTCAAAATCGAAATACTCTAAAATTTCGTCATCTCCGGAAGCACCGTCTAAAATCAGTTTCGTATTGATTCCCTCTCGATAGCGATACAATTTACCTGCGGCAAACCACGCAATGTTATTCTTAGCGTCTCCATACATCATGTTCAGGCCTGGAGCATGCAATTTACTCGCTGCACTTTTAAAATCTGCTATCGAATTTGAATGCGATAGTTGATGAGACAGGCTCAATAATTGATTATCTAATTTTGTATATATCCACTGAATTGCCATGGGTCTTTCTTCATCTATGTGATCAATTAAATCATTCATGATCGGTCCATGCTCACTTACTTTCACTTCAACAACAACATCTTCCTCACCTTTTACTTTAATTGTCTTTTGAATAATGTCATACTTTTTAAAGCCGTCTTTGGTTTGATATTCGAGTGGATTATTAGGATTATTCTTTTCAAAATAAAAGTCTACATCGTCATTTTCAAACATCGTCATTCCATAGGCATAGTGTCTATTATGTCCGATCAATGCAAAAGGAGAGAGCGCTAAATTAAACCCATACATTTCGTAGTTTGGTGTTTTGATATGTGATTGATACCACACAGAAGGCTGCGCATATCCAATATGCGGATCATTGGCAAAAATCACACGCCCATTTTTTGTTTTCTCTGGTCCCAACACCCAAGAGTTGCTTCCAATAAACGGCGCAAGTGGCAAAGGTTTATACACCTCTTGAATTGCGGATGCAACGCTCCCTGTCAACACTGGATTTTTTTCATTCTGAATCAATGTTGTCTGTGCTACATTTGCCAAACTTATCTCGTTGAAATAAGCTGCTCCCAACTTCTCTTTCACCTCGTTTAACATCGGATCCGTTTTATGTGCCGCGGCAAAGCTAAAGGCCATATATCCAAAGACATTATAGACATCTTTTAAGGTGTATTTTTCCTTTTCAACCCCTACCAATAAAAACTCAACCGGTGTAGGCCCCTCCACTAAAAACTGATTAACACCATCCAAATAAGCCATCGCTAGCTGATAGGATTCGGAATTTTTATCCAAATTTGCAATGGTTTTAGCAGAAGCCTCCTCAATTCCTAGTCCCGCAAAAAATCGATCAGTTTTCAACAAGTCTTTTCCAAAAATCTCAGACAATCTTCCTGCTGCAATTCGCCGAATCAACTCCATTTGCCACAAGCGATCTTGTGCATGCACATACCCAAGTGCCACATAAGCATCTTTTTGATTTGCTGCATTGATGTGAGGCACCCCAACGGCATCATAATACACCGTCACCTCTTCAGAAATACCCTCCAAATCTAGGGTTCCATCATAGGTAGGGTGCAGCGTTTGAACAAAAGCAAAAAGGCCCAAACCGGCCAGTACTAAAATAACAAGAATAACTTTTAGGATTTTTTTGAAAAGGGTCATACCGTAAAATTGATTTTGCCCAAAGATAATAGAAAAATGAACAACAAAGGAACTCATTTAGATGGGAATAATTTGTATTTTTGCAGCCATATAAATTTGATTTCATGAAAAAAATTCAAATGGTTGATCTTCCCGGTCAATACAGTCATATCAAAGAAACTGTTGATGCTTCCATTTCAGAAGTATTAAACTCAGCGGCTTATATAAATGGACCTTTTGTGAAGGAATTCCAAGCTGATTTAGAAAAATATCTCGACGTAAAGCATGTAATCCCATGTGCCAATGGTACAGATGCACTGCAAATTGCCATGATGGGGCTTGGACTGGAACAAGGAGACGAGGTAATCACTGCAGATTTTACATTTGCCGCTACCGTTGAAGTTATAGGATTGTTAAAATTAACACCTGTTTTAGTTGATGTTGAAGCCGATACTTTTAACATCAATATTGATGCTTTGAAAAAAGCAATTACACCAAAAACAAAAGCCATTGTTCCGGTGCATTTATTTGGACAATGTGCCAACATGGAAGCCGTCATGGAAATAGCAAAAGAACACAACCTATTTGTTATTGAAGACAATGCACAAGCCATTGGTGCAGATTATATATTTTCAGACGGAACTATAAAAAAGTCTGGAACTATTGGAAACGTGGGAACTACCTCGTTTTTCCCCTCGAAAAACTTAGGATGTTATGGAGATGGAGGTGCCATATTTACCAACGATGATGATTTAGCTCACACCATTAGAGGAATTGTAAATCATGGAATGTACACGCGCTATTACCATGATGTTGTAGGTGTAAATTCAAGATTAGATTCTATTCAAGCTGCCGTTTTAAAAACAAAACTGCCATTGTTAGACAGCTATTGTGATGCTCGGAGAAATGCCGCCCGTTTTTACAACAATGCTTTTGCGAATAATCCAAATATCATTACACCAACAACAAGCTCTTGTGGCACTATCTGCGATAGCTGTAATTGTCATGTTTTTCATCAATATACGCTACAAATTACCAATGGAAAACGCAACGAGTTACATCAACATCTATTAGACAATCAGATTCCAAATGCAATTTACTACCCAGTTCCTTTGCATGCTCAAAAAGCCTATAAAGACGAACGCTATAATGAAGATGATTTTGCAGTCACAAATAAATTAATTGACACTGTAATTTCATTGCCAATGCATACAGAATTGGAGGAAGACCAGCTGGCATTTATAACAAAAACTGTATTGGATTTTGTAGAATAAAAATTATAAAAAAGCTCAGTTTTTTCACTGAGCTTTTTTATTTTAGCAAATGAACTAAAAGATCAAATGCTCTATACAAGCATCCTTGCACTGAATAGCACTTGAAATCTCAAACAAAAAAACAATGAAAAGAATATTAGTAACAGGAGGCCTAGGATTTATTGGTTCTCACACAGTTGTTGAATTGCAAAACGTAGGTTTTGAGGTAGTCATTATTGATGATCTATCAAACTCAAGCATCGATGTTTTAGAGAATATTCATGCGATTTCTGGAATCAAACCAGCATTTCACCAAATCGATTTAAGAGTCAAAAAAGAAGTACAAACCTTTTTTGAAAACAACAGTATTGATGGAATCATTCATTTTGCAGCCTTCAAAGCGGTGGGAGAAAGTGTACAAAAACCATTAGACTATTACGAAAACAATATTGGAAGTCTTGTATATCTTTTGCAAGAAATGAAAGACCGAAACATAGATCATTTTATTTTTAGTTCTTCATGCACGGTATATGGCCAAGCAGATGAGTTGCCCATCACTGAAAATGCACCAACAAAACCAGCTGAATCTCCTTACGGAAACACGAAGCAAATTGGAGAAGAGATTATTAAAGAGAGCTGCAAAGCTTATGATATGAATGCCATTGCTTTGAGATACTTCAACCCAATTGGCGCTCATGAAAGTATTAAAATTGGTGAATTACCTCTTGGTGTTCCTCAAAATTTAATTCCGTTTATCACGCAAACAGCTGCAGGCATGAGAAAAGAACTCTCTGTTTTTGGTGATGATTACCCAACCATTGATGGAACCGCTGTGAGAGATTACATACATGTGGTTGATTTGGCCAAAGCACACATTGCTGCTTTAGAACGCCTTATAGATAAAAAGAACAAAGAAAACTTTGAGTTTTTCAATGTTGGAACTGGAAAGGGAAGTTCTGTTTTAGAAGTCATTTCAGCTTTTGAAAAAGCATCGGGCAAACCTTTGAACTACAAAATTGTTGGAAGACGTGAAGGTGATATTACCGCTGCATATGCAGACACCACCATTGCCAATAAAGAACTAAACTGGACCACAAAAAAAGACCTCGATGAGGCTTTAGATTCAGCTTGGAAATGGCAACTCAAACAATAAAAATATAAAAAAAGCCCCTCAAATGAGGGGCTTTTTTTTGGTGCGTTATTCCTTTTATTACGAAACAATACTTGCGCCACTTGCATTGACACTTCTATCTATTTTGCGCATCAATCCTTGCAAAACTTTTCCTGGTCCTACCTCAACAAATTCAATTCCTCCATCAGCAATCATTGCTTGCACGCATTGAGTCCATTTTACAGGCGCTGTTAGCTGCGCTATTAAATTTTCTTTTATTTCCTCTGAATTTGTAACCGCTTTAGCAGGCACATTTTGATATACAGGGCAGCTTGGCTCACGAAACGTTGTTGCTTCAATGGCTGCCGCCAACTCGGCTCTTGCAGGCTCCATCATTGGCGAATGAAAAGCTCCTCCAACCGGCAATACCAAAGCTCTTCTCGCTCCTTTCTCTTTCAATACTTCACAGGCTTTTTCTATGGCAGAAACCTCTCCAGAAATCACCAACTGCCCGGGACAATTGTAATTTGCAGCAACCACCACACCATCAATTGATGCACAAACATCTTCTACTACAGCATCTTCCAACCCTAACACAGCGGCCATTGTAGAAGGTGCCATTTCACAAGCTTTTTGCATGGCCATTGCTCTTTTCGACACCAATGTCAATCCATCTTCAAAAGACAAAACACCATTGGCCACTAAGGCAGATAATTCCCCCAAAGAATGCCCAGCAACCATCTCTGGCTGAAAAGAATCTCCTAACACCTTCGCTAAAATTACCGAATGTAAGAAAATAGCCGGTTGTGTTACTTTGGTTTGTTTCAATTGCTCTGCAGTACCCTCAAACATAATGTCTGTAATGCTAAAGCCTAACAATTCGTTTGCCTGCTCAAACAAGTCTTGAGCTTCTTTAGAGCTCTCATACAAGTCTAGACCCATTCCTGTAAACTGAGCTCCTTGACCTGGAAAAATATATGCTTTCATAAAATATTTTGATTTAGTTGATTTGTTTAAATGTATGATCGGGAGCAAAAATAACGATTTTTATTTGAAGCTATTTCCTGCTTTCAACTTTATCTTTTTTGCTTTTACCCTGCCTACGATGAATGCAATCAACACAAGAATAAAAGCAAAAAAGGATGCCGTTTCAATCAGGGCTAAACCTCCATAAAAAGAGCAGAAATAATAACTAAATTTAGTAACTTCGCTACATGACAAACCCTCAAAAATATTCAGCGGAACTGATCTATTTAATATTAGCTGGACTCTTTATTGCCTCGTTAGTCACCTCCAATCTCATCTTTCAAAAGTTCTTTTATTGGTATCCTTTTGACATCACCCTGTTTGATGTTAAATTGTTTGAAATCTCTGTTGGTCTATTGCCCTATCCTATCACCTTCTTAATCACAGACATCTTATCAGAAATTTATGGAAAGAAAAAAGCCAACCAAGTGGTTGTTGCGGGTATTTTTGCTTCTTTCTTTTCGCTAGCAATCATTTATGTTTCGCAGCAGGCCCCAGCAACACCATGGTCTCAAGTAAATGACAGCACATTTTCAAATGTTTTCGGAGCGGCACCCTTGGCTGTGTTCGCGTCGATGATGGCCTATTTATTCGCACAGTTTATAGACATTAGAGTCTACCACTTCTGGAAACAACTTACCAAAGGAAAGCACCTTTGGCTCAGAAATAATTTTTCTACGTTTACCTCACAATTTATAGATACCCTAACCGTACTTGTATTGTTATGCGCTTTCGATATTATTCCATGGGATAAATTTCCAGGACTGCTCATTGGAGGTGTCCTTTTTAAAATAGGGATTGCCGCCATAGATACACCGATCCTATACCTAATTGTATATGGATTCAGAAAAAAATTCAATTTAAAAATAGGAGAGGAAATAACCGATTAAACATTCCTTAACGAATCATCACAACACCGAAAGAAAATCAGTAACAAATCAAGATTCGACACTTCCTTACATACGGGGAATTTACGTAGTAAATCGTATCTTTAATATTTACCCTTAATACTATAAAACAATGTCAAAAACATATTACAACCCAGCAGATTTAAGAAAATTTGGAAAAATTACAGACTGGAATGAAACCCTTGGAAACAAATTCTTTGATTACTACAGCAATGTATTTGAAGAAGGCGCTTTAACAGCTCGAGAAAAATCGTTAATTGCCTTGGCAGTGGCACACACAGAACAATGCCCTTATTGCATTGATGCATATACAAAAGACGGACTAGAGCGTGGGATAACCAAAGAAGAAATGATGGAAGCCATTCATGTTGGTGCAGCCATAAAAAGTGGAGCAACCTTGGTACACGGAGTTCAAATGATGAACAAGGTAAATAAATTAGAAATGTAAGAAGTAGTTTCTTTTTCGAACTAAACAAAAACAAAGCAAAAAGCAGTCATGAGTCGATTTCAAATCTCAAAAAGACTCCAAAAAGTTTCGATTGCAAAGATATGCACTGAAAACAATTCAGATTTACATGAAAAAATCACTTGTCGCCAGAAATAATGACTTAGCAAATACGCAACGTCAACTCGAAATTCTATCAAACGGAATTTTTAACGATGAGTTGCCAACGTTTGCCCACAAGATCAAAGAAACCAATCAGTTTCCATTACGTCCAAAAAAACTAGAGATCCTACAAATCAACCTAGGCTATATGTGCAACCAAGTATGCGCACATTGCCATGTAGATGCAGGACCAGATCGCAAGGAGATCATGACGCTTGACACCATGCAACAATGCCTAGATGTCATAAAAAAAACAGGTGCACATACCTTAGATTTAACAGGAGGAGCCCCGGAGATGAATCCAAATTTCAGAGAATTTGTAGAAGAAGCCTCTAAAGCAGGAATCAAAGATTTTATCGTACGTTCTAACCTCACCATTCTAAGAGCCAATAAAAAATATTATGATCTCCCTGAATTCTTCAAAAAACACAAGGTACACGTGGTCTCTTCGATGCCGCATTGGACACGAGGAAAAACAGACAAACAACGAGGAAACGGTGTTTTTGACAAATCTATACAAGCCTTAAAAATGCTCAATGCAGTAGGATATGGAATGCCAAATTCTGAACTCCAATTAGATTTAGTATACAATCCGTCAGGTGCCTTTTTACCTGGCGATCAACAAGCCCTTGAAAAGGACTTTAAGAAGGCCTTAAAAGAAGACTTTTCCATCGACTTCAATAGCTTATTTGCCATTACAAACCTTCCTATTAGTCGATTTCTAGATTATCTAATCGCTTCAGAAAACTACGAAGACTATATGTATGCACTGGTTGAATCTTACAATCCGGCAGCTGTAGAAAATGTGATGTGCACCAACACCATCTCTGTAAGCTGGGATGGATGGCTCTATGATTGTGACTTCAATCAAATGCTCAACCTAAAAGTAAACAGTAAGATCAAGCACATTTCTCAATACAATGAAGATCACTTGCAAAACAGAAATATCATTATCAACCAACATTGCTATGGCTGCACAGCAGGTGCAGGAAGCAGTTGTCAAGGAGTTGTAGCTTAAGAAAACACCTCTCATAAAACTAAAACCAATTCAAAGAGGATTCTCTTTGCTAAAAAAACACAGCAATACAACATAATGACACAGCGCTTTAACCAAGGAGAAAATAATGAATCCAAAGAAAAAAACCTACTCATTGTTTTTGTCAAAAACAAAGTGGCTGGAAAGGTAAAAACCAGACTCGCAAAAACCATAGGCTCTCAAGCTGCCTTGCATATTTATGATGCACTTCTCTCATTGACGGAAAAAACTTCTCAAAAAGTTGCAGTTGATAGGCATATTTATTTCTCTGATACTATCATTCCCGCAGGTTGGCAAGGCGATCAAAAATTTGTGCAACAAGGAGCAGATTTAGGAGCCAGAATGCAAAGAGCTTTTCAACGTGGATTTGAGCAAGGCTTCAATAAAATCATATTGATAGGTTCAGATTTACCGGATATTACTAAAGAAAATATCGATATTGGATTTGAAAATTTACAGTCCAAAGAAGTGGTATTTGGCCCAGCAGAAGACGGAGGATATTATCTTATAGGGATGACCAAAATGCACGAAATCATTTTTAAAAACAAACCCTGGAGTCAATCTAGTTTATTAGCGCTAACTTTAGCACAGTTAAAAGAAGAAGAAACAACTGTTGGATTGTTGGAAACCTTGAATGACATTGATACTTTTGATGATTTAGTTGCCTCAGATTTCTATAAAAACAATCTAAAAATTCAAGAAATAAGTAGCACAAACAACAAGAACAAATAACAGAAACCTAAACACATTGTGCACCACAACTACCGAATGAATATGAAAAAACAACAACTAGAAGAAACAGTAGCATACTTAAAAGCAAACGGAATTGCTGCCCCATCAATTGGAATTGTGCTGGGCACTGGCTTGGGAAAGCTCGTCGATGAGATAACCATTGAAAAAGAGATTGCATATGCAGACATTCCTAATTTCCCAGAAGCTACCGTTGAGTTCCATTCAGGTAAATTAATTTACGGAAGCATCTCTGGGAAAAAAGTTGTGGTAATGTCGGGCCGTTTTCATGTGTATGAAGGCTATAGTTTATGGGAAGTAACCTACGGCATTCGAACCATGCATGCCTTAGGTATCAAAAACCTGTTGATCTCAAATGCGGCGGGTGCTGTCAATCTAACTTATAAAAAAGGTGACCTCATGTTGATTGAAGATCATATCAATTTACAAGGAGGCTCTCCTCTAGCATTTAAAGGAGCCAATGCCTTTGGAACCATTTTTGCCGATATGCTAGAACCTTATTCAAAGAAAATAAACCAACAACTGCAGGCAATAGCCAAACAAAACAACATTGCATTACACACAGGGGTGTACGCAAGTGTTGTAGGACCGCAATTGGAGACAAGAGCAGAATACAGAATGTTGCAAATTCTAGAAACTGATGCCGTTGGTATGAGCACTGTACCAGAGGTTATCGTTGCAAAACAACTCGCACTGCCTTGTGCAGCCGTATCTGTTTTAACCGACGAATGTGACCCGAAAAATTTACACGCAGTAGACATTGCAGAAATCATTGCCATTGCAGGACAAGCAGAACCAAAATTAATTCAACTGTTTAAAGAATTGATCAAAACATTATAACGCATGAGTTACTTAGATACCACACACAACGTTTATAAGCAAGCAGCCCTAACACCAGATGTGGGCTTGTGCTGCACCACCAATCCTATCTGGGAATTACCCGGATTAAAAATCCCAAGAATCATGCAAGAGATGAACTACGGTTGTGGTTCTACGGTGCATGCACGTGACCTTACAAACGATCCAAAAATGCTCTATGTGGGTGTTGGAGGCGGTATGGAATTATTACAATTTGCTTACTTCAATAGAAATAAAGGCGGCGTTATTGGACTTGATGTCGTTGATGAAATGCTTGAGGCGTCTCGTAAAAACTTTAAAATTGCCGAAGAACAAAACGATTGGTTTTCATCTGACTTTATTGATTTGCGTAAAGGAGATGCAATGAATTTGCCGGTTGAAGACAACTCCATTGACGTAGCAGCACAAAATTGCTTGTTCAATATTTTTAAAGAAGAGGACTTAAAAAAAGCCATTGCAGAAATGTACCGTGTTTTAAAACCACATGGTCGTTTGGTTATGAGTGACCCTACCTGTGAGCAACCCATGAATGACACCTTGCGCAACGACGAACGACTCCGTGCCCTATGTTTATCAGGAAGCTTATCGATAGCTGACTACGTCAAGGCTCTCACAGATGCAGGATTTGGAACCATAGAAATTAGAGCAAGAAAGCCCTATAGGATTTTAGACCCTAAAAACTATCCAACAGACGAGTTGATTTATATTGAATCTATTGAAGTTGCTGCAATTAAGGACCCTATGCCAGCAGATGGACCATGCGTCTTTACAGGAAAAGCCGCCATTTATTTCGGAGACCAAGACTATTTTGATGATGGTGCAGGACACACGCTATTAAAAAATCAGCCTTTAGCTATTTGTGATAAAACAGCAGCAGCGCTGGAAGCATTGGGTAGAGATGATCTCTTTTTCTCTCCATCTACATTTCATTATGATGGTGGCGGTTGCTGTTGAGAATAACCAAGCAATATCTTTTTTCAAACAAGATAAAAGCCGTTTTTTTTAGAGAGTTTGACTAAAACAAACGGCTTTTTTACATCAATGAATTGAGCACTCAGACCGTATCTCCCCCTCTATTATGCACTCCACTTACTGCTTGTATAGTGTTCCAAGGAGTTTTTCCGCAGGTTTATTCTGCGGTGTAAACCTATTGTTATCAGATCCTCCAGAGTCACTATGGTTGTGAAACCATTTCCAAATAAACCCACCTGCAAACCAATCTTCTTTCCAAAACTGATTGTAAATTGCTTGTGTTGCATTGGCCTGAGCCAACAAATTAATAGCGCCTTCTACCTGATTGGATTCCCATGGCCTACGTCCGTTAAAATCAACACTGCGATACCCGTACTCTGTAAATAAAATTGGTTTACTATAGCGCTGCTGAATGATTTTGATTTCTTCTTTATGAGGCTGCCAGCCTTTTTCAAAATCTGCAACTGTTGGCGTTTTTTCAGCGCTCAAAGGAAAATAAGCGTCCACACCTATATAATCTAATTGCCCCCAAAAAGACACTCTTTTATAGGCATCCCAATTCGCAGCATAGGTCAACTTGCCTTTGTAAACACGTTTTACCTTAGCAATTAATTCATTCCAAAATTTAGGTCGCTGCGTCACAAAAGAACCCAATTCTGTTCCAATACAGAGCATCTCGGCTTGAATCTTTTGAGCAATGACAGCATAAGACAGTATGTACTTTTCGTAATTCGCTTCAAACAAGATCCAATCTTCTTCAGACATCATCTCTACGAGGCCTGTAAACTGCCCTTTAGAAACCCATATTTGAGGTTTTACCATTACTTTTACCGAAACGTTTTCAAACTCATTTGCATAATGCACCAACCCTTTTTCTGTCTCCCCAAACCATTGTCTCTCGGTATTAAAAACCAATGACGGATTTGCTAGATCTTTCATAAAAGCAAAAGGCATAAGCGCTACATAATTTGCGTTCACTTGTAAAACAGGCTGCACATGCTTTGCTTCAATTACTCCATAGGAAGCGACAAAACTAACGCCATTTATTTTCTGGCTCTGTACAAAAGAAACCTGAAAAATAACTGCAATGATAAGGAGATGTTTGTATACTTTCATAAGTTCCTCTAAACTAGGCTTAATTTAAACACAACGCTCTTAAACCTAGGTTAAAATTTTAAAAAAAGGCTAAGGGCATCATATAATATGGAATCATTTTAAATTAAAAATTCATTTTAAGGTTGTAACTTTCCCTCTCGACAGAAGGGCAACACACAAAGCATGGAACACATTGTTATTATAGGAAATGGTATTTCTGGAGTTACTGCCGCTAGGCATATCAGAAAACAATCAGACAAAAGAATTACCATCGTTTCCGCAGAAAGCGAGTATTTCTTTTCGAGAACCGCATTGATGTATGTGTACATGGGGCATCTAAAATTTGAGCATACACAGCCCTATGAACCTCACTTTTGGAAAAAAAATCGCATCGCACTAAAAAAAGGGTTTGTTTCTAAAATTCATTCCAAATCGAACTGTATTGAATTTGATAATGGAGAACAGTTAGGCTATGACAAACTGATCATTGCAACAGGGTCTAAACCCAATAAATTTGGTTGGCCAGGTCAAGATTTAAAAGGCGTACTCGGCATGTATCACAAGCAAGATTTAGAAGCACTAGAAACCTATGCTCCAGATAATAAAACTTGTAAAAGAGCTGTGATTGTTGGTGGCGGATTGATTGGCATTGAGCTCGCAGAAATGTTGCATAGCAGGAACATTCCGGTCACCTTTTTGGTGCGAGAAAAAAGCTTTTGGAATGGTGTGTTACCAAAAGGAGAATCTGAAATGATCAACAGAGAAATCCGAAACAATCATATTGATTTAAGATTAGGTGTCAATTTAAAGGAAATCAAATCAGATGCGCATGGTCATGTAAAATCTGTGCTCATCGAAGAAACTGGAGAAGAAATTGAATGCACCGTTGTTGGCTTAACCGCTGGTGTTTCTCCAAACATCGATTTTTTAAAAAACTCAGAGATCGAAATTGGAAAAGGGGTCAAAGTAAATCGTTTTTTGGAGACCAATATTGAAAATATCTATGCCATTGGAGATTGTGCAGAACAGCAAAAGGCTATTGGACATAGAAGACCTATTGAAGCGGTTTGGTATACAGGAAGAATGATGGGAGAAACCATTGCACAAACCATTTGCGGCAACAGAATAGCCTACAAACCCGGACATTGGTTCAATTCAGCGAAATTCATAGACATTGAGTATCAGACTTACGGATGGGTTTGGGCCGAAACAAAAGAAAATGAAGACCGATTTTATTGGGAACATAAAGACGGAAACAAGTGCATACATCTCAGCTTTCACAAAACGACAAGAGAATTTATTGGTATCAACACCTTTGGAATTAGAATGAGACATGATTTTTTTGATCGTGTTTTAGAACACAAACAAACAGTAGATCATGTACTCGCACATTTGTCTGACGCCAACTTTGACCCTGAATTCTACAAGCGCTATGAACGCGAAATTGTAACACAATTCAACCAAGAAAACAAAACAAATATTCAGCTAAAAAAGAAGAGTTGGAAACGAATATTTAGCGGATAAAATACATGAAGTTAGTAAAACACATCGGAATCATTCTTTTCATACTTGGCCTGTCAATTTTCACGGGAATTATCTTTACGGGCTCTTTTCGGCTATCTTCTGATGAATTAGATCGTTTTATAGAACAGAAAAACTACAAAAGCGAATACATCAAACAAGCATTAAAAACACGTATTGTAACTTCAGAAGAGTTGCATATTTTTGAGTTTTCGAGTCGAGTTCGCGCTGCTTACAAAGAATCAAATGAGCACTACGATGCATTGATTTCGAAATATCACGCAGAAAAAAATTGGACTAAAAAAGGGGCGCAATACCCATATAAAATTTTCGGAAAACCACATACACTCAGTTTTGAACTTGCAAAAATTGCAGGAAAAGGAGCTCTCAAAGAGCATGCAGGAATTGTTTGGTTTTTCACCTTTGGCTTAGGCATCATTGGTGCCCTACTCTTTATTTTACCCAACTATATATTACTCGGAAATGCTGGCATCAAAAATAATGGCATCTATCTAGAAGCGAGTACCAATCGAGGCTGGATCGCATGGGGAGTACTTGTATATTTAGTAGCATTCTATCTCGTGCTGTATTTTATGCCAGACTATGTAGTCAATTGGACCTTTATTTTTGACCCAATAAGTAACGTACTCAATGGAGGCGATGCCTCTCAATGGTTTGTATATGGATTTTTGTATTGTACCATTATGCTGGTAATGGCGGTCAGAATGTATATTAAATACAGACATAACCGATACCAAATCATACGAACTACTTCTGTTTTATTCTTTCAAATAGTGTTTGCATTTTTGATTCCAGAAATTATGACAAGCCTTAACATGCCTGGCTATGATTTTAAAAGTGCCTTTCCGTTAGATTATGACTTTTTCTTTGAATGGAACCTTGAGAACCTTCAAAACAGCGGAGCAATTGGTTTATTCATTCTAGTATGGGGAATCGTTTTAACGCTGATCGTAGTTCCTGTAATGGTTTATTTTTTTGGAAAAAGATGGTACTGCTCTTGGGTTTGCGGATGCGGAGGACTCGCAGAAACCCTAGGAGACCCCTACAGACAACATTCCGATAAAAGTTTGAATGCATGGAAGCTCGAACGTTGGATCATTCATGCCGTTTTGCTCTTGTCGCTAGTCATGACCACTGTCACATTGTACTGCTACTTTTCTGGAGCAAGATCTTTTTTAGGAATCAATTCACAATGGATCAAAGACAGCTATAGTTTCTTCATTGGCGCATGGTTTGCCGGCGTTATAGGAACCGGGTTTTACCCAATATTTGGGAACCGCGTATGGTGTCGTTTTGGCTGCCCACTTGCTGCCTATTTAGGATTTGTACAACGCTTCAAATCACGCTTTAGAATTACTACAAACGGAGGACAATGTATTTCATGCGGAAACTGCTCCACCTATTGTGAGCAAGGAATTGATGTACGTGCTTACGCTCAAAAAGGAGAAAATATTATTCGATCGAGCTGTGTTGGCTGTGGCGTGTGCTCTGCCGTATGTCCACGTGGAGTCTTAAAACTAGAAAATGGACCAGAAAATGGACGCATCAATCCAACTGATGTCTTACTAGGAAATGACATCGACCTAATGAAGTTAATCAACAACAAACAACAGTAAGTACCCTGCCTATTTGCGCTTCCTGTAT
Source organism: Polaribacter sp. (assembly GCA_042091715.1). Lineage (GTDB taxonomy): Bacteria > Bacteroidota > Bacteroidia > Flavobacteriales > Flavobacteriaceae > Polaribacter. The sequence goes on along the minus strand of JBELGW010000015.1, from coordinate 19,854 downwards.
AGGTGTTTATCAAAATCCCACTGCACTGGCATAACAATAGCATTAAAATAGCGAGCGATACTGAAGTGTCACACAAACGAAATTATACACTTCTTTAGAAAATGTTAAATAATTCTTAAAAGAAGACCCGCATAAAAAGAACAAACCCATAAAATATTGGTACTTTTACGCACTCAAACAAGAACGTAAATTAAATAAGGAGCGTATGAAAGCCTCCTAAAAATAAAACAGAATTTCTCTGAACTACAAACATGGAGGCGCTAGTAAAAGTAATCATACCTGCATACAACGAAGAAGCATCTATTGCTAAGGTCATCCATGACATCCCTACAATTGTTGATGAAGTAATTGTGATTAGTAATAATTCTACAGACAATACGGAAGAAAACGCGATAGAAGCCGGAGCTACTGTATTAAGAGAAAAAAGAAAAGGCTACGGTTATGCTTGTTTAAAGGGGATGGAATACATCGCAGGTAAGACGGAGTATGATAAAAAAAAGCAGCCCGACATTGTTGTTTTCTTAGATGGTGATTATTCTGATTACCCTGAACAGCTTACAGAACTTATTACTCCCATTATAACGAATAATACCGACCTTGTCATTGGCGCTCGAGTAAAGCAATTACGCGAAAAAGGAGCAGTAACACCTCAGCAAATTTTTGGAAATTGGCTAGCAACCTTTTTAATGAAATTATTTTTTGGCGCAAAATTCACAGATTTAGGTCCTTTTAGAGCCATCAAATATGCTAAGTTATTAGCTTTAGAAATGGAAGACAAAACCTATGGATGGACCGTAGAAATGCAACTAAAAGCATTGAAAAAAAAATATACATACGTAGAAGTTCCGATGAAATATAGAAACAGAATTGGCGTTTCTAAAGTTTCTGGAACTTTGAAAGGAAGCGTTATGGCTGGAATTAAAATTTTAACTTGGATTTTTAAATATAGTTTTAAATAAATGATACTCGAATATACCATTATCGCTATATATTCTATTGCATTGATTCTAATTTTGATGTATGCAATAGCACAATTAAATTTGTTATTTAATTACTTGAGCGCGAAAAATAAAAAGGACGATTGTGAAAAATTCGACCTTTCGAACCCAAAAGAAACTCCTGTTGTAACCATTCAACTCCCCGTCTACAATGAATTGTATGTGATGGAACGTTTGTTGGAAAATATCGTAAAGCTCAAGTATCCAAAAGGGAAATTAGAAATTCAAGTACTGGATGACTCTACAGATGAATCGGTGTTATCTACCAAGAAACAGATTGATCTTTTAAAAAAATCAGGAATTGATATCAAACACATTACCCGCACAAACAGACAAGGCTTTAAAGCTGGAGCGTTAAAAGAAGGTTTAGAAATTGCTAAAGGTGAATACATTGTTATTTTTGATGCAGACTTCTTACCAAATGACAACTGGCTCTATGAAACGATTCCTTATTTTAAGGATCCATCTATTGGTGTTGTACAAACACGATGGGGGCACATCAATAGACACTATTCTACATTGACTAAAATTCAGGCATTTGCTTTGGACGCGCATTTCACATTAGAGCAAGTAGGAAGAAACAGCAAGGGACACTTCATCAATTTTAATGGTACCGCAGGTGTATGGAGAAAAGAGTGTATTTATGATGCAGGCAATTGGGAAGGCGATACATTAACAGAAGATCTTGATTTGAGCTATAGAGCACAATTAAAAAAATGGAAATTCAAATACCTAGAACATGTTGAAACTCCTGCAGAGCTCCCTGTAATTATAAGTGCTGCTAGATCTCAACAGTTTCGATGGAATAAAGGAGGAGCAGAAAATTTTCAGAAAATGTCCAAAAGAGTCGTTACAAACAAGCACTTAAATTTCAAATCAAAACTACATGGCCTATTGCATTTATTAAATAGTACTATGTTTTTAAACGTATTAATTGTTGGAGTATTAAGCGTTCCAATGCTCTATATTAAAAATGAATATGCGCATTTGAAAAATTACTTTTATATGATGAGCTTCTTTGTCATTAGCTCTCTTATTTTCTTTATTTGCTATTGGTACATGTATAAAAATATTTATGGAGGAGGACTTAAAAATTTCTTCAAATACATAGGTCTCTTTTTTACGTTTTTCTCTATTGCAATGGGATTTTCTTTACACAATACAATTGCTGTTTTAGAGGGTCATTTCGGCAAAAAAAGTGAATTTGTAAGAACTCCTAAATTCAACATTAAAACACTAAAAGACAACTGGAAAAACAACAAATACATCCGTAAAAAACCGTCAATTCATGTACTAATAGAGGGACTTTTAGCACTTTATTTTGTCTTTGGAATGTACAGCGCTTTTATTGTTGGAAATCAGGGAGGAGACTTTGGGTTATTCCCTTTTCACTTGATGCTTTTCATTGGTTTTTCTTATGTGTTTTTTAAGTCTATTTTCTCAAAAGCATAATGTGCATTCACGCGGCATAAATAAAATAGCAATTGCCATCACTGCAACCGCCGTTTTACTCTATCTGCTCTTTGCATATCAACTGGAAAGAACTGAATTCCTTCAACTCATAGTGCTGTATGCGCTTTTATGTGGGAGTTATTTTTATATTCTTAAAAAACAGCAGAACAACATACAGTTTTTAATAGGTTTATCCATACTATTCAGACTCGTATTTTTGTTCTCTACCCCCAATTTATCTCAAGATTTTTATCGCTTTATTTGGGATGGGCGTATGCTATTAGAAGGACTGAACCCATACTTATACCTTCCTGAATCCTTTATAAAGCAACTTTCATTCCCTGTGCATCAAGCAAATGATTTATATCATGGAATGGGCACATTAAATGGGAGTCATTATACCAACTATCCTCCAATAAACCAAGCTTGTTTTTTAATTGCTGCACTTTTTGCGAACAAAAGTATTATGGGATCTGTTATTGTTATGAGGTTATTGATCATTCTTGCAGATATCGGAATTCTTTATTTTGGGAAAAAAATAGCCGAGCATTTAAACATGCCTGCGCATACCATATTTTGGTACCTACTAAATCCTTTCATCATTATAGAAATGACAGGGAATTTACATTTCGAACCTGTAATGCTCTTTTTTTTACTTTGGGCACTTTATGCACTGTTTAAAAACAAATGGCGCCTTTCAGCATTGTTAATAGCCTGCTCTATCTCTGTAAAATTAATTCCATTTTTAGTACTACCTCTCTTCTTTCAATGGTTTGTAAAAAAAGAGGAATCTCTAAAAAAAGGACTCTTAAAATTAGGAGGATTCTACGGAATAATTGCCGTTGTAAGCATTGGACTATTTCTTCCTTTTTATTCACATACGTTCCTTCAAAACTATAGTAATTCTATTGGATTATGGTTTCGTAATTTTGAATTCAATGCCAGTTTTTATTATCTATTTAGAGCAATTGGATATTTTTTTAGAGGGTATAACGAAATTGCTATTATTGGAAAGACACTCCCAATAATAACCCTGGCCTACATAGGCTACAGTACGTTCTTTAGAAAAAACAAAAGTCCAAAACAACTCATTACAGCGCTACTCTTTGGACTCTCGTTTTACTACTTCACCACAACCACCATGCATCCTTGGTATTTAGCATCACTGTTATTACTTGCTGTTTTCACCAAGTATAAATTCCCAATTATTTGGAGTTTAGTCATCTTCTTAAGCTACGCTGCATATCGCGACAATACCTACCAAGAACCTTTGCTGCTGATCGGCATAGAATATTGCATTGTATACGGGTTCTTGATGTGGGAACTGTTTTTTAAAAAGAAAATTAATCTAAAAAGCATTCATAGCATTTAAGCTATTTTTTTGTATTTTGTGAACTAATTATTTTCAATGAAAAAACTTACCATAAAGGACATAGCCAATCATTTTGGTGTATCCATATCTACCGTATCAAAAGCTTTAAATGATAGCTATGAAATTAGTGTAAGCACAAAAGAGAAAATTCAAAAATTTGCCAAAGAACAGAACTACAAGCCAAATTTCAATGCCCTTAGTTTAAAAAGTCGAAAGACAAAAACCATTGGAATTATCATTCCCAACATGCTTAATTATTTCTTTGCTCAAGTATTTCAGGGAGTTGAAAAAGTAGCCAATGACAGAGGCTATAAAATCATTTCATGTATTTCTAACGAATCCTTGGAAAAGGAAGCAGAAACCTTAGAAATGCTTTCAAATGGAAGCATTGATGGTGTAATTTTATCAATGGCCGAAGAAACAGAAGTAAAAAATGATTACACGCATTTCAAAAACACCATAAAAGACGGAATTCCAATTGTGATGTTCGACAGAGTTGCAGAAAGTATTCCTTGTGATAAAATCATTACCAATGATTTTGACGGAGCAGTTACAGCGGTGCAGCACTTATCTAAAACAGGGCATAAAAAAATTGCATTCATCTCTACACTAAGCCATTTAAATGTTGGAAGACTAAGGCATCAAGGGTATTTAAAGGGCCTAGAGAAAGAGGCAATTTCATTGAATACCGACTATGTTATCAACATCAAAGAAGATGACTATAAAGAATATGAAAATGTATTAAGACCAATTTTCGAGAAACTAGATATTGATGCAGTGATTACAACGGATGAATCTTCTGCGATTGCAGCTATGAAAGTAGCCATTCGACAAGGGCGTAAAGTTCCTGATGATTTTTCTGTCATTGCATTTTCTAATGGAATTCTAGCGAGACACTCCAGTCCGAAGTTAACTACGGTAAGTCAACATGGAGAACAGATGGGAGCCACAGCTGCAGAATTCCTGATCAACAAATTAGAACATAAAGACCGCAAAGAAACAACAGAAACTATTGTTATTAAAACAGATATTGTAGCCCGAAAATCTACAAAACCACTAGACTAACATCAATCATACGTAACTGTGCTTTGGCGATCTCTATTGACATGTAATTGGGTTACATCCGGACGAGAATAATGCCCCACACAATCAAAATTCTGGCGCTCTTCGAGCACACGATTAAAATCTAATGTTTCGATAATTAAGCCTTCTTTGTGTATCACAGGCGCCACCAACCATTCTCCGTCTGGACCTGCAATACAAGAGCCTCCATTGGTGAGGGTATCAGGAGCGTTCTCTATGATTTTTTCGAAATGTGGCGTATTGGATGGAACGTCTGATTTTGACATCAAACTCGATACAGAAACCACAAAAGAGCGCGATTCTTTTGCTATGAAACGTGTAATATCTTTGGTGTTATGATCACTTCCTGGCCACACTGCAATGTGTAAATTCTCTCCCAAGCCATAGAGTGCTGTTCTTGGCAATGGCATCCAATTTTCCCAACAATTCAAACCACCAACAGTAAATTCTTTTAAAGGATGTACTTGCAACCCATTTCCATCACCTGGTGCCCAGGTTAAACGTTCATCATAGGTCGGTCTCAGTTTTCGGTGTACAGACTTGATAGTTCCTTCCTCATTGATATAAACTAATGATGCATAGATGCTGTGACCGCCACGATTCGCAGCACGCTCCATAATACCAAGGTAGATGGCAATCTTATGCTCTCTTGCCAAGGCACAAACGGCATTCAACTCACCCTTTTCTATGGTTACTGAATTACGAACATAATGCGCATGTATTTCTTTTTGAACCCTAGAATCCCATACTGTACTATGTGTTAAGGATGTCCAGAATGGGTATCCGGGCAACAATGATTCTCCGAAAACTACCAATTCACAAGACGCACTTGCCGCATCAACAATTGCCTTTTTAATTTTATCAAGTGTTTTTTCCTTATTTAGCCAAACAGGAGAAATTTGTGCCAAAGCTACTTTTAACATGTTCCTATGAGTCATATGAGTCAATTTTTATGTTTACCACCAATCCTTCATTTGAGCGCACGTTAAAAACAGTTTGATCATCAAAAATAAAATACTGTCCCTTTATACCCACAAGTTTCCCGGTATAACTCTGCTCCTTTATCAAATTCAAACTTTTTGGTTTTTCAGGATACTTTTCTACTGGAAAATTCAAGTGCGTTTCTTTTATATCTTCTAAAAAATAGGGCTTTACTTCTTCAGGAATAAAAGCCTTCAATTTCTGACGCCACTCTTGTAAACTGGCAGGTTGAATATCGTTCTTTAACATTTTACGCCAGTTGGTTTTATCTGCCACATGTGCTTTCAATGCCACCTCAGTAATTCCTGCTAAATATCTGTTTGGAACTTCTACCATCTCAATGGCTTCATGTGCGCCCTGATCAATCCAACGTGTAGGAATTTGTTGTCTTCTTGTTACCCCAACTTTCACAGTGCTCGAATTGGCCAAATACACAATATGCGGCTGTAATTGCACCTTTTGCTCATAGGCCAAATCACGATCCTCAATGCCTAAATGTGCTTTACTCAGTTCGGGTCTCATAATCCAATCGCCCGCATTTGGAGCTTCAAAAAAACAACTTTTACAAAAGCCCTGACGATAAATTTGTTTGTTTGAATGACAACTCAAACACTCGTACTTCTCAAAGGAAAGCGTTATGGTTGCACCTAGTAACTGATTCATATTTAAAAAATCAGACTGCATGTCTAGGTAATATTGAATCGTTTCTAGATTTTCTGTGGGCATTTTTTTTAAAACTCCTTGATACTTCATAAAAAGAATTTAGTACTTTTAACTCGCTGTGAATACTGAACAAACAAATTTACTATAAATCAGAGAGTATTAAGAATTTTACAATCATAATTTAAACAACTCATCATGCCATGTCTTTCCCGCTAGTAAACTCAATTATATCTTGGTTTTTAAAGAAGCGAAAACATCAAATCGAACTATTTTTAAAGTATCCTTTAGATGTCCAGGAGGAGCTGCTATTAAAATTATTGAATACGGCAAAACATACTGAGTTTGGTATAGCGAATCATTTTGAGACCTTAAGAGATTATGCAGATTTTGCAAATATGGTTCCTATTCAAAAATACGAGCGTATTGAACCCTTAATTGAGCGATGCCGAAAAGGAGAACAAAATCTCTTTTGGCCCACTCCAGTAAAATGGTTTGCCAAATCGAGTGGAACTACCAATGCAAAAAGCAAATTCATTCCAGTTACTGATGAAGCATTGAAATATTGCCATATGAAAGCAGGAAAAGACATGCTTTGTTTGTACATTAATAACAATGAAGACACGCAGTTATTTAAAGGAAAGGGACTGAAACTTGGTGGAAGTACTGCTATTTATGAAGACAACAATTCGTATTTCGGAGACCTTTCTGCGATTATCACAGAAAACCTCCCTTTTTGGGCAGATTTTAGCTCAGCTCCTAGCTCAGAAGTGTCTTTAATGAGCGAATGGGAAAGTAAAATGGAAGCTATTATTGACGAAACCCTTCAGGAGGATATCACTAGCTTAGTAGGTGTCCCTAGCTGGATGCTGGTCTTGTTGAATCGCATATTGGAGAAAACAGGAAAAGACAACATCCTAGAGGTATGGCCAAACTTAGAGGTCTATTTCCATGGAGGCGTCAACTTCAATCCATACCGAGAGCAATTCAAAAAATTAATTCCCAAAAAAGAGTTCAAATACTACGAAACCTATAATGCTTCAGAGGGGTTCTTTGGGATACAAGACAAGAATGATTCTGATGAGTTGCTTTTGATGTTAGACTATGGAATTTTTTATGAATTCATCCCTATGTCGAGCTATAAAGGAGAAGATTCTGATGCAATGCCTTTATCTCAAGTTAAAAAAGGAGTTAATTATGCAGTTGTAATTACTACTAATGGTGGTTTATGGCGCTATCTAATTGGAGATACTGTAAAGTTTACATCCACCGCACCATATCGCATAAAAATCACGGGAAGAACAAAGCATTTTATCAATGTATTTGGAGAAGAATTGATCATTGAGAATGCAGAAGAAGCGCTCAAAATAGCATGTAAAAAAACAAATGCTACCATTACAGACTATACAGTTGCACCTATTTTCATGACAACAAACTCTAATGGTGGTCACGAATGGGTTATTGAATTTAACAAAGCTCCTGCTAATATTGATTATTTTACCGAATTACTAGACAATGCTTTGAAGGCCATCAACTCAGACTACGAGGCGAAACGCTATCAAAACATGACCTTAGCCATTCCAAAAATAAATGTTGCACAAGAAGGCTTGTTTTACCAATGGTTAAAACAAAAGCGAAAATTAGGGGGCCAACACAAAGTGCCACGACTCGCTAATTCTCGCTGGTTTGTTGAAGAGCTGCTCAAGCTATCTAGCCAGAGTGCAAATTAATGCGCACTAGAAGTTAATGTACATTCAATCTTCTGATATCTAAGTACCCTAAAAACGACACAATCACGAAACAACTCACGCTGTAGATGCTGATTTTAGAAAACCCATACAACAGAGGAACAGTACCTCCCATGCTAATGGAGAGTACATTGTATGCATATGGAAAATAAATCGAGTCTGGATCTCTAGAAATAATCAAACCTACTACAACAAGTGTCATACCCACACCTAACGGAGCAATGAAATTTTTAAATCGAAAGCTCATCCAAAATTGAATTCCAACAATTCCCAATGAGGCGATGAAAGAGGTCCCTAGCAACTTTATATTTTCTAAATAATCTGGTTGCATGTCTAAAAAGCGCAAATCTGGGTGTACAAAACCAAGTAGGCCTCCGGATATCAGAATAGCAACAAAGAAGTATGCATAGGTTCCAACTACCGAAAATAATACCACCGAGAGTTTTCCGAAATAAATACTCCATTTAGGTATTGGCAAAGAAAACAAATGCTTCATTCCAAAGGATTTATGCTCAATTTGCAATATCAAACTAGTAAACAACACAATAAACATGGGTACTAAAAAAGGTATGGCACTTGTAATTTGCTTCATCATAAAATCGTCCCAAGGGTTTACTCCCTCTCCAGGAATTAACATCTTAGTTTTAAAAAAACCAATCACTAAAGAAAGCAAAGGAACAATCAAAGCACTAATAATGGATAGCCAAAAGGCAAAGGTTTTTTTCAATTTTATCAATTCATTCCTTGTACTGAATAGATAATAAGTAAATGCACTCATTGTAATTAATTTTGAGTTAATGATAAGAAGAGTTCTTCTAAATTATTTTTGATAGATAGTTGATAAATGTGGATATCTTTTGATCTTAAAGCATCAATAACAGCAGAGATCTCATTTCTATCCTGTACCTCAACTCTTAAAAAATCTAATGACTGAGAGCTGTTTACTTTTTTCAAACCCTCTATCACATCAATTGCAGCAGCTTGATTGTCTACCTCAATATCAATCATCATTTTATCTCCTTTAGAGGATTTCAATGCTTCGACTGTATCTTGAAACAGCATTTTACCATTTCTTATAATACCAACATGTGTGCATGTTTTTTCAATCTCGCTTAGTAAGTGACTCGAAATAAAAATGGTTGTTCCATAGGTCGTATTTAACTCTTTAATGAGCGCTCTTAATTCAATAATACCTTTGGGGTCCAGTCCATTCGTTGGTTCATCCAAAATAATTAATTCTGGGCTGCTCAATAGGGAAATTGCCAAACCAAGACGTTGCTTCATCCCTAAAGAATAGGCCTTGACTTTTTTAGACTTGGCATCTGACAACTTGACCATTGCCAATACCTCTTCAATACGTTCATGAGGTATTGATCGCCTGTAATTGGCGGCAATTTTTAAATTTTCATAACCTGTAAGATGCTCATACAAAGATGGATGTTCTATTAAGGCTCCTACCTTACCCAAAGCATCTAAACGATTTGAGCTATTCAAAGGCTCTCCAAAAAGAGCAACCTTTCCTGATTGCTTCTTCAATAATCCAAGTAATAATCGAATCGTTGTGCTTTTACCTGAACCATTGGGACCCAAAAAACCATAGACACTTCCTTTAGGAACTTTAAGTTCTAAATTTTGAATATCTTTTTGTTTTCCTCCGTAGGAAAAATTAAGTTGTTGGGTATGCACTACTAAATGTTCCATAAAATCATTTTTTTTGTTTACTCGAAAGAATAACGATTCAAGAAAGATAATGTAACACTAGTTTTTCTAATTTGACTGAAGTAAATGGTATTTAGAGGCAGAGCTATCCCAAGGTTTTTAGGCACATGAATACAAGAAGAGGAGCATCAAAAGAATTGCATAAAAGATAAAGTAACACAGTCTTTAGCGATGTAAGGATCTAAATTTTGGAGGTGAAAGATTTATATTTCACGCGCCACCACATAATCAATCATGAGCAATAATGAACTTTTATATTCAGAATTTGGAAAGTTTTCTAAAATAGCCAAGGCTTTATTTTTATAATCATTCATTGCTTTTACCGTATAGGTAATACCGTCATTCTGCTTCACAAATCGAATCACTTCTTTCACTCTTTTTTTATCGGTATTGTGTTTCTTCACAGAATTGATGAGCCACTTCTTTTCCTTATCAGAACAGTTACTCAACACATGAATTAATGGGAGTGTCATTTTTTGCTCTTTGATATCAATCCCTGTAGGCTTGCCAATTTTTTCATCAGAATAATCAAATAAATCATCTTTAATCTGAAAAGCAATCCCGATATACTCACCAAATTTACGCATTTGTTGAACAATTTCTTGACTAGCCCCAACAGAGGCAGCTCCTATTGCACAACAAGCAGCTATTAAAGTAGCTGTTTTCTGACGAATGATTTCAAAGTAAACGGCTTCAGTGATATCTAGCTTCCGTGCTTTTTCTATCTGTAATAGCTCGCCTTCACTCATCTCTCGCACAGCAATTGAAATAAGTTTAAGAATATCAAAATCTTCGTTATCTATGGAGAGCAACAAACCTTTAGATAATAAAAAATCACCTACTAAAACAGCAATTTTATTTTTCCAAAGCGCATTGACTGAGAAAAAGCCTCTCCGCCTGTTACTATCATCAACCACATCATCATGTACCAAAGTTGCTGTATGAATCAATTCTATCACAGAAGCTCCGCGATAGGTGCGTTCATCAAAACCTCCATCAGAAACCATTTTGGCAATCAAAAAGACAAACATTGGGCGCATTTGCTTTCCTTTTCTGCGAACAATATAATAGGTAATTCTATTTAAAAGCGGCACTTTTGTAAGCATAGAACCTTTGAATTTCTCTTCAAAAAGTTCCATTTCATTTTGTATCGGAAGTTTGATTTGCTCTACTGGCTTCATAAATCATATGCTATCATCTCAGACACTGAGATTTCTATATAACAACACAAAAATAAGAAATAAAAAGTTAGGGTTATGCCTTTTGCCGAGAGATAAAGTCTATGATTTATTGGCTAATTGACCACAGGCTGCATCTATGTCTTTACCCCTGGATCTTCGTACATTTACTACAATTCCATGCATTTCCAAATTAGAGATATAGCTGTTTATTGCCTGCGGACTTGCTTGCTGAAATTCACCGTCATCAATTGGATTGTACTCAATAAGATTTACTTTACAAGGCACATAGCTACAAAACTTAATGAGGGCTTCAATATCTACTTTTCGATCATTTATACCTCCCCAAACAACATATTCATAGGTAATTCTTCGCTGGGTTTTCTCATACCAATATTCTAATGATTCTCTCAAATCTTTCAAAGGAAAAGTAGCATTAAAAGGCATGATGGTTGTTCTCACTTCATCGATGGCTGAGTGCAGAGATACCGCCAAATTAAACTTTACTGCATCGTCTGCCATTTTTTTAATTATTTTCGGCACGCCAGAGGTAGAAACTGTAATTCTTTTTGGAGACATCCCCAAACCTTCAGGAGATGTAATTTTATCAATAGACTTGATGACATTTTTATAGTTCATCAAAGGCTCTCCCATGCCCATAAATACAATATTCGATAGTTTATGGTTGTGGTAGAGCAAACTTTCTTTATTGATCGCCACTACTTGATCATAGATTTCATCAGGATTCAAGTTTCGCATTCTTTTTAAACGAGACGTTGCGCAAAAACGACAATCCAAACTACAACCAACCTGACTCGAAACGCAAGCTGTTGTTCTGGTTTCAGTTGGAATTAACACTGACTCAACCACCAAACCATCATGCAAACGAACTGCATTTTTTACGGTACCATCCTTGCTTCGTTGAATATTGTCTACCTCAATGTTGTTGATCACAAAATGTGCTTCTAAGGTCTCTCTTGTAGCCTTGGAAATATTGGTCATATCGTCAAAAGAGTAAACTACTTTACCCCACAACCACTCATACACTTGATTTCCACGAAATGCCTTATCTCCATTACTCACAAAAAACGCGCGCAATTCTTCTTTTGTGAGTGCGCGTATATCTTTCTTTTTTGGCTTCATCTTTACAGGGTATGCTATCGTTTATTTAGTTGAAAATCGTGAAACACATAATCTTTTTAGCAAAAATACACAAAACCTCACAAGTGCTACTGAATCACATTCAGTAAAAGCTCGTGAGGTTTGTATACTAAATAACTGAAATCTCTATTTAGATAATCAACATTGCATCTCCATATGAGGAGAAGTTGTATTTTTCTTTAATAGCTAATTCATAAGCTTCCATCACAAAATCATAACCTCCAAAAGCAGCTACCTGCATCAACAAAGTTGATTTTGGTTTGTGAAAATTAGAAATCATACTATTCGCAATACTAAAGTCATAAGGAGGAAAAATAAACTTGTTCGTCCATCCATCATAATTATTTAATTGCCCATTTGCAGATACAGAAGACTCAATGGTTCGCATTACAGTTGTTCCAACCGCACAAATCCTCTTCTTCTTTGCCAAGGCATCGTTTATTCTGACTTTGGTATCAATATCAATATTTATTTTTTCAGAATCCATTTTATGTTTAGATAAATCTTCCACCTCTACTGGAGCAAAAGTACCCAAACCAATATGCAAAGTTACCTCAGAGAAATCTACCCCCTTAATCTCTAACCGCTTCATTAAGTGCTTAGAAAAGTGCAACCCTGCAGAAGGTGCCGCTACAGCGCCTTCATTCTTGGCATAAATTGTTTGATAACGCTCCTCATCGGAAGGTTCTATCTCTCTATCAATCTCTTTTGGCAAAGGTGTCTGACCTAACTCCAACAACTTCTCTCTAAACGCTTCGTAAGAACCGTCATATAAAAACCGTAAGGTTCTTCCTCTAGAAGTAGTATTATCAATAACCTCTGCAACTAAACTATCATCTTCTCCAAAAAACAGCTTATTTCCAATTCTAATTTTACGAGCAGGATCTACCAAAACATCCCATAATCTATTTTCTGCATTTAGCTCTCTTAACAAGAATACTTCAATTCTCGCTCCGGTTTTTTCTTTATTCCCATACATTCTTGCAGGAAACACTTTTGTGTTATTTAAGACCATTACATCACCTTCATCAAAGTAATTAATTAAGTCTTTAAACATCTTGTGTTCAATCGTTTTCTCTTTTCTATTCAACACCATTAAACGAGACTCATCTCTGTGCTCTGCTGGATATTTTGCCAATAACTCCTCTGGCAATTCAAAACCAAAATGCGATAATTTCATATGTATATTTTTCTAAGAATGCTGGCAAAGATACGACATCGAAACAGGCCTTGTCAAGTGTTTTCCCATTTAATTTATGCTTCTTTTATTTGAAAACCAATTTGTTGCATTGTATCCCAAAAATTTCTGAATGATTTTGTCACCACTTCAGCATCTAGGATCACAATAGATGTTTTCAAAGCCAGCGGAGCAAATGCCATTGCCATTCTGTGATCATTATAGGTTTCAATAGCAATATCTTTCTCTATTGTTGTTGCTTCTTTTAAAGAGAGACTCTCATCGGTTATGTGCAATTCACCTCCTAATTTTGTCAGTTCATTTTTCAAAGCAACCAATCGATCTGTTTCTTTAATTTTTAAAGTATGTAATCCCTTCAACTCACAGGAAATCCCCAAACCAAAGCAAGTTACCGCTATGGTTTGTGCAATATCTGGAGCATTCTTTAAATCTAATTGCAGACACTCTTTTCGCGTAGGGTTGGTCTTTGTAAGGGTAATTGCATTGTCTTGAAATGAGGTTTGTACACCAAAATGTTCATAAATTTCAGCCAAGCAGGCATCTCCTTGGAGACTCTCTTTTTTGTAAGCAGATAGTGTTACTCTAGAATGGAGATCACTCAATGCAATACAACTATAAAAATAAGAAGCCGAGCTCCAATCAGACTCTACAATTATCCGCTTTGCAATGGGATCCGAAAAATGACTCACAGAAATGCTGTGTCCTTCAAAAGTGGCAGTGATACCGATTTGATGCAACAACCTTAGCGTCATATTGATGTATGGAACTGAGGTTATTTTACCTAACAATTCTATTTGCAAACCATCCTGTAAACCAGCTCCTATGAGCATCAGTGCAGAGATGTATTGACTGCTTACATTGCCTTGCAGCTGCACACTTTTTTGTGTGATTTTTCTTCCTTTGATTCTAATGGGCGGATAACCAATCTTTGCCTCATAAGAAATTTGAGCTCCCAAATCTTGTAGTGCCTTCACTAGGATCTCTATGGGTCTATGTTGCATTCTCTCAGAGCCTGTCAAAACAACCTCCCTCCCTTCTTTAACAGCAAAGTAAGCTGTTAAAAAACGCATTGCAGTTCCTGCATGGCCAATGTCAACCAAGGTGTCATTGGTATTCAAAGCGTGTTGTAAATGATTTGAATCATCAGAGTCTGATACATTCTCTATGAGCAATCCGTCTATGATTTGCTGTAAAATGAGCAGCCTATTGGATTCGCTTTTAGATCCGGAAACAGTAATTGTTGCATCTATTTTCTGAGTTGTTGTAGCTAAATGTAACACCAATTTTGTGAATTTTTAGAAGTTTATACCTGTTCGAGTCGTCCAAAGAAGAATTAAAGCTTTCAATTCCCTGAATTTTAGAACTTCACAAACAAAGTTACACTACAAATGCAATGCACCAAATTTTTATGCAACAATTAATAGTGCTTTAAAAACGCATCACGACCCCAATTTGACGCGGTGTAAACTGCAAGTCAAATGCCACTTTCTTTCGTTTCTTATCATTATACTTTTTGCTGTATTTCGTATCTAAAAAACGATCAATCGCCTCCACAACAAAAATACTAAAGGCTGTACTAAATGCAATATCAGAAATCCAATGAAATTTATCTACAATGCGAATAAATCCTGGTATAGAACCCACCGCATAAATACCTGCTTTTACCCAAGGATTTTCAAACTGTTTGGCAATTGCATAGGCATTTGTAAAGGCCAACATTGCATGTCCTGACGGAAACGAATCATAGTTTTCAAAATCAAGAAAATGAAAAGGTTGAAATACATTCGAATTCTGACCAGTTTTAGGGCGTGCTCTTCCAACAATACGTTTCACTACTTGCTGAAAAAAACCAGTTGCTGTGGCAGAAGAAATCAGCAAGACACCTGTGCGTCTTAGTTTTTCATTGTCTGTAAAGAGCCCTGTTAGATATACTGCACTTGTAATCATGTAGTTATTCCCGGGAGCTGCTATATCATTTCCATAATTTGCCAACCATCTTGGAACATCACTTCGAAAGCCATCAACCCAACCATTGAATTCATCGTCTACAAAAAATAAACTAGCAGTACCGGCGGCAGTATATCCAAAATTTCGCCATTGTTTATTTTCCCAATGCAAAGGTCTGCTGTAAGCATAGCCTACACCTCCAAATACATTGCCAATATCGTAGGTGAAATTCTTCCATCTTGATGCTTGATCTAAATTTAGATCAACGTTACGGGTGGTAGTAATTTGCCCAAATGACATGAATGAATAGACACAAAAGAGTATTAGATAAACTTTTTTCATGTGATTTATTTTGTTTTTTTTACCGTTAAGTAAAAGCCATAGAGCATGCTTGCTAAAATTTTAACAACCCAAAAGACCTGCCATTTCCCTTCTGAAAAATTGATCTTGTAAACCGTTTCAAAATCACCAGAAAACAACGCACCTCCACTATTCATTACCAAAGAGAATAGGGTAACTACTATAAAAAAAGGGATTGCAATTTTAAACAGGTTTGTACAAAACCCAGGAGATTTTATTTTTTCTATAAAAGTCATTACTGTAGTTTTTTATTTGCGTGATGTCTATCGTGATCTCGCTTGGTTTTAATCGTTAATTTTTTATCAAAAGCAGCTTGTAAATCTACCCCTGTTTGATTTGCTAAGCACAATGTTACAAACAACACATCGGCTAATTCTTCTCCTAAATCTTTGGATTTATCAGATTCTTTTTCACTTTGCTCTCCATAACGACGTGCGATGATACGCGCTACTTCACCAACTTCTTCTGTTAACTGCGCCATATTTGTTAGCTCGTTAAAATAACGAACACCATGTTTTTGAATCCAATCATCAACTTGCTTCTGCGTGGTTTTGATCCCCATAAAATGTCTTTTTTTAGAAGTTCAAAGATAAAACTTCTCATGTAATAAATAAATCTTATTTCAACCTACTCATTCACTCCCAAACTGTAAAAAAGAAAAAAAGGGCAACCCTACTAAAGGACAAATTCAATAAGAAATTAGATCGTTGAGCTACAACATTTTTAAAAACTGATCTCTTGGAATTTCTCTTGCCCCTAGACTTGCCAAATGATCTGTATGCATTTGACAATCAATCAGGTCATATTTTTGATCTTGTGCCAAATGTATAAAGGCCAATTTAGAGGCATTGTTCATTAAGCTAAACATACTTTCTCCACAAAACACACCATTTCCAAGATCCACACCGTACAAACCACCAACCAACACCTGCTTTTTAGTTGCGGAATCTTCAAACCAAACCTCTATAGACTTTGCAATTCCTTTTGCATGCAGATTCATATACGCTTGCTCCATAGCATCGGTAATCCATGTACCAAAATCATCTTTTCTCAAAATGTGCTTGCAATTAAAAATAACTTCACTAAAAGCGGTATTTTCAGTAAGGGTAAAGTTTCCTTTTCTTATGAGTTGTTTCATAGATTTAGAAACTTTTAATTCTTCGGGAAACAATACCATCCGATTTGAAGGACAATACCATATAATAGGTTCATTATCTGCATACCATGGAAAAATTCCATTTTGATAAGCCAACAACAATCTTTCTTCTGAGAGATCACCTCCAAGAGCAAGAATGCCCTCTTCGGAGGCTGTTTCAGGTTTTGGGAATACAATTTCATCTGACAACCAAATCATACAACGTACTTTTTACGAAATGCTAAAATAACAAAGAAATACCTATTCAAAAAACAGGAGACATATAAGACCAAAAAAGCAGCCAGTTGGCTGCTTTTAAATATCGATATTTACCATTTTAGAATGGCAAGTCGTCTGGTTCTGCATTTGAAGTACCTGCTGCTGGTTGAAATTGATCAACAGGCGGCAAATCTTGAGGCGCTGCTGATTGCATTGCTTCAATTCTCCATCCTTGTACAGAATTAAAATATTTCGCAACTCCTTCAGGGTTAATCCACTCTCTACCTCTTAAATTGATCGAAACTTTTACGTCTTGACCCACAGCATAGCTGTTTAATAAATCACATTTATCTTGAACGAATTCAATCATAATCATTTGCGGATATTGCTCATCAGTTGTTACAACCACTTCGCGTTTTCTAAATCCACTTGCTCCAAAAGTTTGTGTCTCGTTGATTAATTTAATTTTCCCTATAACTTCCATATTCTTAGTCTATTTAAGCAAAAGTACTTTCCAAGCACTTGCTGTATCATTCGTGTTTAAAAACTGTTTGGCAAATGTATGTTTTTTTATACGGTCTATCCCAATAAATTGCGAATTGTCTTTCGCAAAGTTATCAACACTTGCCTGACTTGGCAATTGCTCAACATTGCCTAGTTTACCCAAATCGTTTCCTGTTAGCACCGTACTATTTCGTATGTCATCCGGAATCTGATCTACCCCCACACCCAATGTTGCTATTGGTTTTGGTATTTCAAAAAAACCTTCTTTTGCTCTTGAATAATAGCTCCCTCCTGCTCGAGAAACCAAATCAATCTTATGCTGGTCAATAGCTCCTTTCGCATCTAAAATCGCTTCATCTATATGCAACTTCACCACCTCACAAACAATCAAATTACCTGCACCACCCTGATCACCTAGGTGAATTACTTCATTTACCTTACATTCAAACTGTACTGGAGATTCAGCAACTCTAAAAGGCGCTACCTTCTCTGAGGCTAGCATGGTAAAACCGGCTTTCTCAAATTCATTCACTCCTCTTGGGTAGTCGGTGCTACTTAAAGACATTTGGTGCACAATATCATAATTTACAACATTTATCACTACCTCTTTGGTAGCCATGGCATTTTCTAGGGTATGTTTTGTAGTGTTCCCTCGCACTCTTCGCGCAGGAGAAAAAATCATAATTGGTGGATTGGCACTGAAAACATTAAAAAAACTAAATGGAGATAAGTTCGGGTTCCCTTCTGCATCGATGGTACTTGCAAATGCAATAGGCCTTGGCGCTACAGCACCTAACAAATAGCCATGTAACTGCGCTGTTGGTATATTTTTTGGATCTATAGAAAGCATGATGTGATTATATTTTAAAGTGTAAAGATACTATCATTTTATAAAATAGGTTATGTGATAATATAGATTATATTTGTCATACATGAGCTTATTTAAAAATACCGTTTTCACAAAAAGAATCGTCATTCTCATACTCGTTGCAATCGTTTCTTTGATTCTATGGAACACATATATCTTCTTTCAAAGATTTAAACAAGAAGAGCGTGCTAAAATGGAAATATTTGCTGCTGCTCAAGAAGAACTAGCCTCTAATACCGATTTAAACGCGAGCGTTAATTTAGAAACAAAAATTTTTGAGAATATTACAAACATTCCATCGATGAGAGTCCAAACAGATGGTCGTATTATTGAGTGGCATAATTTAAATACATCGAAAACAGCTGACCCTACATATCTAGAAAACCAGCTCAAAATTATGAAAGCTCAAAATGAGCCTATAAAGATACAATACCTCGGTGTTACTGAATACATCTACTATCGAGATTCTGATTTATTAGATAAACTCACCTATTACCCTATTGCCTTGATCTTAATTTTACTGTTATTTTTGACAGTCATTTACATGCTCTTTTCATCTCATAAAATTGCAGAACAAAATAAGCTTTGGACAGGTATGGCAAAAGAAACTGCGCATCAAATTGGCACTCCCCTATCTTCTCTAATGGGGTGGGTTGAAATTCTAAAAACCGAAAACATCGATCAAGACCATGTATCAGAAATATCAAAAGATATTGACAGACTGCATATGATTGCCAATCGTTTTTCTAAAATAGGATCGGTTCCTGAACTGAAAAAACAGAATATTGTGAGTGTCTCTCAACTCGTTTTTGACTATCTAAAAGACAGAAGCTCAAAACAGGTATCCTTTCAATTCAAGACTACTGAAAACCACCTATTTTCTAATATAAATCAAGAACTCTTTGGCTGGGTAATTGAAAATGTTGTCAAAAATGCGATTGACGCCATGAAAGGAAAAGGCGAAGTCTCTTTGGAAATTTCCACACATGAAAAATGGATTCAAATCAGCATTATTGACACAGGAAAAGGCATTGAAAAATCTAAACTTAAAGACATTTTCCGACCTGGTTTCACAACAAAAAAACGCGGATGGGGTCTAGGCCTATCTTTGTCCAAGCGCATTTTAGAAGAATATCACAATGGGAAAATTTTTGTTAAACATTCAGAAATTAATCAAGGGACTCAGATGAACATCTTGTTAGAAAAGATAAATTAGTTTTTCATATTTTTAAAATAACGCATGACAACAGCCATTAGCCCCCCTGCAAAAA
>JBELGW010000014.1:61969-63826 GCA_042091715.1 Polaribacter sp. | reverse complement strand
GAGATATCAATTCTAAAAGAAATTACAAGCGATTAAAAAAAGGCTCACAAGCATGTTTGTGAGCCTTTTTTTATGGATTTAAACGGAGAAAACAGGTGTTCATTATACCGTCATGTGCGCTCTTTCAAAAATGCACAATTCATACCACCAATGCACCTCAACCTGACTTAATAAAATAGTATCAATCCACTAACTTGCTTTTTTTGTAGATGAGTCGTTTTTTCTAATCGTTTTAGAGAATACTGAAACTTTCATTAAAATGAGGCATGCGACTCAAACGTCTTTTTTCTGAACTCACGAGAATAAAAAGAGTAATACTAGTCAAAAAGATTCCGAACCCAATTAACACCAACTTTAATTTATAGGAATTTTTAGAGTTCCTGATAACAGATATTATAAGATCATTGAATTGCAATATTTAGGAGCGCACATGGCGCTCAATAGAAAAAAGTAGTACGCACAGACTACAACCTTTTTAAGGCAATACTACAACCAGAGAACTACTCTGTGAAAAAAGGAAACACCACAAAAATATACTTAATTCGTTCCATATTCAGTGCGCTAAAGTGAGCGATAACCTTCTTAAACCATCCAACTAAAAAGGAACCACAGATAACTTTTTCTTCCTTTTTACTTTTTTGAGATAGAGTACTCTATTTGGATAGTCTATGATAGCCTTTCCACTTTGTAGCACATCAGCACCTATTATTCCGTGCACCTCTTTTGCATCGTGCTGGATTAACGCCGTGTTTACATGTGTCATATCAAAGAGCACTAAATTACTAGATTTGGTCTTCCACTTCCCTATTTCCAATACATTGTTCTGAGACTTCAATGTTTCCATATCAGTAGCTCCTGCACCGGCAGCTTTTGTATCAGATGCCTCAGCCTGCAATTTAAATTGGGTAATTAAGTCGATCCCTACACAAGAATTCGAAGCTCCAGTATCTAAAATAAATCGTCCTGGCACGTTATTCAGTGTTGCTTTTAATTCTAAGTGATTGGTCGCTATTTTTTTTAGCTTGATTCGAATGTATTTCTTTTTTCGTAATACTTTTTTAAGACTTGCCATTTAACCCTATTTTTGTGCTTGCAAAAATACAATTTTAATGATTACTGATACACATACGCATTTATATTCTGAACAATTTGACGAAGACAGAGCAGCAATGATACAACGTGCTAAAGAGGCAGGCGTGAGTCGCTTCTTTATCCCTGCCATTGATAGTTCGTACACAGAACGAATGCTTGACTTGGAATTTGATTTCAAAGACGATGTATTTTTAATGATGGGTTTGCACCCAACATCTGTCAAAGAAAACTACAAAGAAGAATTGGCGCATGTAAGAGAATGGCTAGACAAACGCGCTTTTATTGGCATTGGAGAGATTGGCATTGACTTGTATTGGGATCGCTCCTTCCTCGTGCAACAACAAGAAGCATTTAAAACTCAAATTCAATGGGCTAAAGAGAAAAAACTCCCTATTGTGATACATTGTAGAGAGGCTTTTGATGAAATTTTTGAAGTATTAGAAATAGAAAAGGGGTCTGATTTATTTGGGATTTTCCACTGTTTTACAGGTACTTTAGAGCAGGCTCAAAAGGCCATTTCTTACAATATGAAGTTAGGAATTGGTGGTGTTGCAACGTTTAAGAACGGCAAAATTGATAAATTCCTAGATACCATAGACCTCAAACATATTGTATTGGAAACGGACGCTCCTTATTTAGCACCAACGCCATACAGAGGAAAACGCAATGAAAGTAGCTATATCACACAGGTGTTAGACAAACTCGCAAGCATTTACCATATCCCTTCCGAAGAAATTGCACGCATTACCACAGAAAATTCAAAAG
>JBELGW010000014.1:3088-61869 GCA_042091715.1 Polaribacter sp. | reverse complement strand
CCCAATCGCTATCGTAATACCTTGCCATAGGGTTATTGGCTCCGACGGCTCTCTAACAGGATATGCCGGTGGTTTGTGGAGAAAGAAATGGTTATTAGCACATGAAAACCCTTTCAAACAACAGTCATTATTTTAAACTATTTTTACAAGAACTACGTTTAAAATGTATGCTTAAAAAACTCTTTTTTTTGTATTGTCTTTTTTTAGGACTTGCTGCAACTGCGCAGCTTCGTTCGAAAGAGTTTCGTTCTAAGAAATTTTTGGTAGTAAAAGATACCATTCAAATTGATAGTGTTTCTATCAACTCACAAAACTTCATGGTGTTTAACGAAGCCTTAGACACCATCGCTGCATCAGCGTATCAAATAAACTTTCTAACTGCGCAACTCATTATCAATTCGAAACAACACAAGTGGATTCGTGTTGACTATTTTCGATTTCCCGATTTCCTCACAAAAACCTACTCAAAATTTGATGAGAGCATCATCCTACCCAACACCGCTAATACTGAAAAACTCTATAGTTTAACTACCAATATTAGCACAGAAAAGCGTGTTTTTTTCAACGAATTAGAAACAAAAGGAAATATTACCCGCGGTGTAACGATTGGCAACAATCAAAACACGGTTGCAAATTCATCTTTAGATTTAACAATTGAAGGGAATCTTTCTAAGGAAGTGCGCATTAAGGCGAATATTTTTGATACCAATATACCCCTTCAAGCTGATGGCTATTCGCAAAAAATCACAGATTTCGATCGTATATTCATCGAGTTTGAACATAAAAAATGGCGTCTAAAAGCTGGAGATTTAGATTTGAAAAATGATAGAAGTTACTTTATGCCCTTCACCAAAAAGGTCTCTGGCTTGTCGGTTACAGGAAAACCATCTGACAATTTTGAAGCTTTGGCTTCTGGGGCTTTAGTTAGAGGAACCTTTGCAACCTATAAATTTATTGGCCAAGAAGGAAATCAAGGTCCCTACAAAGTGATTGGTGAAAATAATGAAACAGCTCTCCTTATTGTTGGTGGTAGTGACATACTCTATTTGAACGGGCGTCCCTTGCAGCGAGGAGATGATAAAGATTATACAATAGACTACACCAATTCTGAAATCAAATTTAATACTACCTTGCCTATTGCTAATGACATGCGTTTTCATTTGGAGTATCAATATTCAGACTCAAAATTTGCAAGATTCATTACCTACGAAGCTGCAAATTACAAAACCGATACCTGGGAGATTAATGGTTTTTTTTACAATGAAAATGACGCAAAAAACCAACCTAATCAGCAAAATTTCACGGACATACAAAAAGAAATTTTAGCAAATGCAGGAAATGACACTTCAAAAATGATTGCAAGTAGTGCCTTCGAAGACGCGTATAATGAAAGTCGTATCTTATATAAAAAAGAGACTTCAGGCACCTCTGAATTCTTTGAATACTCAACAGATCCAACAGCCACGTTATACACAGTTACTTTCACCTATGTTGGCCCCAACAAAGGGAGTTACCTACTAGACCGTAACATTGCCATTGGCGCCATTCATACCTATGCAGGTGTAAATTTAGGAGACTATGAACCTATTGTTCGCTTAACAGCACCCTCGAAAACACAAATAGCAGCATTCAATGCTCGCTTTAAAACAAAAAAAACAAGCGTTTTTGGAGAACTTGCCTTTAGTACGAATGATGCCAATTTATTTTCTAGTATTGACGATGCACAAAATAAGGATGCAGCTGCGAGGCTACAATGGGAACAATTAATCATAGATACCGATTGGAAACTATCAACAGAGGCCACTTATGAGTACACTGGTCGGCATTTCAAAACTCCGCAACGCTTTCAGTCAGTTGAATTTAATAGAGATTGGAACAGCGTAGACGCAAATGGGCACCGAAATTTATTTACACTACTACTCCATCTTCGAAAGCAAAAGAAGAGTTCTTACAGCTACGGAATTAACCACATGAATTATGGCAGTAGTTACAGTGGAACAAAACATGATTTCACCAGTGCTACTCGACTAAAGAAAACAGTTATCAAAACAAACACGAGCTATTTAAAAAGCACAAATCTATTAGAAACAAACAGTTTTCTCAGAGTCAAAGGAAGCTTTCAGCATTCACTCAATAACGCTTGGATTGGTGGACATATTGATGCCGAAACAAATAAGAAACAATTAAAAATCACACAAGATTTCTCCGATATCAGTCATCAATTTAGAGAGTACGAAACCTATATCGGACTTGGAGACAGTACCAAAGTGCATGCAAAGATTGGGTATAACCATCGAAAAAATGACAGTATCAGAAACAATCGATTTACAACAATTAATAGCAGAAATACGTTTTATATTTCGAGTAAGCTTGTTGAGAACAAAAAAACGAGCTTGAGTCTTTTCGCAAACTATCGAACAACAAACAATGCATTTTCCGACAATGAAACGGCGTTGAATTCAAGAATTACCTACCGCCAAAAACTATTCAATAACTTCATCAATCTGCAGAGTATGTACGAAACCTCTTCTGGGAATGTACCTCGGCAAGAATATATCTATATTGAAACAGAACCTGGGCAGGGTTTATATACTTGGATCGATTATAACAACAATGACATTAAAGAGTTCAATGAATTTGAAATTGCTATTTATAAAGACCAAGCCAACTACTTAAGACTAGCATTACCTAATCTGAATTTTATTCGCACCCAACGCGCAAAATTAGCACAAGTTTTCACCGTTAACCCCTCACAATGGGGATTAAAAAAAGGCTTCAGAAAAATCATTTCTAGATTCTATAATCAAACCAATTTCTCCATCAACAATGAATTAGAAAGGAACAATAATGGGTTTCACTGGAATCCATTACTCACAAATACTCCCCAATTATTGGGATTAAACTTTAGTGCCCGAAACAGTTTATTTCTGAACAGAGGTCTCAACAAGTACAGTTTTATTTTCACCTATGCAGCCTCTAAAAACAAGCAGTTGTACTTGATTGGTTCACAAGAGTTCATTACCAAACTACATCAGTTAGAATTCAAACACAACTTGAGTAAATTTTGGAGATTCGAGGGGCTCTCATCACTTTCTAAAGAGGATGTAAATACTGAAAACTTCAGCAACCAAAACTATCAAATTGATGCATTTAACATCTCTCCTCAATTCACCTATGAATACAGTAAAAACCATCAATTTTCATTCTTATACTCGTTCAAAAACAAACAAAACTTGATAGCATCTAAAGAAACACTTGCACAACAAAAACTTGGAACTACTTTTTATTACAAGTCAAAAAAAAACACATTAGTTCGCGCAGAACTCAATCTTCTATACAATGACTTCACAGGAGGCAACAACAGCCCTGTATCCTATCAAATGCTAGAAGGATTACAGGCAGGGCAAAATGCTACATGGTCACTACTCCTGCAAAAAAAAATAAATTCTTTTATCAATTTACATGTAAATTATATTGGCCGAAAGAGCGAAAATGCTTCTGCAATCCATACTGGATCTGTTCAGTTAAGAGCTAATTTTTAATGCATTAAAACATGATCTTATTCTAGATTTTAAAGTATATTCGTTGTTCATTGAGTAAATATCTCAGTCTGAAAATATTAGTTATGAAAAAAATTGCACTAGTACTCCTTTTTACGCTTTCTGTTACTTGTTTTGCGCAAGAAGAAAAAGTTAGTTCAAAGCACGCAGAAAAAAAGCATGAATTGAAAATAAATGCACTTTCTCTTATTGCCTTCTCATGGTTAGATGTGTCCTATGAATATATTATCAATAAAGAATCCTCTATTGGAATGAGCACACTCATCAGTTTTAATGATAATAAGGATCTTAATCTAAACTTGTATAGAACTTTCTCTCTAACGCCCTATTACAGGCGTTACTTCTCAAAAAAGTATGCAAAAGGTTTTTTTATTGAGGGGTTTGGGATGCTGAATTCACGCAAATTTGATTATTCCTGGTTTGACTCAAGTATAAAAACCAAAACACATACTGATTTTGCTATTGGTATTTCAGCGGGGGCTAAGTTTGTCACTGAAAATGGATTTATTGCCGAAGTGCATTTGGGAGTGGGAAGAAACCTTACTTCGTCGGATTATTATAACGAAGTTGAGGACCGTATTGTTGGAAGAGGCGGCATCTCTTTAGGATATCGATTCTAATACGTGATACGCTCTTAATGGCATAGTTTTTGGTACTGCAGTACACAATGTTAGAAACATATAAATTGAAAAAAATGACACGAAGAATTAAAAAAAATATTTTTACTATTACGCTCTTTATAACTTGCCTTATGCAAGCACAACAAGAAATAAAATTAGATATTTTTGATGCATTGGCTTTAAAAACCATCGAAGTTAGCTATGAATATTATCTAGATGATCAGTCGTCTATTGGTATTTCTGGTTTGATCAACTTTGAAAAAGAATCATCCGACTTCAGGTACAATGAAAAGCGAGCAATTACACCTTTTTTCCGTCATTACTTTACTGCTGATAGCCAATGGAACTTCTTTGGTGAAGGTTTTTTCAGTTTGAATTTTGGTGAAAAAGAAATACCTTTAGATGGGGGGGCTAACCGCTTTAAAGATTACACTGATGGCGCACTCGGTGTTGCTGTTGGAACAAAATACATTTCAGCAAGGGGAATGACTATTGATCTTTATGGAGGAATTGGAAGAAATTTATTTAACAGTGACGCCCCTGTGCTTGTGCCAAGAGTTGGTGTCAATGTTGGTTACAGATTCTAAAACAGAACACAAACCTACAAAAACAGCAAATTTACTACGAACAAAAAAACCACATCAATAATGATGTGATTTTTTAATTACAGATACAAAAAGTGCTCTTATTTACATTTTTTGTAACCAATTTCTAACATCAACCTCAGCTTTTATTAGCGCCTTCAATTCAGTAATTGCAACGCGTTTTTGCTCCATGGTATCTCTGTGTCTAATAGTCACTGTTTTATCTTCTAGAGTTTGATGGTCTACAGTAATACAAAATGGCGTTCCGTTTGCATCTTGCCTTCTGTAGCGCTTTCCAACAGCATCTTTTTCATCGTAAAAAACATTAAAATCCCATTTCAGCTCATTTAAAATCTCTCTTGCTACCTCTGGCAGACCATCTTTCTTGACCAATGGTAAAACTGCTGCCTTAAAAGGTGCCAATACCGCTGGCAACTTTAATACCGTTCTTGAGGTTCCGTTTTCTAACGCCTCTTCTTGTAATGCATTTGAAAAGACCGCTAAAAACATTCTATCCAACCCAATTGAGGTTTCCACCACATAGGGTGTATAACTTTTGTTTTCTTGGTGATCGAAGTATTGCAACTTCTTTCCAGAAAATTCTTCATGTGCCTTTAAATCAAAATCAGTTCTAGAATGAATCCCCTCCAACTCTTTGAACCCAAAAGGAAACTTAAATTCAATATCTGCTGCTGCATCTGCATAGTGCGCTAGCTTATCATGATCGTGAAAACGATAATTCTCAGCTCCCATACCCAACGACAAATGCCATTTTAATCGGGTCTCTTTCCATGCCTCATACCATTCTTTCTGAGTTCCTGGTTTCACAAAAAACTGCAGCTCCATTTGCTCAAACTCACGCATTCTAAAAATAAATTGTCTTGCAACAATTTCATTCCTAAAAGCCTTCCCTGTTTGTGCAATTCCAAATGGAATTTTCATTCTTCCTGTTTTTTGTACGTTTAAGAAATTCACAAAAATTCCTTGTGCCGTTTCGGGCCTTAGATATACCTGTGTTGAACTTTCAGCAGAAGCTCCAATTTGAGTTCCAAACATCAAGTTAAACTGCTTTACCTCTGTCCAGTTCTTAGAACCGGTTAAAGGATCTGCAATTCCTAATTCTTCAATTAACAATTTAACATCTGCTAAATCTTCTTTCTCTAAAGAAGCACCCATTCTAGATAAAATAGCCGCTATTTTATCTTGATAACCTTTTACTCTGCCATTAGTAGCAACAAACTCTTCTTTATCGAAAGCTTCTCCAAAGCGCTTTGCAGCCTTGGCTACTTCTTTCTCAATTTTACCTTCAATCTTTGCACAATAATCCTCTATTAAAACATCTGCTCGATAGCGTTTTTTAGAATCTTTATTATCAATTAAAGGATCGTTAAAAGCATCTACATGACCAGAAGCTTTCCAAGTTGTTGGATGCATTAAAATCGAGGCGTCTATACCAACAATGTTCTCATGCATTTGAACCATTGCTTTCCACCAATATGTTCTAATATTTTTCTTTAACTCCACCCCATTTTGAGCATAGTCATAAACCGCACTTAAACCATCATATATTTCACTAGATTGAAACACATACCCGTATTCTTTTGCGTGCGATAATACTTTTTTA
The DNA here is from genome assembly GCA_042091715.1 of Polaribacter sp. GTDB lineage: Bacteria > Bacteroidota > Bacteroidia > Flavobacteriales > Flavobacteriaceae > Polaribacter. The sequence goes on along the minus strand of JBELGW010000014.1, from coordinate 55,481 downwards.
AACTGATCTTCTTGTTTTGCCATAATAGTGACAAATATACATCAATCTAAAAAGTTCGCAAGAAAAAAACTAATTCAGTTTTTCGCAACGATATACGAATGCAGGAGGAAAATTAAGCATCTCAAAATCCAAAGAAATTGCTTCTTTAAAAACTTTTTTCAAATATTTATAGTAGGTCAAACTATATTGAAATTGAATGAATGTTCCTTTTACTTCTAGGGATGCTAAAGACGTTTTGAGAATTGAATGAGAAATGGCCTCTGGGAGAATGGTCAGTGGTAAACTAGAGATAATATGACTTGTGCTTGTATGCCCTAACTTTGCCAACTCTTCACGCATATACTCTGCAGACACATTCAAAACAGTCAATTGAGGATGCCTTATTTTTTTCAAATACTGGTAAAACTCATCGTTCACTTCGAAACAAATTAAATGTGAATTAGGTCCTATATTTTTTAAAATCTCATGGGTAATTGCTCCGCTACCCGGCCCCAGCTCTACAAGCACATTTGAACTATAAAAATCGATGTTTTTTAGCATCTTTTGTGCTAAAAACTTAGAACTCGGTATGAGCGTACCTGAGGTCTTTAAACTCTTAACCGCAACCTTAAAAAAATCGATTTTATTCTTCAAGTTATTGTTTTTTAGTATCTTCATACAAAAGCTATGTACATGAACTATTTTTCCAATGCATTGCACCTCTTTTACCCAAAGATATGCATTACTTGCAATGGAGCACTATTAACCTTGGAAAAATTAATCTGCACTTCATGCAGACATGACTTACCGATCATTTATTACTCAAGTTTTAAAGACAATACAATTAAGAATACTTTTCTTGGAAGACTTCCAATTGAAAAAGCTGGATCGTTTTTAATCTATAGAAAACTCGGAAAGACAAAAGCATTAATTCATCATTTAAAATACAAAGGGCAACAAGAAATTGGAAGCCTACTGGGACATTGGTTTGGCAGCATCTTACAGGAATCTGGCGAATTTAAAGATATTGACTGCATTGTACCCGTTCCACTCCACAAAAAAAAAATAAAACAAAGAGGCTACAACCAGGTAACTAGTTTCGGAAAGGCATTGGCTCAAGAATTAAAATGTGAGTATATTCCGGACATACTTATTAGAGTTTCTACCTCAAAAACTCAAACATTTAAACAACGCTTTGAGCGGTTTCAGAACATAAAGACAACATTTAAACTAACAAATCGAAATACTTTTAAAAATAAACATGTACTGTTAGTAGATGATGTCATTACCACAGGAGCTACCTTAGAGGCGTGCTGCAAAGAATTACTTCAAACAAAAAACCTAAAAATAAGCTTCGTGACGATCGCTTACACAGAATAATTTAACAACGAAATTGATTCTATTGAACTAAAAAAATCGTTATTTTGCATGAAAATAAAACGTGTTGAAACATTTTTTTAAAGTAGTCTTTCTAGCAATCACAATAAGTATCCTTGCAAGTAACTGTGCCAGAAAAGGGAGACCTAGTGGTGGGTTAAAAGATAGCATAGCACCTGTTATGGTTACCGCAAATCCTCCATACAAAAGCATTAATTTTTCATCAAAAAAAATAAAAATTTCTTTTGATGAGTTCATCATACTTAAAAATATAAGTCAACAATTAATCATTTCTCCTCCCTTAAAATTCTTACCAACAATAACACCACAAGGATCAGCAAGCGAAGACATTACGATACGGATAACAGACACACTGAAAGAGAACACCACATATACCTTCAACTTTGGTAATAGTATTCAAGATAACAATGAAGGAAATTCATTGACTAATTTTAAATATGTTTTTTCTACTGGAAACTACATTGACTCCTTAAAAACGAGAGGTACTGTGAAAGATGCTTATCAAAAAGATTTTGATAAAAGTATTAATGTCTTATTGTATAAAGTAGATAGCACCTATACAGATTCAATCATTTATAAGAAGAAACCGACGTATGTTGCCAATACAATAGATTCTACCTTATTTAATTTAACGAATACCGCAAAAGGAAAGTACCTTCTTATCGCCTTAAAAGATATTTCAAACAATTACCTATTTAACCCAAAAGAAGATAAGATTGGATTTTATGATCGTTTCATTGAACTTCCAAAAGACAGTGTGATTGAAAAACCAATCGCTTTGTTTAGAGAAATCCCTGCATTTAAACTTTCGAGACCAAAACAAATAAACAAAGGAAAAATTTTATTTGGCTACGAAGGAGATGGGAGTAAAATCAACATTGAACTGCTGTCCGAAGTCCCTCTGAATTTCGAAAGTATTTCAAAGTTTGAACCCAAAAAAGATACCTTAAATTATTGGCACAGCTCCATTAAGAATGATTCCTTAAATTTTAAGATCTCAACAGCAACTACCATTGACACACTTACTGTTTACCTCAGAAATAAAGTCATTGACTCTCTCAAAGTAAACACCAATATAAGTGGAACTTTAGCCTTAAGAGACACACTTAAATTAACAACAAACAACCCTGTTAAAGCGATAGATACGTCTTTAATTTCTTTGTTCACCAAAGATTCTGTTCAGGTTCATTTTAGCCTTATTGAGCGCACAAAGAACAATGACATACATATCGTATTTGATAAAAAGTACAACGAAGAATATCAAATGAGGTTATTTCCAAAAGCGTTAACTGATATTTTTGAAACTCACAATGACTCGTTGAGTTATCAATTTAAAACAAAAGAACCTGAAGATTACGGCAGCATTAGCCTAGCCATCAATAATTTGAGTTCTTCAGGCGTTATTATAGAATTATTGAAAGAAAAAAGCCGTGATATTATAGCTAAAAAAGTCCTCAAAAGAGGCATTGTGAAATTTGATTTACTACCTCCTGGAAACTATGTAGTTCGCGCAATTCATGATGTAAATAACAATTCAAAATGGGACACAGGTAACTACTTATTAAAGCGGCAACCTGAAAAGGTAATTTACCACCCTGTTGTTTTTAAGATTAGTTCAAACTGGCACCTCCCTGCAGAATCAATAACCATAGAATAAGAAAACCAACCCTGCACCTTTCTTTTATTTTCATGAGTTTTTCTAGACAAGAGCACGAAACAACGCATACCGAACACATTTACTAATTGTAAAGGAAGTACCCCCTTGCAATCACATATCAAGAGCAAGAAAATTACTTAAAAAGTAGCGAAATTTCAACTCGTTTAGGCTGTGAATGTATCCAATATCAAAAAACTTTCACAATTCAGGAAGTACTAGACAATTTACAAGATAGCAGAACTACTTGCCAGAGGTATTTCTTACTGTGAATACTTTTAGCAATCAGAAAAAATTACACTAATTTTTTTATGGCAAGAATAACTCCCAAATGGATGCCTTCGTGGTAATTATTAAAATGAATTGCTGTTTCAAAACTATCTAACACAAAACCGATACTCGTTTCGTATGCTTGGAAATTTTCAAAAATACCTTCATTAAAATCTTCTTCTAAAGTATCTGGAAGTCCCATAAATAAATCTTTCACCTCCTCAAATTCCTCTTGCGTAAAAGTTTTTGTTGGTACAGTTCCCTTTTTATAGTTTTCAATGAGGTCATCAGGCGCTAAACAATGGATTCCAGACAATTTGTAGTGCAACAATTGTTGTGTAACCACCAAATGTGCTATATTCCATGCAATATTATTTTTAAATCCATCTGGAACGACATGCAACTGTTCTAGCGTCAAGTCTTTAATGATACGTATTATTAACTTTCTAGATGTTTTCAGAATATCAAATTGTGTCTTCATTTTTTATGATTAAATTTAACCTCAAAGATACAGTATAAAATGAAGAAAGTCTATTTTTTAAAAACTTGTGATACTTGCAGAAGGATTTTAAAGGAAGTTCCACTGGATGGGTTTGAAAAGCAAGAAATAAAAACGATGCCAATTTCTGTGGATCAACTTGAAGAAATGCATCAATTATCTGCGAGTTATGAAGTTTTATTCAACAAACGAGCAAAACTTTACAAGGCATTGGACCTAAAGAACCAGGAGCTCTCTGAAGCAGACTATAAGCAATATATTCTGAACGAATATACTTTTTTAAAACGTCCTGTTTTTATAGTTGATTCGGAAATCTTTATAGGAAACAGTAAAAAAGAAATCCAACGATTACTAGCACATTTGAGTTAATTCTGTTCTAGCCATGTTTTTGTTCTTAGCACAGCGTTTTCATTGATATCTTGCCAAAAAAGATTGATGTCCCCAATATGATAATTCTTCATAAAAGACATAAACAATCGCCCGGGAAACTTTGGATTTGTAGACCAAACCATACCGTCGGTTAATTCAATTGACAAGGCACTATCATACAGCTTATCATTTGAATACAAAAAGCCCTTGTGTTGGTCAAGCATTGTTGTTTTTTGATCATCCCAGGTAATGGGGTTGGTTACGACAGCTCCCTCATACTTGGCTCTATTTTTAGGATAGGAATTCTTTTTTCTCGTATTCCAAGAAACAAAACCACCTGTTTGAGTTGGTTTCACCATTGGATGAATTGTCTTAAACTCATTGGGTTTTATTCCCATTCCGGGGATGTATGCTGCTATTAATTTTTTCTGAAGAGGCTGATCATCAAAAAAATCTTTTAACAACTGTGTTGCATGATTTGTTCCTTGACTGTGACTTGCAATAATGATTGGCCTCCCTTTATTATAGTTTTTTAGATAAAATAGAAAGGCATTTTTCACATCTAAATAGGCAATTTCAAAGGCCTCTTTTCCTCCTTTATCATATAAAAAATATGATTTTATATGTGCCTGTCTATAAATAGGAACGTACATTTTTCCGGATGCAGCGAATGCAGAAGCTTGATATTTTACAGCAGTATGAATAATTTCGTTTCTCTGTACTTGGTCATCAATCGGAGCATTCCAACGCAAATCTTTTGCATCTAACAGCAAGGTTGGATACACATAAAAAACATCTGCTTCCAAAGAATCTCTAGCGCTAACAAAAGCACTGTACACCTCTTCTGAGGGGCTATTCGGCAATACAGCCCAAGCACTTTCCTTTGAATAATCAGGAGCTAATGGTGTTTTTTCTGCGGTAAAACCTTCCATTCTGTAGGTTGTTTTGCAGGCAGAGCAACACACTAGAAATAGCAAAAGACTTTGGGTTTTTAACCCTATATTGAAATTTGACCACATGCTGTTACAAGTTCCTCTTAAGATTTGTAATCTTCATACGACTTTTCTTCCACCAAATCAGACCCTGTGTACGTATTAATTTCTTTTTTTACTGTAGATCTATCATCGTTGGTATAATATACTGCTCTTGCCAAATCTATAAAGGTTTTCCCAAAATCCTTTGCTCGCTCACACTCTCTAATATCATCTTCAATTTTCCAGAGTTTCTTATTTACTTCGAGCAAATCATCGTGTAATTTCTTGAGATTAGCTGCATGTTTTACTTCTGCATAGATACTCTTAACAACTGGAGTTAAGGTATCGTACTCATGCTGAATATTAACAAGTTTCTTTTCATCTTTAATTTGAGAACGTTTGATCTCTAAGATGGTATACTTGTCTATAATTTCTCCGTTGGATACTTCTATCTTCATATATTTCTATTTTATGCAAATTTACGTTCTATTAATGACATAAATCGCTTTTCATACTCCTCTTGCTTCGACCAATCATAATCTGGCTTTACCATTTTAAAGACAAAATTTTTAGCCTCTTTTGCTGTTTTAAAAGAATTGATTTGAGAAATAACTCTGTTAAAATCTTCCTGACTTCCGTCAAATAAGTTATTTACAAAAGCAATTCGATCATTTAATCCTATCTGCAAATTATTTTGCAGGGCATCATTTAAAGACTTAGGCTGCGGTGCCTTTTCAAATAAATCTGCCACTACTTCTATAGAAATTGCATCTTCTAATTCCTGTTCTAAAGTTGTCACCTTATTCTCTTCGGGTTGCTGCTCATTGGCATCCTCGAGAACACCTGAAGAAAATAACGTTTGCTCCAATTCATCAAAGGGCTGTTCAGTAATTTCTGGCACGCTTGCTTCGAGAACTGCTGCCGTTTCATCCAGATCAGTCTCCAAAGGTATCAATACATGTTCTTTTGTTTCTTGTACAACAAACTCAACCGCTAGATCATCTTGACCTTCTACAGGATTTTCATCACTCGAATCAGGCAGCATTTCTGGCGGAACAATTTCCTTAAGGGCCGCCTGCTCTATCTTTTTAAGAAGCTCCTCTTTTGTTTCAGGTGCATTTGGCGTAGTTTCTATATATTCATCAACATAAGCTAAAATCGTTAATTTTTCATAAAGCTCATAAGCATTTTGCTTTAAAACCAACACATCTTCTTTGTTTTTCAGTTGTAAGATACTGTGCGCTAAGCTCGTTAAGTCTGCTACTATTTTTTTGTGCATAAGTTGATAAATTAATTGATGCTTGCCATTATTTTTTTAATAAATTTGTACGTCTTGAATGAACATACAATCATAATCATATTTCAAGCATAAAATTACAAAATGTTTCTCGAAAATACGGTAAATCACACAGAACAATTTGGCTGGATTGAGGTTATTTGCGGCTCAATGTTTTCTGGTAAAACAGAAGAATTGATTCGCAGATTAAAACGTGCTCAATTTGCCAAGCAACGTGTTGAAATTTTTAAACCAGCAATAGATACGCGTTATGATGAAGAAGAGGTTGTTTCACATAATGACAATCGCATTCGCTCTACACCTGTTCCCGCATCTTCAAACATTCCTTTATTAGCCACAAATGTAGATGTTGTTGGTATTGATGAAGCGCAATTTTTTGATGATGAAATTGTAGCTGTATGCAATGATTTAGCGAACAGAGGGGTACGAGTTATTGTGGCAGGCTTAGATATGGATTTCAAAGGAAAACCTTTTGGACCGATGCCTGCGCTGATGGCCACTGCAGAATACGTAACAAAAGTACATGCAGTTTGCACACATACCGGAAATTTAGCACATTACAGCTTTCGAAAAGCACATAACGAGGAGCTCGTTTTATTAGGAGAAGTTGAAGAGTACGAACCTTTAAGCAGAGCTGCATACTACAAGGCTTTGCAAGAACAAAAAGCAAAATCACTAGCACTTAAAAACACAGACCAAACCACAGAATAGAGGACTATGAACAACCATGTAACTGTTTTAGAAATTGACGGAAATGCATTACAGCATAATCTACAATATTTTAAAAGAAAGTTAGAAAGAAGAACTAAAATTCTGGTGGTTGTGAAAGCGTTTGGCTATGGAACTGAAGCAGTAAAAATTGCTAAATTTTTAAGAAAAGATGTTGACTACTTCGCTGTGGCCTATGCAGATGAGGGAATTGCGTTAAGAGAAGCAGGAATAGAAACTCCAATCTTAGTACTACACCCTCAAATTCAAAATCTTCAACTCATCATCGACCATAAACTAGAGCCCAATCTATACAACTTCAATATTCTTTCTGCATTTATAGCACTGGCAAATGCGCAGATATTATTAAACTATCCGGTTCACATAAAATTCAACACAGGTCTAAATAGAATTGGGTTTTGGCATACTGATGTCCCTAAAATTATTGCAACATTCAAAGCAACACACCATGTAAAAGTGACCTCTATTTTTTCTCACTTGGCAGCAAGTGAAGATTTAAATGAAAAGAAATTCACCACCACTCAAGTACATAACTTCGCCTACATCGTAAAACAATTTTACACACACTTAAGCTACAAGCCGATCATTCACTTATTAAATACCTCTGGGATTATTAATTACCCACAAGGACAATTTGATATGGTACGCCTTGGAATTGGTTTGTATGGTTTTGGGAATGATCAAAAAGAAACTCAAGCACTTAAAAATGTAATACTCTTGAAATCTATCATCTCTCAATTACACTATATAGAACCTGGAGAATCTGTTGGATACAATAGAGCTTTTATTGCCGAAAGAAAAACCAAAACAGCAACTATACCCATTGGTCACGCCGATGGAATCTCAAGAAAATTAGGAAATAAAAACTATGCTGTTCTTGTCAACCAACAAAAAGCACCCATCATTGGAAATGTATGTATGGACATGATAATGATCGATGTCACCAACATCGATTGCAAAGAAGGAGACGAAATTATGGTATTTAACTCTCAAGAAATGGTCAATGAAATGGCACATAAATCTGATACTATTTCCTACGAAATCCTAACGGCTATTTCTCAGCGTGTAAAAAGATTGCTTACCTGTTAAAATTTCCTTAAATTGGAAATCTATTAACCAAAAAAATATCAGACAATGAAAATGTTACATGAGTTCAAAGAATTTGCCATGAAAGGTAATTTAGTAGACATTGCAGTTGGTTTTGTTATGGGTGCTGCCTTCAAACAAGTAGTCACCTCTTTTACAGGCGGAGTTGTATCTCCACTCATCGGCTTGATATTTAAAGCCGACTTTAGAGATTTAAAATTCATTGCCAAAGAGGGCGTTACAGATGCGTCGGGAAAAATGACTGGAGAAGTTGCCATATTATATGGAGATTTCTTAACCAATGTGATTGATTTTATAATCGTGGCTTTTGTGATGTTTATGATTATTAAAGGCATCAATGCCACGAAGAAAAAAGAAGTTCCAGCTCCAGCTGCTCCGGCAGGACCAAGTCAAGAAGATTTGCTAACTGAAATCAGAGATTTACTTGCAAAAAAATAAATTCCTCTTATTCTAGAAAAAAGGCCGAAGCTACTCGAAATGTTGTTCTTCGGCTTTTTGATGATTTCCAAAGACCAAATTGAATTGCATCTTTCATTAACTAGTTGACTCCTTTTTTCATTCTTTCCTCTTGGTAGAGCTCTGCAATTGTAGGATTTTCTTTACACAACTTGATTGGCATAAGAACATCTTCAGAACGAACAAATCCGGTTTTCAAAACTTTAAAATAAACCCCAGAGAAAGAGCTGTTCCAAAATTTTTTTACCATTTTCATATCGTTAAAACGCAGTCCTAATTTTACACAAGGTATCCTAGGCTTGGTTACTTCTAAAAGGGCCCCACCCACTTGAAACCTATCTCCAACATGGAGATTCGTCTCATCCAAGTCATCAATGGTTAGGTTTTCTCCAAACATTCCATATTGCCAATCTGCATCCGGGTAGATCTGCCTCCAATATTGATAATGCATTAAAGAGTAACCATAAACAGCTTGATCAACACCTCCGTGGTATTTTCTATCGCAGATAGTATCGTCTTTTACGTGTTCGACATCCAAAAAAACTGGCTTCTCAACAGCATACTTAAAAATACCTGTTTCCATCAATTTGCCCTTCCAATCTACTTTTTTTCTAACGCCAATATTTACTGCTATAATTTTCATGTATTTTTAGTTCTAAAACATTCAAAAAACAGATCTTATCTTCCAAGCACAATCAAAGTTAGTCTTGCTATTCGTCTATCAAGTACTCCTGGAGTACATCGGCTATTTTTCGATTGTCTGACAATTGCGGAATCTTATTTTGACCACCAAACTTCCCTATAGATTTCATGTACTCATGGAAGCCTCCTTTTTTCACTTTTCTAATACGCGCAGGACGCAATACTTTGCCTTCAATCAAATCAAAATAATAGCTATTTTGGGACTGCATAGACGCATCAATTGTTGCTTCAAACGTAGCCAGGTCATTAGGAGCATTTTCAAATTCAATGAACCACTCATGGTATGGCAATCCACTTTCAGGGTTTACCTGAGGAGCCACTGTAAATTCACTCACATCTATGCGAGTCTCTTTAATCGCATCGTTGAGTGCTTTTTCAACTTCCTTACCAATCACATGTTCACCGAAAGCAGAAATAAAATGCTTGATCCTACCTGTTACTTTAACGCGATAAGGTGCTAGCGAGGTAAACTCAATAGTATCACCAATATTATACCCCCAAAGCCCTGCGTTTGTGTTTAATATGAGTACATAATTCACTCCCAACTGAACATCTTTTAGAGAAATTCTAGTTGGATTTTCTTCGAAAAATTCAGCAGCAGGAATGAACTCATAAAATATACCTGAATTCAACTGAAGTAACATTCCAGGATGGGTTTGTGAATCTTGATACGCAATAAAACCCTCAGAGGCAGGATACAACTCTACGTAATCAATCTTTTTACCTATCAAACTTTCAAACTTATTCTTATAAGGCTCAAAGTTCACACCTCCGTATACAAAGAAATTAAAATTTGGAAAAATATCTTTTATCGGGGCACCTGTCTTCTCGATCAACTTTTCGAAATACATTTGCACCCAAGAAGGGATTCCACTGATCAAAGTCATATCTTCTTGCACAGTTTCCTCAACCACTGCATTTACTTTTGCATCCCAATCTTCAATACAATTGGTACTCCAACTTGGCAATCTGTTTTTTAGTAAATATTGCGGGACATAATGGGCAACAATGCCACTTAGACGTCCTAGTTTTATACCATTTAAGGTTTCCAACACTGGACTTCCTTGTAAAAAAATCATCTTTCCATTTACAAAACTGGCATCGTTTTTTTCTATCATATAAAACAACAGTGCATTCCGCGCAGCCTTTATATGTGTAGGCATAGATTCATTTGTGATTGGAATGTATTTTGCACCGGAGGTTGTTCCTGAGGTTTTGGCGAAATATAAGGGCTTTCCTGGCCACAACACATTTTCTTCTCCTGCAATAATTCTATCAACATACGGTCTTAAACCTTCATAATCCTGAACACTTACCCTGTTTTTAAAGTCTTCATAAGTCTTAATAGCTGCGAAATCATGATCTTTTCCAAAAGCAGTGTTTTGAGCTTTTTTAATTAACGTATCAAACACCATTTTTTGTGTTTCATGTGGCTTATGAGCCCATTTAAATACGCGTTTTGTCACTAGTTTGGCAAATGGAATTGCAAAGACAGACTTTATACTCATTATTTGAAATCTATATAATTAATTGGGTTGACAGGGTATCCGTTATACCATAATTCGAAATGCAAATGCGACCCTGTTGTTAATTTACCTGTTGAGCCTACTGTTGCAATTGCTTCACCAGACTTCACAAAATCACCTTGCTGCTTTAACAACACCCCATTGTGTTTGTATACAGAGATAAATCCAGTTCCATGCTCAATAATGAGCACATAACCAGTCTCGGTTGTCCATTCAGAAAACAGCACTCGCCCATCTTCTATTGCCTTTACAGGAGTCCCTGCCTTCTGAGAAATATCAATGGCAAAATGCTTGTTAGAGATGTTAAATTCTTGGGTTATACTGCCTGTTATCGGAGCAAAAAACACAATTTCAATTTTATTTTCAGCTTTATCGAACAAAGGAAAACGGTCTTTACTCTCAACTTTCTCTCTAAATAAAGAATCATTTTTAGAGGCTGAAAGCTCTTTATCATTTGCAAAAACTGGCACTGATTGATTCTTTAAAGAATCCAAATCGAGAGCAGAGATTGGTGTTTCTCCTGCCAAAATTGGCAGCAATGATTTGGTGTAATTTTCGATTAAATGTAGCCTATTCTTCAATGAATCTGCCGCATACACCAACCTGAAGGCTTCTTTTTTCATTTGAGTTGATGCATATCCAGGGATGTACTCTTTAATCGGCGTATAAGCTATAAAAATGGTTGTTAAAGCCACAAGTACAATTGAGAAAACACCGCTCAAAACAAAAATATTGGCAATGGTGAGCTTAAAAGACAACCGTTCTTCAAAGGTGTCTTCATTTAAAACAACCAACCTAAACTTGTTAGTGATTCGCTGTCTAAACTTACTTTTTTTTGATGTCTTTCCCTCCACAAATAGTATTTCTATTAATTACAAATATACAACGAAAAAACAGCGCAACTATTTTCTATAGAAATTCATATAGTCAATATATTTCCAAACAGCCTCTGGCAGCATGGGTTCTATATTCTTTCCTTCTTGAATTCCTTTTCGTATATGGGTAGACGAAATTTGAATAATTGGTGAATCTATCTTATCAATTTTTGGATGCTCATCGAATTGTGTTTCTGAAATTCCTTCAGAAATTCTCGGATAAACGAAAATACGATGATGCTCTAGGATCGTTTGGTAATTTTTCCATTTATGAAAACCCTTTAGATTGTCTTCTCCCATGATTAAGCTGAAGCTATGTTGCGGGTACTTTTCTGAAATATGCGCCAAGGTATGCACTGTGTAATTTGGTTGGGGCAAGTCAAATTCTATCCTAGTGGGTTTAATTTTTGGGTATTTTTCTGATGCTAAAAGAACAAGCTCATACCGGTGATGATTCTCTAGCAAGCTGCGTTTCTTTTTAAACGGATTGTGCGGTGTTACCACCAACCAGACCTCATCTAAATCAGAGTGCTCCACCATGTGATTGGCTATAATCACATGCCCTACGTGAATTGGATTAAAAGTTCCAAAGTACAAACCAATGTGCATCTTACTTCTTCTCTAATTGTAAAAAATCTCCTACCAAATCTTCGGCTTCTTTCAAAGCAACTTCTAAATCATAGTTTTTTATGATTACATCGAACTGAGGAGCCGTTGCCAATTCTACTGAAGCCTTAGCAATGCGCATATTAATTTTTTCGTCACTCTCTGTTTTGCGTTTTTTCAAACGAATCTTGAGCTCATCTACACTCGGTGGCTTCACAAAAACGGCCAAGGTCTGATCTGGAAATTTCTTTTTGATACGCAAACCTCCTACAACATCAATATCAAATATCACGTGTTTACCTTGAGCCCAAATACGCTCTACCTCCGTCTTTAAAGTTCCGTAAAAGTTATCTCGATATACCTCCTCCCACTCCAAGAAAGCATCTTTTTTTATGTTTTCTTTAAACTCCTTTAGAGAAATATAATAATAATCTTGACCTTCCACTTCAAAACCTCTTGGTGCTCTCGAAGTAGCAGATATAGAAAACTCTAAATTAAACTGCTCCTGCCCCAATAAATGACGCACTATGGTTGTTTTACCTGATCCCGATGGTGCTGAAAACACGAATAATTTACCTTCAAAATTCTCCATCAATTACAACACATTTAAAATTTGCTCTTTTATCTTTTCCAATTCATTTTTCATCTGAATAACAGATTTTTGCATCGGCGCATAGTTTGCTTTTGAGCCGGTTGTATTTATTTCTCGTCCTATTTCCTGAACAATAAAACCTAACTTCTTACCATTAGAGTCTTTGCTTTCTAATTCTTGCAAGAAATACGATAAGTGATTTTCTAATCGCACTTTCTCCTCATTGATATCTAACTTTTCGAGATAATAAATCAACTCTTGCTCAAAGCGATTTGCATCTATTTCAACTTTTAAATCATCAATTGCTTTATGCAAACGTTTTCTCACATTCACCAATCTCTCTGTATCTAAAGCATTGACTTCTCGTAGATGGGTTCTAATATTTAAAATCCTTAATTTAAAGTCGTCCTCTAAAGATGCAGCTTCATCAACACGATATTTAATAGTCTTCTCCAATGCAGCTTCGATAGACTGTTCAATCAATCTCCACTCTCCTTCATCTAGCTCTTCTCTTTCCGTTTTTAGAGCATCTGGCATTTTCATTGCCATTTTTAAAAGTTCAACTTGGTCTAATGTTTCTATATCGAGTACATTCGAAAGCTGATCAACATAATCATGTACTACAGCTTTGTTGATCACTGTTGACGTTTCATCGGCCGTAATTTCGACATAAATTGAAAAATCTATTTTCCCTCTAATCAAACCAGCTGCTAGTTTTTTCCTAACGGCCAGTTCTTTTTCCTTGTAATAGGAGGGAATTCGAACATTTAGGTCTAAATTCTTACTGTTTAAGGTTTTAATCTCTATGGTTACTTTTTTGGTTGGTAGTTGTAAAATCGACTTACCATAACCAGTCATTGACTGAATCATTGGATACTTTTTTTAAAAATAACAGGACAAATATACATATTTATTATGAGGAATTATTGTTTCGATTCATCATATGCTGTTCTCTGAGTAAATTTACAAAAACCATCCTTTTCTCTAGAGAATTGACTATTTTTACACTTCATTCCTAACAAAAAAATTTTGCAATCAAATTCACATATTTTAGTAATTAGACTATCTGCAATGGGAGATGTTGCCATGACAGTTCCTGTGATAAGAGCTTTTGCAAAACAGCACCCTAAGGTTCGGATCACATTTTTATCAAAAGCCTTTTTACACCCGCTTTTTGAGAACATCCCGAACGTAAATTTTTACGCTGCAGATGTAAAAACCAGGCATAAAGGTGTTGTGGGCCTTTTTAAATTATTTAAAGAATTACGTCTATTAAAAATAACACACGTTGCTGATTTACACAATGTTTTAAGATCCAACATCTTGTGTACTTTTTTCAAATTCTCTTTGACAACGGTTGCAATTATTGATAAAGGAAGGGCCGAAAAAAAAGCCTTAACAGCAACAAAAAACAAGGTGTTTCAGCAATTAAAAACATCCCACCAACGGTATGCAGATGTCTTTCAAAGGCTTGGTTTTAGTATTGACATATCCAAACAAAGTTCATTGAAACAGGCTGTCCTCGACAAAACAACATCTGAAATAACAAAAGTGAAGCAACAACACTGGATTGGCATTGCTCCATTTGCTGCATTTGAAAGCAAAGTATACCCTTTTCAATTAATGAGCCAAGTAGTTCAGAAACTCTCTAAAGAATATCAACTCTTCCTTTTTGGAGGAGGAGATTCCGAGATACATCGTTTATCGGAACTTGCAGCACAAACAGCAAACTGCACCTCTGTTGCAGGAAAGCTAACACTAAAGCAAGAACTAAATTTAATTTCACACTTAGATTGCATGTTAGCAATGGACTCTGGAAATGCACATTTTGCTGCAATGCAGCAAATTCCGACCATTACGCTATGGGGAGGCACACATCCTTATGCAGGGTTTGCACCATTTCATCAACCTAAAGACTATTGTTTATTGCCTGATCTAAAAAAATACCCCAAAATTCCTTATACCATCTATGGCAACAAAACACTAGAAGGTTACCAAGATGCCATGAAAACAATTTCGGTAAACACCATATGTAACAAGATCAAAGAAGTCGTTCAAAAACATTCTTAACACAAACACTATGACCATTCATCACTTAGAGCAAACCCATTCTATTTTAAACAAATTCATTGCTGAAATTAGGGATATACACACTCAAAAAGATTCACTTCGCTTCAGAAGAAATATTGAGAGAATTGGAGAGATATTGGGTTATGAGCTAAGCAAAAAATTAAGCTTCAGCCCTTCCGTAATTGATACACCTTTGGGCACCAAAAACACGCAACTCCCTACAAACGAAATTGTTTTATGTTCTATTTTAAGAGCAGGACTTCCTTTACACCAGGGACTTTTAAACTATTTTGACAGCGCAGAAAATGCCTTTATCTCTGCTTACCGAAACCACCCAAACAATGATGAATCATTTGAAATTGTTGTAGAGTATTTTGCCTCACCAAGTATTGATCAAAAAACCTTACTGCTAGCGGATCCTATGTTAGCCACAGGCAAATCTTTGGCTGCAGTTCATGAAGGCATGAAAAAGCATGGAACTCCGAAAGAAATTCATATTATTTGTGTGATTGGGTCAAGTGAAGGCATTGATTATATACAAAAGCATTTTCCAGAAAACACGCATTTATGGATTGCTGCCATTGATGACGAACTCAACGACAAAGGATATATTGTGCCAGGCTTAGGTGATGCAGGCGATCTCGCCTTTGGTTCTAAACTATAAAATGTACCACAAACGAAACCAGTAAAAACAGGAGTAAAATAAAAGTCACCGTGTTTTTTAGCTGAACAGATCGCAACCAATTTGCAATAATTATTGTTGCCGGAATGAGCACTAAAATCAACTCTGACCCATCTTTATCAGCTGCAAGGGAAACAACTACCAATGAAATCAATAGCTGTACCAATAACAAAATCCAAATACTTCTAAAGCGATTGCTCACAGAAAACACTCTCCCTGACCTCAAAAGAGTTGCTATACCCGTAATTGTTCCAAAAAAAGCCAAAGAAACGAGATAAAACAAAGTATTATAACTCTCAAATTCTGCAGAAAACTGCCATGTAAAGAGCGCATAAAAAGTACTCATACTATCAAACCAAAAATGATAGGTAAAAAACAAAAACAACGGTGTTAAGAAACCTAGTACTGGAATAAAAACTGCTCGAAAGGTCACCTTCGCAAAGAAAAAAAGTGCAAGCAACAGCAATAAAGCATACAATACATACTCCGGCGAGATCAAAAACAAAACACCCAACCAAAGGCCGCCATCAAAAAGCTTTTCATTTACAAGTTTTAGCCATCGAATACTGTATACCTTGCGCAAAAACAAAAACAGTAAGATGTATTCTAACAATGAAACCACATGTAAATCTAGATGAGGTAAACATCCAAGCCCTATTACAAATAGCAAAAAGGCATAGGAATCATCTTTTGTCAATCTATTTTTAGTGATGATAAAATTGTACAGAAAAAAAATAAACAAATACATTGGTATATGAAGAAACACCTCTAGGCCAATATCCAAAGAGCGATATACAAGCACATCCAATATATAATACCCCAGAAAGAGAATGATAATTATCATAAAATTAACTGGTTTTGATTTGCTGAAAAAATTGGCTAACATGAATTGTTTTTATATTTTTGCAGCGTAAAGATACTCAAGATATGATTGCAAGCAATATTTTTAGATTAATTGGAGATTTTTTTAAATGGGCATTCGCACCATTTGATGCATTACGTTTAAATGATTTAAGTTGGTGGACAGCAAATGCTGTAAACTGGATCTTTATGGTAGTTTTATTAATACTCCTTGGGTACTGGATGAAAGAATCATTGCGTTTTAAAAGAGAAGGAATCGAAGATTCTGCCAAATAACTTTTTATTTTGGGAAGCAAAAACAAACTGAAGCGTTTCAATGAAAATGAAACGTTTTCTAATGTCATTCAGCCTACACGAGAAGAAATTCTTCAAGGCTTTTCTTTAAAAGGCAAATGGCATACTTTTTTCAAAAACAACAAACCTATTGTACTGGAACTTGGTTGTGGTAAAGGTGAATACACCCTTGCCCTAGCTCAAAAAAACCCAAACAAGAACTTTATTGGCATAGACATTAAAGGGGCACGCTTTTGGCGCGGTGCAAAAACAGCTCTAGAAGACAGTATGGAAAATGTAGGTTTTGTAAGAACTCAAATAGAATTAATCAATGAGCTTTTTGCAGAGAATGAAGTAGATGAAATTTGGATTACTTTCCCCGACCCACAAATTAAATACAAAAGAACAAAACACAGATTAACCAATACTGAGTTTTTAAAAAAATACCATCATATTCTTAAAGAAGACGGTGTTGTTAATTTAAAAACCGATAGTGAATTTATGCATGGTTATACCTTAGGTCTCCTTCATGGTGAAGGGCACGAGGTTTTACATGCCAATCATGATGTTTATAAGAACACCTATAGCCCAGAAGAAGTTATTGGCACTCAAACCTTTTACGAAAAGCAATATCTAGAAAAAGGCAAACCCATTACCTTTGTAAAATTCAGAATCAACTACTAAGGATTCAAACCATGCTATTTCTTGCTTTCTTTCTTGGTTTTAGCAGCTCTTACTTAGGAACTATTGCTCCCAGCATGCTGAATATCACAGTGACTAAAATCAGCATCGAAAGAGATAGAAAAACAGCCATTCACTTTGCTATTGGCGTCTCATTGATTGTACTCATTCAATGTTACCTGGCACTACTATTTTTAACAGTCATAGAATCCAATCCTTTCATAATCGATACCATACAATCCATTTCGATTGTGATTTTTGCTGTATTATCTCTTGTTTTTTTGAGAATGGCGATACGGGAGAAAAAAGAAATTGCCCCAAAAAATATAAGAACAAATGGATTCCTCACAGGGATTGGTTTATCACTAATGAATATGTTTTCAATCCCCTTTTACTGCGGCACAGCGGCCGCTTTTAGCATACAAGGCTGGCTTACACTAGATGCAAGCAGCATGCTTTTTTTTATTGTCGGTTCTGCACTAGGCACCTGTACTATTTTATACCATTATGCTGTGTTGGCAGAAAAAATAAAACCAAAACTCACAAAGATCGCTACATATCTGAATTATTTCTTAGCGCTTGTAACAGGGATGGCAGCCTTCGTTTCCTTGCTTCATTTATTGTAACTTAGCCAACATGAATGAGAATGACAATTTTTTTAAAAAATCACATGCAGTTGCACGCCTTATACCTTTTGGACGCGTAACAAGTTACGGAGCAATTGCAACTTATTTAGGAGCAGCACGTTCTGCAAGAATGGTTGGCTGGGCGATGACTAATTCTAAAAATGAAGAACACGAAGTTCCAGCCCACCGCGTTGTAAACAGAAAGGGATTACTCACTGGAAAACACCACTTTGCCGGAAGCAACCTCATGCAGCAACTATTAGAGAATGAGGGGATTATAGTAGTTGATGACCAAATTCAAAATTTTGAAAAGATCTTTTGGAATCCCAATACAGAACTTTAATCGTTCTTCTATTATTTTTCTTGTATTCTCGGCGGTGAAGAATCATAAATTTCGTTTATACGAGTATCAATAATCCGTTTACAACTTCTTTAATATCTGAACTCTATAGCGTATCTTTGTTGTCTGTAATTAAACCTAATTAAAACCTCAATATGAGTTTTAAAAAACAAGACATATACAAAGCATTAGAATCTATAACAGCTCCTGGAGAAGGGAAAAGTTTAGTTGAAAATGAAAATATAAAAAACGTGGTTACTTTTGGAGATGAAGTAATTGTTGATGTGACCATTAGCAACCCTACCCTACAAGCAAAGAAGAAAGTTGAAAGTGAGATTGCAAGCACACTTCGGTCAAAACTAAGTGAAAGCATGAGCGTTAAGGTAAACGTGCAAGTAGTGGCGGCTTCAAAAGAAAATCCCAACGAAATAAAAGGAAAAGCAATTCCGAACATTAAAAATATCATTGCAATTGCCTCCGGAAAAGGAGGTGTTGGAAAATCGACAATTACCGCAAACACAGCAATTTCCTTGACAAAAATGGGCTTTAAAGTGGGAGTCTTGGATGCTGATGTATATGGCCCTTCCATGCATTTAATGTTTGACGTAGAGAGAGAAAAGCCCTTATCTGTTAACATTGATGGGCGTTCTAAAATGAAGCCCGTAGAGAACTACGGAGTAAAATTATTATCTCTTGGATTTTTTACAAATCCTGATCAAGCCGTTATTTGGCGCGGACCCATGGCATCCAAAGCTTTAAATCAGCTTATTTTTGATGCAGATTGGGGTGAATTGGACTTTTTATTGATTGATTTACCTCCAGGAACAGGAGATGTACACTTATCTATAGTGCAGGCACTGCCTATAAATGGAGCTATGATTGTAAGTACTCCCCAAAACATTGCCTTGGCAGATGCAAAAAAAGGAGTTGCGATGTTCCAGCAAGAGACCATCAACGTTCCTGTTTTAGGAATTGTAGAAAACATGGCATATTTTACTCCAGAAGAACTACCTAACAATAAATATTATATCTTTGGACAAGGTGGCGCTAAAAATTTGGCAGAAGACATTCAGACCTCTTTTTTAGGTGAAATTCCACTAGTTCAAAGCATTAGAGAAGCAGGTGATGTTGGACACCCAGTTGCATTGCAAGAAAATACACCTTTGGAAGAGGCGTTTAAAAATGCCACAAAGGAAATGTTATCTCAGCTGATAAAGAGAAATGAAAGCTTGCCTCCAACAGAAATAGTAAGAATCACAACTATGAGTGGTTGTAGCACAAAATAAAACGAGTCATGACAGCAGAAGAAACACAAAAAAAAGTAGAAATAGCATTAGAAGAAATTCGACCATTTTTAATTAGTGACGGAGGAAACATCAAACTCTTATCCATTGAAGACAGCACTGTACAAGTGCAGCTTGAAGGTGCATGCAGTGGCTGTTCTGTCAACCAAATGACCTTAAAAAATGGAGTGGAAGCAACCATTAAAAAACATGCACCACATATAGAAAACGTGATCAATGTCCAATAAGGATTCGCGTCCATTTTTACACATATTACATTTTGTATTTTAAGCGATTACATCAAGAATGATTACCACAGATATACTAATTATTGGCGCTGGACCTACAGGGCTATTTACCGTTTTTGAAGCAGGATTACTGAAATTAAGATGCCACCTGATTGATGCCTTACCGCAGCCGGGAGGACAATGTTCGGAAATCTACCCAAAAAAACCTATTTATGACATTCCTGCCTACCCAGAAATCTTAGCCGGCGACTTAACAGAGCGGCTCTTAGAACAAACTAAACAATTTGAACCGGGATTCACGCTGGGAGAACGTGCAGAGACAATAGAAAAGCAAGAAGACGGAAGTTTTATTGTAACCACAAACAAAGGCACACAACATCAAGCTCCTGTGATCGCTATTGCGGGAGGACTTGGAAGCTTTGAACCAAGAAAACCACCGATTCCTAATATCGGAAACTTCGAAGACAAAGGAGTCGAATACATGATTCGTGAACCAGAAGTGTATCGTGATAAAAATGTAGTCATTGCAGGTGGTGGAGACTCTGCCTTGGATTGGTCTATCTTTTTAACAGATGTTGCGAAATCAGTTACTTTAGTGCATCGAAGAAATGAATTTAGGGGCGCCTTAGATTCTGTTGACAAGGTACAAGAACTAAAAGATGCAGGAAAGCTAAAACTAATTACCCCTGCAGAAATTAAAGAAATTGTAGGAGAAGAGCATGTTGAAGGAGTTGTTATTTCTAAAAAAGGTGAAGATCCTTTCGTGTTGGAGACAGATCATTTCATCCCTCTTTTCGGACTTGCTCCAAAACTAGGACCTATTGCTAATTGGGGCTTAGAAATTGAAAAGAATGCCATTAAAGTAAACAATTCATTAGATTATCAAACCAACGTTCCCGGAATTTATGCCATTGGAGACGTGAATACATACCCTGGAAAATTAAAGTTAATTTTGTGTGGTTTTCACGAGGCAACATTGATGTGTCAGAGTGCATTTCAACGTATTTTTCCGGATAAAAAATACGTCATGAAATACACCACTGTAGGAGGTGTAGATGGCTTTGATGGAACAAGAAAAGAAGCTCCAAAGGCCGTTGTAAAAAAGATCAATTAAGACGTCACAAAGCGTTAAGTCTATATATTGAAAAATTCTTTAAATAGACTTGAACCACGAGCACTAAAATCAAGCTCTTTTTAATGGATGTAAAGCTAAAAATAACAGATAGAGACGGTGTACTACACGAAATTAATGCACCTACAGACATGGCAATGAACTTAATGGAAATTGTTCGTTCCTACGAATTAGCTCCTGAGGGAACCATTGGTATCTGTGGAGGAATGGCCATGTGTGCTTCTTGCCAGTGCTATGTCAATTCTGATCATGAACTACCGGAAATGGGGATTGATGAGGATATGATGCTTGCAGAGGCTTTTTATGTGGAAGACAACAGCCGTTTAGGTTGTCAAATTCAAGTAACCCCTGAAATGGATGGCTTAGAAATTGAATTAGCTCCAGAAAGCTAAACAACTTTAAAACAACAAAAAATGCCGTGTTTTTTGATTATTAAACACGGCATTTTTTTGTCTCGAATGTTACCAAAAAGCAATGAAATCAGTCACATCAAGAGCTCAACTCATTTTCTAGCTGAGATAACCAAACAGACAAACGTTCCTGCGTTAACTCAGGCTCATTATCATCATCAATTGCCAAACCATAAAATAATTCTTCACCTTCAATCTCGGCTTTAGACTCAGAAAAATCATATCCTTTCGTAGGCCACTTCCCAATGATCGCTCCTCCATTTTTCAAAACAACCTCGGCCAACATTCCTACACCATCAATAAAATACTCAGCATAACCGTATTGGTCTCCTAAACCATAAATTGCTACTTTTTTGTTGGTAAAATCAATGGTTTTAAAGGTATCAAAGTAAGCTTCCCAATCACTTTGTAAATCACCATCATACCAAGTTGAAAGACCTAAAATAAAGACCTCATATTTATCATAAAAGGCTTTCTTCACCTGTGAAACTTCAACAACATCAATAGTACAGGCACTCCATTCGTCAATAATCGTATGCGTCACGTCTTCGGTCATTCCTGTATCGGAACCGAATATCAAACCAATTGTTTTCTCCATTTCTTTAAACTTTAATTAAAATTGCAAGACTATATGCTCTCTCCACAAGATCTCCCGCTTTACTTTTTACCATCTCTTTTTTACGAACTGCCTCTTTAAAAGCCATCCCTCCCTGTTCTGATAGCCTCTCAATATCATTTATATGATACAAACTAAATTTAGCATTCACAAAAGGGAGCGTTTCCATAAAGGATTTCTCGGCAAATGCAACAATACAAGTACCTCCCTTTTTCAGAACTCGGGCGATCTCTTTAAAAAAGCACAGCGGCTCTTTCCAAAAATAGACCGTATTTACCGTCATTATTTTATCGATTGATTCACTTTCCAACGGAAGTGTAGCTCCTTTGTATAATTTAAATGCTACTTTAGAATTATCTACCTCACTCAATTGTTTTTGTGCCTCTTCATGCATGGTTTTGGAAATCTCCAAACCAATATATTTAGCGGGTTCTGACACATCAAAAACATGCTTTAAATGTCCACAGTTTCCGTGGCCAATTTCCAACACAACATCTTTTTCATCAATACACAGCGCATCGATAGTAGCAAGGGTCATTCCTATATTACCTTCATGCATCGCATGCCCCATTTCAACCCCTTTCTCTCCTGACGGACAACTCAATTGGATTTCAATTGCCTTCAATTCTTGTTTTGTCAACACAGACTTCATTCTGAAAGAATTACGCTTCTAGTCTTCTCCAAGCATTGATTTCTTTTACCAAGAATGCATTTGCAACGACTAATAAAATCAATACAAGTATTTCTGACAGGTTAGACGCCTCATAAATTACAGCAGTAATTACATGGTACACATTGAACAACCCTAATGCAATAGCCCATACAAAAGAAAGCATTTTAAACCATTTTTTCCCTATCTCTAAAGTCAATAGACCAAAAGTCAGGGCCAGGCCTTCTAAAATAATTCTCCATTGGTGTGCCCAAAATGGGGTTTCTCCAGTGGAACCTTCGATAAAGACGGATTCGTTAAAAAATACGGTCGCCAATCCGTAGATGTGATGGAAAACAAATCCGATTGCGATGAATATCCATAAAAGTGTAATTTTAGTTCTCATTGGTATCGTTTTTAAATGTTTATGATTCGTTTTTGGAAGTTGTTTGCGTTCTTCTTTCTTTAGCAGAACTTTACTTTTTTTAAAGTCAATTGGGCTTTTCGCCAGAGCACTTTTATCTTGAATACTGGGTTTAATTTTTATCGCTACGATGAGCGCAATTACAGATAAGATGATCCATAAAAAATCTATTATAAAAATGGCATATTGCTGATCAGCATAGGTTTTCCACATCCAGTTACCTGTAACGAGACCGTTTAACAATGGGACTAAAAAGCCTAAAATGGCTCCTGAGAATAACGTGATTTTATTCACTTTATAATTGTTGCGAAGTACACTCAAGAACACACTCAGTAGCAACCAACTGAAAAAGAAAACATAATAGAGTAGTGTATGTTTCTGATGATGATATGCAGATGGCAGTAACTTGACAAAAACAAAGGACATGGCAATTACTGGAAATAACGACAAACAAATTGCCATATAGATATGGCCTACTCTATTTGTATATAGGCGCTTTTTTAATGGAATACTTTTTCGATTCCTAGCTTCCAACCAAATTAAAACTCCGGTAATGATTACAAAACAGGTAATTAAAGAAAGTATAAAATATACCAGGCGAAGTGCATACCCTCCGTAAGATCCAAAATGCAACTTTCCTACAGAGTGTTGAATATTCTCTGTATAAATTTCTTCCTGAGGAGCTTTGATATCCTCTATTTCATTGGTAAAAGCATTCACTGTGATTCTTCCTTCTGCCAAAAAGTGTTCTGTTTCTGGCTGACGAACAATCAATTGAAACTTCATATTCTCGCCACCATAATTTTTAATTGTTAGCCTATCAATATTTGTATGTGCCCATCTTTTTGAATTGACCAGCACAAAATCATTTACACTTGGAATTTCTTGTTGGGTTTTGGCAATCCAAGGATAGGTTTTTAACTGAGGTCTTAAATCTTCTAAAAGCTTTTCTCTATCGGAATTGTATAAAAAATTAGCTGGTAGTAACACTAGAATACTCAAGCCCAAGTAAGCACCTGTAATGGCATACATAAATTGAAAAGGAAGTCCGATGATACCCAATGCTGTATGTGCATCTGTCCAAACTCTTTTTAAAATGAGCTTTGGATTGAATGTGTAAAAATTAGAGACAATTTTCTTCCAATGCACAACAACACCTGTTACGATAGCAAATAGAAAAAAGAAAGACACAAAACCGGCTAAATAAACCCCAATATAGGGCACTTGTGAAAAGAAATGCAAGCGATACAAAAATTCACCTAAACTATAAAAATCAGTATAAGTCTCTCGAGTGTGCGTAGTGGTATTTAATGAAAAATACTCGTTATTCAGTGCCTCTTTAGATGCCAAAGAATCTTTAGACGGCAACAACGAGACAAGGCTTTCCTCTCCGTCATGGCGCAATCTAAAAATGAGATCTCTTCCCACTAACTCATAGTCTTTACTCAATGTCACCAGCAAAGAATCATAATCTATCGTCGATTTTGATACATGGCGCAGATAGGTTCCCTTTTCCCATTGCGCAATCTCATCGGTAAACAATGCAAAAGCACCGGAAAAAAAAATGACATACAATGCAACACTAATCACAATACCACTAACGGTATGTGTATTAAAAAAGACATTGTAATTTCTCTTGCTCATATTCAACGCTATGTTTAATTAAAAGGTTGGTATTGATTTCCATAATAAATGGCAACGGCGAGTAGCAGTATAACGAGGAGGTAACTTCCTAAAACTTTCCACCCGTTTTTGAATAAGAACGGAACAATTGCCAGTGCACACCAAACAACAAATAGAGTGTAAATTGCAGTAATAAGCAAGTTTTTTTGATAGGGAAACCATAGCGCTATCGCCATGTGTAACATGGCGCTAATAAAATACCCTCCGAGAATACCTGAAAAGATTTTAGCGAATTTTTGCCAAGCTGACGTTGTAAGATATTTTGGATTTGCAGGCATCGTAATTACATAAAAAATTCAATCATTAAAAGAATACTAAAAATAAATAGCGGTAGTTTATAGCTCATTTTTTGGATTGGATTCAGCACAACCACGAGACCGGCAATACATGCCAATGCACTTACATTGTACAATATGCCTGCAGTAACACCATACGATTGAATGGCTATGTAAAATGAGCATACAAAGAGTAGTAGTGCAAGCACCTTGGCCATTGTTGTATTCTTCTGAACAAGTACCTCAAAAAGCCGTTTTTGTAAAACGGCTTTTTTCGAAGTATTTAAGAGTAAAACAAAAGCAAGAAAGTTAAACAAAATACTCAATGTATGCATCCTTAATTGATTTTAGAATCTGTAGCTTACAGAAAAATATAATTACGTGGTTGTCCAAAGAACAAATTGGTTCCATCGCCACTTCTTACATATTTCTTTCCGAATGCATTATTCAAAATGAAGGCCAACTCAAATTTACCGACATTATAATACATACTCGTATTAGCTATAAGATATGAAGGGTAGATAAATCCTGAAAATGTAGATCTTCTTTCACCTACGTAATTTCCTCCCAAACCGAAGGCAACACCTCTAAAACTACCCTCTGTAATTTTATACTTGGTAAACATCCCTCCTGAAAAGAATGGATTTCCAATTTTCTGTTTCCCAACATTTGCAATAGGTTGTCCTTCATTGATCATCCCCTCTTCAGGATCCATAGTGGTCTTGATGTAATTGTATGCATATGAGAACGACAGATTCCAATTCGGCATAATCTTTCCATTTGCAGAGAATTCAATGCCGCGAGATACTTCATTCTTCTGAACAAATTTAGTTCTATTAATTACAGAACGTATCACCACGTTTTCTCTCGGAATATAGTAAGCACTTAGGGTTGTTGCCAATCTATTTTTAAAGAAAGATCCCTTGACACCTGTTTCAAAAGTAGTACTGGTCATCGGTTTATCAAAACCTCCCTCTTCACCCACTTTAGGCTGGAAATAATTTGGAACAGGCTCAAAACCTTTGCTATAGTTTGCATATAGGTTTATATTGTCAATTAATTGATAATTTACCGCAACACGAGGCAAAAACACATCAGAAATAGTTTCTCTTTCTCCTGCTTTTTCAGTGATAAATCCTTTGTATTTTTCATACCTAGCATTTACGACTACATTCCATTTTTCTTTGATTTTAAAATGTCCTTGAAGGTATCCTCCAATGGTATTTTGAGTTCTAACATCCTCTCCAAAATTATTACTCAATCCGTTAATTCTGTAGTCTTGCGTATTACGAAGTTTAAAAACTGGATTCTCAACATCAAAGGTCTCTACACCATCACTCTCTCCAATAGAGGCAAGAAATGAAGACGTATAGTCGGTATCATACACATCAACTCCTGCAATAGGATTGAATTCAATGTGCTCACCAATGGTATATTTCCCTCTCAAGTAGGCAGAAAATGAGTTCGAATTGCTCACCACATCCCATTTGTTATATCTCAACGTATATTTCCCTTCAGAAGGCGTATCCCAAATACTGTGTTCAGATAAATTTGTCTTATCTGTTGTTCCCAGATATGTAGCAATCAAAGACAAGCGGTCTGAGAACTTATGATTCAATGTGATGTTATACGAAGTTCTCGTATTTTCATTATAATCTGATGGCTGAGTGATTGAAAAATCAGAAGGAGTTTCTTCAATATTGAAATTTCTCACTGGAGTCGCTCCATCGGTAATCCCATCAAAGTTATCAATCACAAACTCAACATTTACATTGGTTCTATCATTCGGTCTAAACGTCACAGAAGGGGCAACGAATAAGGCTGTTGATCCTCCAAACTGGAATTGACCATTGCTCTTTTCGTAAGCTGTATTCAAACGGAATAATAAATTTTTATTATCCTCTAAAGGCCCTGTAAAATCTCCTTCTATTCTTCTTGTTTCAAAACTCCCTGAAGTTAATCTTAAATAGTTTCTTGAAGTCTCAAGCGGTTTTTTTGTCACCAAATTGATAGACCCTCCTGGTGCTGCATTTCCATACAAGGCAGAGGAAGCCCCCATCAACAGCTCAACACGCTCAATGTTTGGCAATTTAGCAGGTGTAAAAAACGAACGCTCTTGCTTTGCCCCATTTACTAAAAAGTAGGTGTCATTTCTAAATCCTCGTATATTGAAGCGACCGTATGCATCTTCACTTACAACTCCAGGAACATATTTGATCACATCATTTAAGGCAGTAATGTTCAAATCACGAATCAGCTCTTTGGTTACCGTATTTACGGCAACAGGTGTTTCTTTTAAAGAAATCCCCAATCTTGCTGCTGAATAAGAAACCTCTGTTTTATAAGTGGTTGCTCGCCTTCCTGTAATTTCAACTTCTTGTAATTTTTCACTACTTTCTTTCAAGGTAAAATCAAGTTCTAAAACGGTATTATTTTCAAATACAACTTCTTTTATTTGTGTATCATAACCAATGTAACTTACCTTCACTTTGTAGGTACCTGAAGCAATATTTTGCACCTCATAATTCCCGTCAAAATCAGTATTTGCACCTTTTTCTGCATCAACCAGAACCACATTAACACCTACTAAAGGAGAATTGAAAGCATCTTTTACGTTTCCTTTTAACGTCGCTTGACTTTGTATCATTTGCGCACTGAACAGCAATGCGATTATCAGTAATTTTTTCATTTTATATATCTTATTTCTTTAAATATAAATCTGTATTATCATAGGTAAATGTTACCTGATCATTGCTTGCTTCGTTACCAGCATTTACAATGGTTGTATGGTGGTCTGTCACAAACAATACGGTATTTGTGATGCGCTGTGAAAATAAATCAGATAAATTTTGACCCGATACATACGTTCCATTCGACATTGGGATTGGTGAAATTGTTTTATCAACAGTATTCGTTCCTGCCTTTATAAATTGATATGGAAAAGGAACAATAAGTCCACTCGCTGGAAATTTACTTGAGTGCATCACTTCTTTGTATTTCACAACCTGCGGCAAGTCTCCTACTGAACCATAAACAGTCATGATTCCGAATGGACCTGTTGCCGTATGGAAGCCCATATCTACAATAGCATCAAATCCTTGTATAAAAATTTCTAACTCCACTCCTTCTTCATGCTCATTCGATAAATTAGCAATTGACAAACTGTGTTTTGCATTCGGATCATCTAGATTGATGTCATCTTCAGAAATGAGCATCTCTGGCATTTCTTTGGTTCCTGTTAAGAAAATAGTATACAGCTTTCCTGCTTCAATATTTTGACTCATTGAAGCAATTGTAGTACTTCCTATTTTTACTTCAAAAGAAATTTCTCCTGCATTTACATCATAATAACTCGGTGAAGTAGCTGCATACGTTACAGGTGCTGCATTCAATTTTGAACCGTTTCTAAACACATCAATACCTTCATTTGCATCCAATCCTGATATCGCATTGACAAGCAAAACACTCTCTTTGTATTTCGTTTCTTTAATTTCGAGCATCGGCTCTTGTAAATCTGTTACACATGATGTAAAAGAGATCAAACTCATCAATACAATTGCTGTGAGTTTTGTAAAATTTAATTTCATTTTTATTTACGTTTTATTTTAGGGTAAAAAACACACAACTCAAAGCACGAATGCCAAGAGTCATGTGACATTAAACAACATTTAATTCAAAATAATTAAAAAACTATTTTAAAAAGGTATCGGTAAGGTTGGCTCAAACTGCTCAATGATTAAATTAACAGTGCGTCCACTTCATTTAAGGCATGCTCTATTCAAAAAACCAGAACCCTCACACATATTTTTTCTTATTTCAGGAATGTCAACCTGAACGGTAATTTATTTTTATTTAGATTTAATTAATGTAATTTTCGGCAAAGGTATTTCACAAAAAAATAAATTCCAATCTTTATTTAGATTAATTTTAAATAAAATTAAACCTTTAGAATAGGATCTATATGTTACGTTTCAAATGAATATTCTGTATATTTGTTGGCAATACAACGAAAACCGTTAAAAATGAACTGGTTAGACCTCCCCATACTATTAAAATTCTTAATCAAAAGAAACCCTGAATAAGGTATACATGCCGTAATTAATCAATTATAACATGTAACATTTTTTTGTTACCCCTATTCACGAATCTATTTACACATAAGAAAACATGCCTTTTTATCATACATTAGGAAAAATACCACCAAAAAGACACACACAGTTTAGAAAACCAGGTGGAGAGTTGTATTACGAGCAGCTCTTTGGCACCATTGGTTTTGACGGGATGTCTACCAATAGTTACCATGAGCACAGGCCAACGCAAGTGAAAGAAATCAAAAGACAATACAGCGTTGCCCCAAAAATTGCCAAAGCCAACAACATTCAATCATACCGGTTTAGAGGGTTTCAAGTAGCTCCAGAGAATGATTATTTAAAGAGTAGAAAAATTGTATTAACAAACTCCGACTGTAACATTATTCTTGCTGCGCCCAAAGAATCTACCACTGAGTATTTTTATAAAAACACCGATGCAGACGAAGTAATTTTCATCCATAAAGGAACAGGTAAATTACGTACCATGCTTGGAAACATTGATTTTAAGTACGGTGATTACCTTGTTGTACCTCGCGGAGTGATCTACAAATTAGATTTCGATACCCAAGACAATCGCTTGTTTATTGTGGAGTCTTATTCACCTGTGTATACGCCTAAACGTTACAGAAATTGGTTTGGACAACTCTTAGAGCATGCCCCATTTTGCGAGCGTGATTTGCGCAGACCTCAAGAATTAGAAACGCACAACGAAAAAGGAGACTTCCTGATCAATGTTAAAAAACAAGGAGAAATTATAGAAATGGTCTACGCAACACATCCATTTGATGTTGTTGGGTATGATGGATACAATTTCCCTTATGCATTTTCTATTCACGATTTTGAACCAATTACAGGGCGTGTGCATCAGCCACCTCCAGTGCATCAAACATTCGAAACCAATGCCTTTGTAATTTGTAGTTTTGTACCAAGATTGTACGATTACCATCCAGATGCAATCCCGGCACCTTATAATCATAGCAACATAGACTCTGACGAAGTATTGTATTATGTAGATGGCGACTTTATGAGCAGAAATGATATTGATGCAGGTCACATCTCATTGCATCCCGCAGGCATTCCACATGGACCCCACCCAGGAGCAACTGAGAGAAGCATAGGCAAAACAGAAACAGAAGAGCTCGCCGTTATGGTTGACACATTTAAACCATTAATGGTGACAGAAGAAGCAATGAAGATTGCAGATGAAGATTATTACAAATCTTGGATCGAATAATTTAATAAAAACAACATGCCTGTTCTAAACGGGCACCTATAAACATCACAAAAGATGGCAAAAGAAATAAAATCAATAAACTACGGTCTAGAAAAAATATTTGAAGGAGCGCAGGACTTCCTTCCACTATTAGGAACAGATTATGTAGAATTTTATGTAGGGAATGCAAAACAAGCAGCCCATTTCTACAAAACAGCATTCGGTTTTCAATCACTTGCATACAAAGGACTAGAAACCGGCTCTAGAGATGCTGTAAGCTATGTATTAGTGCAAGACAAAATTAGATTGGTCCTGACCACCCCTTTAAATAGTAAATCAGTCATCAACGATCACATTGTAAAACATGGTGACGGTGTTAAAGTAGTAGCGCTTTGGGTAG
The DNA here is from genome assembly GCA_042091715.1 of Polaribacter sp. Taxonomy (GTDB): domain Bacteria; phylum Bacteroidota; class Bacteroidia; order Flavobacteriales; family Flavobacteriaceae; genus Polaribacter. Next base: position 24,491 of record JBELGW010000014.1, on the reverse strand, counting down.
ATGATGCAAGAAGCGCCTATGAAGAAACCACAAAAAGAGGTGCAAAATCCTATCTAGAACCTACCGTAGAGACCGATGAACATGGAGAAATTGTGAAAGCCGGTATTTACACCTACGGAGAAACGGTACACATGTTTGTAGAACGTAAAAACTACACAGGAACCTTTATGCCTGGCTTTCAAAAATGGGAATCTGACTACAACCCGTCAGCTGTAGGTCTAAAATACATTGATCACATGGTAGGAAATGTAGGATGGAATCAAATGGATGTATGGGTGAAATGGTATGAAGATGTAATGGGCTTTGAAAACTTTTTATCTTTTGACGACAAGCAAATTCACACAGAATACTCTGCACTCATGAGCAAAGTAATGTCGAATGGGAACGGTCGCATTAAATTTCCCATTAATGAACCTGCAAAAGCCGCTAAGAAATCGCAAATTGAAGAATATCTCGATTTTTACGAAGGTGCCGGTGTGCAACATATTGCCGTTGCAACAGACGATATTATTGCTACGGTAAGCCAATTAAAAGCCCGTGGAGTAGAATTTTTACCCCCTCCGCCTCAGACTTATTATGACATGATTCCTGAAAGACTCGGAGAACATAGAGACATGATGAAAGAAGACATCAAAGAATTGCAAAAATTATCCATTATGATTGATGCTGATGAGGAAGGCTATTTGTTACAAATATTTACAAAACCTGTAGAAGATAGACCTACCTTGTTTTTTGAAATCATACAGAGAATGGGGGCTCGCGGATTTGGAGCTGGAAACTTCAAAGCCTTATTCGAATCTATCGAGAGAGAGCAGGCCAATAGAGGAACGCTCTAAAAAGAGACATCTGAACAAACAGCACCAAGAAACCAGCGAAATACGCAAAATTCTTGGTGCTCTTTTTATCCAAATATGAAGCAACTTTTTAAAAATATAAAATCGCCTTTCTCTTAAAAATTGATGTTTAACCAGACCAACATAAACTTTCAATTAAATAAAGAACAACCATGCAGAAAGACGATATTTTAAAAGCATTAGAAGAAAAATACGACGCACTAGGAGTACCTTTAAACACCATGCTAGAAGGGCTATTGCACAGCACACCTATTACCTATTGGGATTACATTCAAACAGACGCTTTATTGGGGTTGCAAATTCCTCGAACTACAGAAAAAGATGAAATGGTATTTATCATGTACCATCAAGTAAATGAGTTGTTGTTTAAAATGATTTTGTGGGAGATTGATCAAATCTCACTTTCTAAAGAAGCCATCAGCGCAGAAAAATTCTCAAAGCACTTAATGAGAATCAGCAGGTATTTTGACATGCTCTGTAACTCTTTTGAAGTGATGGGAGATGGCATGGACGTTGAACAATATCTAAAATTTAGAAATACTTTAGCTCCAGCAAGTGGTTTTCAAAGTGCTCAATACAGAAAAATTGAATTCGCATCTACCGAATTGATCAATTTAATTGACATTCGCTTCCGAGATTCCATCGATCGCAACTCTTCTTTTAAAAATGCCTTTGACCATTTGTATTGGCAGGCTGCAGGGAAAGATCACAAAACAGGGAAAAAATCAACCTTAATCAATCTGTTTGAAGAAAAGTACATGGGCGATTTCATTGATTTCATGGAAGATTACAACGAGTGCAATCTCTCGAAAAAATTTCAAGAACTCCCAAAAGAAGTACAGCAAAATAAAGACTTGGTAAAAGCCATGCGTCATTACGACTACACCGTTAATGTAAAATGGGTACTTGCACACTATGACGCTGCTGGAAAATACCTTGGCGGCGGCGAAAAAGACCTCGAGGCAACAGGGGGAAGTAACTGGAGAAAATACATGCACCCCAAATACCAAAAACGCATCTTTTTTCCGTATTTGTGGAGTGAAGACGAACTCAAAAACTGGGGAACCTTTTAAAAAAGAACCACATAGCAACCAAAAGCTACGTTGCCGTGCAACGTAGCTTTTTTAATTTGGCAGAGGTTTTGTCAATCCTTTTTTATAAGTTTGGTCTTATGAAAAACAATACGCTACTCTTTTTTTTACTCTGCTACAGCATAACCATTTTATCACAAGAAAGACCAAAAGCATATAAGGAAGGTGAATGGCTTCGTTTTAAAATGAGTTATAGCGGTTTTTTAAAAGCTGGAAACGCCACGTTAACAGTAGCCAAAGACACCCTCAATGGAAACGAAGTATTTCATGTGCAAGGAAAGGGAAGAACTACCGGAATTATCAAATGGTTTTTCAAAGTAAAAGACCACTACCAATCATACACAGACATTCATACCGGAAAACCCTATCTGTTCAAACGAAAAATTAATGAAGGTGGTTACAGAATTCACAGAGACACCAGATTCAATCATCAAACAGGAACAGCTCACATTACCGATTACAGAACTCAAAAAAACTCCGAGGTTGCCATAGGCGATATACAAGACATGCTCTCTTCGTTCTATTATTTAAGAGACCAAAACATTCGCAACATGCAACCCGATGATGAAATTTCACTAGACATGTTTATTGATGGAACAACACACCCTTTTAAATTGCGCTTCTTGGGAATGGAAACCCTAAAAACTCGGTTCGGAAGAATAAAAACCTATCGCTTTAGACCTTTAGTACAAGCGGGAAGAGTCTTTAAAGAAAATGAAAGTGTTACTATTTGGATCAGTGCCGATAATAATAAAATACCAATCAGACTAAAAGCATCGCTAGCAGTAGGATCGCTAAGGGCAGAATTAGAGGCCTATAAAGGCCTTGCAAATTCTTTTAAAATCCAATTCGATTAAGACTTCGAACGCGATTTTGGAACAAAATAACATCGCGTTAGCATACCTGCGATTTATTTGTATTTTTACGTTTTATAAAAAATCCAAAAATCAAATCCTTTGAAAAATTTACTTTTCATTTTTTTTATGGTATGCGTATTGAGCGCATGCAAAGAGGAACCGAAAGAAGCCATTTCAGAAGCAGCTAAAATCGAAAAACCTAAAGAGGTCTATGCCTATGGATTCAAACTAAATGACTATAAAGTAATTAATGACACCATACAAAAGGGCGAGAGCTTTGGTGTGATACTCGATAGAAATCATATAGACTATCCAATCATTAATAAAATTGCCTCAACAATCAAAGATACATTTGATGTTCGTAGAGTGCGTGCCGGGAAACCCTATACCATTTTAGCAAGTAAAGATTCCTTAGAAAAAGCTCAGGTATTTATCTACAAGCACAATAAATCGAGAGCTACCGTTGTATCGTTTAACGATTCGATCATCAAAAGCTATACCTTTAGAAAAAAAATAACAACCATAGAAAAAGAAATTGCTGGTAAGATATTCTCGAGTTTATCAGTAACTATGGACAGCCTACATTTACAGCCAAATCTCACCTACAGAATCGCGGATATCTATGCATGGACACTCGACTTTTTAAAACTTCAAAAAGGAGATCATTTCAAGCTCATTTATGAAGAAAAATTTATCGACGATAGCACATTTGTAGGATATGGAAAAGTAAAAGCAGCTGTATTTAATCATAAAGGAAAAGACCTCTATGCCTATCGTTTTGTTCCGGATCCAAAGAAAGGCATTGTAGAATACTATGATGAAGATGGAGACATGCTCCGAAGTCAATTCTTGAAATCACCTATTAAATTTCAATACAGAATCTCATCTAGATACAATCTAAAAAGGAGAATTAAACTTTATGGAAACAGGGTGAAACCACACCTAGGAACAGACTTTGCTGCCAACGAAGGAACGCCCATCATGGCAACAGCGAGTGGAACGGTTACCGCATCTGCTTACAGAAAAAGAGGCAATGGTAATTATGTAAAAATTAAACACAACAACACCTACTCCACCCAGTATTTACACATGCAGAAGAGAAATGTGAAAAGAGGAGAGTATGTAAAGCAGGGAGACATCATCGGTTGGGTAGGTCACACAGGAACCACTGAAGGACGGCATGTTTGCTACCGCTTTTGGAAAAATGGCAGACAGGTAGATCCGTTCAAGCAAAAACTACCTGCAGCAGAACCACTCAAAAAGAGTTTAAAACCAGCATTCATTGCACATATCGCTCCATTAACTCATCAATTAAGCAGCATAGCAGAAGCGAAATATCAAGTAATAAAAACAACAACACAACCTAGTACACTTTTAAAATAAATACGAAATGGCATTAAAAAATATCAACCCTACAAAAACTCAAGCTTGGAAAAAATTAACGGACCATTTTGCAGATATCAAAGACACACACCTCAAAGAGTTCTTTAGCACTCATCAAAAGAGAGCGGATGACTTTACACTTGCGGTTGATGATTTCACACTTGATTATTCAAAAAACAGAATCAATCAAACCACCCTTGATTTACTCGTAGCGTTGGCGAACGAATCGGAACTAACTGATGCCATTGATAAGTATTTTTCTGGCGACATCATCAACAATACAGAACAAAGAGCTGTGCTTCACACTGCTTTAAGAGATGCTTCTGATCGTGAAATCATGATAGACAACGTTTCTATAAAACCAGAAATTAAGCACACCCTTGAAAAGATGCAGCTTTTTTCGGAAAAAGTAATTAGCGGACAATGGAAAGGATATACTGGCAAAGCAATTACAGACATTGTCAATGTAGGAATTGGAGGCTCTGATCTTGGGCCCGACATGGTAGTAACGGCACTACAATACTATAAAAACCATTTAAACACACATTTTGTTTCGAATGTTGACGGCGATCATGTTTCGGAAATTATCAAAAATCTGAATCCAGAAACAACCTTATTTGTAGTGGTTTCAAAAACATTCACCACCCAAGAAACACTCACTAACGCAACCACAATCAAAGAGTGGTTCCTGAATACAGCCTCAGAAGAAGACATTGCCAAGCACTTTGTTGCTGTGTCTACCAACCTATCTGCTATTGCCGAATTTGGAATCGATACAGACAATGTATTTCCGATGTGGAACTGGGTTGGAGGTAGATTTTCCTTATGGAGTGCTGTTGGCTTATCCATTAGTCTTTCAGTGGGCTTTCAAAACTTCAAATCACTATTAGAAGGTGCCTCAGAAATGGATGCTCATTTTAAAAACACGCCTTTTCAAGAAAATATTCCGGTACTCCTAGCACTAATCAGTGTGTGGTATAACAACTTCTTTGACTGTGAAACCGAAGCCATTTTGCCCTACTCACAATATCTTAGCAAACTACCAAGTTACCTGCAACAAGCCATCATGGAAAGCAATGGTAAAAGTGTAGATAGAGATGGAGAAAGCATCAACTATCAAACCGGAACCATCATTTGGGGAAGTACAGGAACCAACATGCAACATGCATTTATGCAATTGGTACATCAAGGAACCAAACTAATCCCGACAGACTTTATTGGATTTGAAACTTCTTTACACGGCCTCGAAGACCATCATAAGAAACTACTTGCAAACTACTATGCGCAAACAGAGGCTTTGGCTTTTGGTAAAACCAAAGAAGAAGTGCATTTAGACTTAAAATTCAACAATCAAACCGCACAAATCAACACATTACTACCTTTTAAAGTATTTGAAGGAAACAAACCTAGTAATACCATAACATTACAGAAATTAACACCGAAATCACTAGGAAAGTTAATTGCCATGTATGAACATAAGTTATTTGTTCAGGGCATTATATGGAATGTATTTAGTTATGATCAATTTGGAGTAGAATTAGGAAAAGAATTGGCACACAAGTATTACAATTAGACGATTTCCTTGAAGTAATATTTCCTTATTTCCTAGATGTTAACACAATTTGATGGTTTGTTAACATCCTTGTTAATATCTAACACCCTAAAAACCAAGCCTACACTCCAAATTCTAGTATATTGCAAATCCTTAAATTTATGTTAACACTTAACATTAAGTTAACAGTATTAGTGTAAAAAAGAGGGAATTTTGCAAAACATTTAATAACTTAAAATTTCAAAATGAAAAATTTTAAAAATTTATTATTGGTGGCGTTGTTTTTCGCAACCGCAACTGTTTTTGGACAAACCAAAATTACAGGTAAAGTCGTTGATGAAGCCAACGAACCTTTACCAAGCGCAAGTATTGTTGTAAAAGGTACAGCAATCGGAACATCAGCAGATTTTGATGGAAACTTTACAATCACAGCGAGTGCAGACTCGGGTGTGTTGATTATCTCCTTTGTAGGATATGAAACAAAAGAAGTTTCTTTCTCTGCAACAAAGAACAACGTAGGAGCTATTCAGTTATCTGAAGACTCTTCTGTATTAGATGAAATTGTAGTTACTGCAACGTCATTTGCAATCGATAGAAAAACTCCTGTTGCTGTATCTACAGTGAAAGCAGCGGATATCGAAAGAAAATTAGGAACACAAGAATTTCCTGAAATCTTAAAATCTACACCAGGTGTATATGCTACAAAAACTGGTGGAGGTTATGGAGATGCAAGAATTAACTTACGTGGATTTAGTTCACAAAACGTTGCCGTAATGATTAACGGAGTTCCGGTAAACGACATGGAAAATGGAAATGTATACTGGTCTAACTGGGCTGGATTGGCAGATGTAACTTCTGCAATGCAGGTTCAAAGAGGTTTAGGAGCTTCTAAAGTTGCCGTACCTTCTATTGGTGGAACCATCAATGTGATCTCGAAATCTTCGGATGCAAAAAAAGGAGGAAGCATTAGAATGTCTACAGGAAACAACGGATACCAAAAATATGGTATGACATTGTCTACTGGACTAATGGATAATGGACTTGCAATTACAGCTTCTGCCGCTAAAGTTTCTGGTGATGGTTATGTAGACGGTCTTCAGTTTAGTGGAGTAAACTACTTTTTAAATATTTCTAAAGAGTTTAATGATAGCCATAAATTATCTTTCAATGTAATTGGTGCTCAACAAACGCATGGACAGAGATATAACACGAAAACAATCGCTCAAAATAAAGCTACTGAGCAAGGAGGTAAAAGATTTAACCCAGATTGGGGATACAGAAATGGGCAAGTTGAAAATACTTCTTTCAACTTCTACCACAAACCACAAATTTCTTTAAATCACGACTGGACAATTTCAGACGACACCTACATCACAACAGCTGTTTATGCATCGTTTGGTTCTGGTGGAGGTAGAAGAACGAATGGTAGCAAATTCACTGACAGCGACTACAGATTGGGTGATGTAGACCAACCTATCGACTTCGATAGAATTGTTCAAGAAAACAAAGACAGAGGAGCATTGGGTTCTTCTGATGTTTTCGCTGCATCAAACAATGACCATAAATGGTATGGAGTTTTATCTACGTTGAGAACTAACTTATCAGAAAACACCGTATTATCTGCTGGTTTAGACGGAAGGTACTATGTGGGATCTCACTGGTATGAAATTACAGATTTATTAGGAGGACAGTACTTCCTAAACCCTAACTCTAATGACAATAATTACAACGAAGCTCTTCAAGTTGGAGACCGTTTCAATAGAGATTATGAAGGACGTGTTTTAAGACTTGGAACCTTTGCACAGTTAGAATATTCTAAAGATGATTTATCTGTATTCTTTTCTTCTTCTGTATCAAATACACGTTACGGAAGATCAAGTTTCTTAGATGACTCTTCAAACCCAAATGGCACCGTTTCAGACAACGTTAATTTCGTAGGTTTTGGTACAAAAGGTGGTGCTAATTACAATTTAGATGAGAAGAATAATGTTTTTGCAAATGTTGGATACTTCTCTAGAGCTCCATTCTTAACTGGTGGTGTATTTGTAAACAAAGAATCTGTTGATTTTAACGAAGATGCTCAAAACGAAAAAGTTTTTAGTGCTGAAATAGGATATGGATTTAGAAGTGAAAACTTCAATGCAAATGTAAATGTATATAGAACTTCATGGTTGGATAAATCAATTTCTCCAGCAGTTCAAGATCCAGATAACCCTGGACGATTTTTGAACACGAACATCACAGGATTAGATGCCTTACACCAAGGTATAGAAGTTGATTTTGTGTACAGAATGAATGATAAATTAAGTATCACGGGTATGGCTTCTTTAGGAGATTGGAAATGGAAGAGTGATGTACAAGGAGATGTTTACAAAGAAAACGGAGAATTGTTCAGAACCATTGTTATTAATGCAAAAGACTTAAAAGTGAATGATGCTGCACAAACAACATTTGCCTTAGGATTAAGCTACAAAGCACTTGAGAATTCAACTGTTTTTATAGATTATAACTATGCTGGTGATCTTTATGCTAAATTCGATTACAGTAGAGGTACTGAAGACAGACTGAATACATGGAAACTGCCATCATACCACTTAGCTGATGTAGGATTTAGACATGGGTTTACAATTGGTGGTTTAGATGCTACACTATCAGGTAAAATGAACAACATCCTAGATGTAGAATACATTTCAGATGCTTTTGATGCAACAGAAGAAATAAACGGTGTTAATGTGCATAACTCTACGAATGCTGGGGTTTACTATGGAGCAGGTAGAACATTTAGTTTAGGATTAAAAGTTAAATTTTAAAAAATACAATAATGAAAAAAATAATTTTATTACTCACAGTTTTTTCAATGGTATTCGCTTCTTGTGAGCCACTAGAAGAAATCAATACTGCCATAGATGCTGTAGATACTCCAATAATTGGAGAAGCAACTTACACGTTAACTGACGAAGACTACGATGACTTAGATTTAAACTTTGGTAGTTTTAGTTCAGTCGATGATGTTAAGACCAAAGTTCCGGCTCTTTTATCAGACACCTACCCTGCTTGGGGAAAAGGATCTTCTGTAAATGTAAACTTCAATTTATACGTAGGACGTGCATTTGAGGTAGAGAACTATAGCTTAGTACAAGACGATTACACATCTGCAGGAAGTGATTTATTAGGTTTTGATTCAGACGCTGTTCCAGCAGACTTATTACCTGCTATTATTTTGAATAAATACGGTGCTGATGATGTTGAAGACGGAGACTACGTTGGAGTGCAGTACTACCAATTTACACCAGGAACTTACACAGTAACACCAACTGTATCTTTGGATGACAATCTAGATTTCGGAACAGATGGAGGAGATTTAACATCAGTATCCAATGGCGCTTGGACTGCACATAGTGGTGCCGGAAATGGAACAGTTGCATATGAAGGTGACAACAACTTGGTTATGGCAAACTACCCAAGTTCTGATACGGGTGGATCAGTGTCAATGACGATATCAGGAAATGAAGATATTAGCACTACTATCGCTCCTACAATTACAGAAAAAACAATGTATTTAAGTGCTTTAATCAACATCAGTGAAGTGGGTACTGGCACCTACTTTCTTCACCTAATGCCAGAAGAAGGGTATACCTATACTGCTCGAATTGGAGCAAAAGACGATGGAAATGGAAAAATCCTTTTTGGTATTGGTGCAACTTCATACTCTAACCCAACCTATGGAGAAACTGCATATGACTTGAATACTACGTATCTATTAGTAGCTTCTTACAATACAGAATCAGGATTGAGTAACTTGCACGTCTTGACCTCTGCCACAGCTACAGAGCCATCAACACCAGAGGCAAGTAATACAGGTAATGCGGGAAGCACAGCTAAGAAAGTTGCTCTTCGTCAAAAAGGTGGGCAAAGTCCAACTGCAAGAATCGATGGTATTCGTGTGGCAAATACATGGTCTGCAATCATGTCAAATGATACCTTAGACGATGAAGTAGTTGGTAACAAAGAATCGTACAATGAAAACTATGCCTATGCAGATGGAGCTTGGGCTCCTGCTCAAGGGGATGATTTTTATGCGGTAACTGAAGAAGATTTCGCAGGTATGGGCATTAACAATTTTGGAAGTTCAACACAACCAGATGACTATATGTTAACGTTCTTAAATATTAAATTCCCGTATGCAGCAGTAGACACGCAGATGGATGTAGTTTACAAGTATGTATCTAGTTCTAGTGGTCCTCAAATGCGAGGAAATCAATTCACAAAAACAGGTGCTAATACTTGGGAAGCGTACCAATCTACCATCGAATCTAATTTACAGTTTGGTCATGACGGTACCACATGGGAACCAGACAACACCATCAGATACACACTATCTAGAGGAGGAACAGACAGTGACTATGATTGGATTGCAAGTCAGTTAACTACTGATGAGTACGCTGGTTTGATTGGAAATTTAGCTAATTATGACGATTTTGACTACAACTGGACAAGTGCACAAATTCAATATGCGATGATTCTATTTGCTGGTCACCATGCTCCTAATGCTGAGGAAGGTCAAAAATATATTTTCACCTATGTTGTTTACGACAATGGAGAAAACGAATATCAAATCAATTTGATTAAAACAGGAGGCGTTTGGGTTTTAAATAACTAATCTCCTTTTTACAACACTTCGAAAACCACCTCACTTGAGGTGGTTTTTTTATACAATATCTCCCACCAAAACTCTGTATTACTTTCTTTGTCAGATTTTTACAATTCGACTAATACTTTACATTTAAGAAAATAAAAATACGTATCTTCGTGCCCTGCTAAATGGAAAAGTATCATTAACACTTAAAAACACCTCTTATGATGAAAAAACTACTTTCATTTTATTTACTTGTATGCACCTCACTCATTGTAGTTGCGCAACAACCTTATTACAACGGCATTGACTTTGAAGACATTGGAGGTCTTGAATTAAAAGACGAACTCGCCACTAGAATCACAACCACCCACACCAATAAGTTATCCTATACTCCAGGCGTTTGGGAGGCCTGTAAAGCCACAGATGTAAACCCCAACAATTCAGGTGAGGTCATCTTGCTCTATGGTTGGGAAGCGGGAAATGACACTGACATTACCAATGATAAATACAGAGACATCGATCTTAGAGATAGTGGAGGAGGTGCTGCTTATGTATGGAATCGCGAACATGTCTTTCCTAGGTCTCTTGGAAATCCTAATCTCGGAAGTGAAGGTCCAGGAGCAGATGCACATAGTTTAAGACCTTCAGACAGAACAAGAAATTCTACAAGAAGCAACCTTCGTTTTGCAGATGGATCTGGAAATTCAGGGAAGGTAAACTCCAACGGCGCATGGTACCCCGGTGATGAATGGAAAGGAGACGTTGCCCGAATGATGATGTACATGTATGTGCGATATGGAAATGTATGTAAACCTTCAGTTGTTGGAGTTGGTAGCAACACACAAACACCAGATGACATGATTGACTTATTCCTGCAGTGGAATGTAGAAGATCCTGTTTCTGATCTAGAACGTGCTCGTAATACCTTCCATGAGAACACATCAAACACTTACGCACAAGGAAACAGAAATCCTTTTATAGACAACCCTTTTTTAGCAACAAGAATATGGGGAGGAGATCCTGCACAAGACCTTTGGGGTATCTTTGAAGATGGTGATGACGAAGCTCCAAGCACACCTACCAATGTAGCAGCTAGCAATGAGACAACCACAAGTGTAGATCTTTCTTGGACTGCATCTACGGACAATGTGGGAGTCACTGGATATAATGTCTACGTTGACGGTACTTTCAAAAAAACAACAACGGCAACCACTACTCAAATCTCAAACTTAACACCAGGAACTTCTTATAGCTTTGAAGTAGAAGCGAAAGATCAGTTCAACAACAAATCTGCAAAAAGTACAGCAATTAATGCAAGCACCCTAACAGATGGCACACCACCTTCTGTGCCCTCAAACGTCTCTGCAAGCAATATCTCAGGAACAAGCTTTAAAGTAACCTGGACTGCCTCTACAGACGATACTGCAGTAACTGGCTATACAATTTATGTAGGTGGAGTAGAAAACGGTACTAGTAGTACTACTACCTATATGGTCACAGGATTGACAGTAAGCACACCCTATACTGTAAGTGTTTCAGCACAGGACAACTCAGATAACTCATCCGCGCAAAGTGCAGCGATTAATGTAACAACTACAGATGGTTCTTCAAACGGTATTACAGAACTCTTCTTTTCAGAATACGTAGAAGGTAGTAGCTATAACAAAGCACTCGAACTAATGAATGCATCTAATGACGTTATCAGCTTAGACGGTTATTCTTTGAAAGCTGCATTCAATGGAGGTACTACTTGGGGAAATGAAATAGCACTAAACAGTGGAACTGTTCAAAATGTGAGCCCAAATGATGTTTTTGTAGTACTACATCAAAGCGCTGATATCGATGACCTCACCGATAATGTAGACTTATTGGTCGATGGAGGATCTGTTAATTTTAATGGAGATGATGTTGTCGGACTATTTAAGGATGATGAATTAATAGACATCATTGGGGTACTTGGAAATACGAATAATAATAATTATGCCAAAGACCTAACCTTAAGGAGAAAGCAAACGATTTCAGTTGGGAATACCACCTTTGATATGGATGAGTGGGAAGAATACCCTAAAAACACCGTGGACGGCATAGGAACGCATACGACCACCTTATCAGTAAATGACTTTGAATTAGGTGCTTTTAAGATGTACCCAAACCCAAGTAAAGACAGGCTCTATTTTTCTATTAGCAACCCTGCACAAGTAACTATTTACAGTATTCTTGGAGAGACCGTGCGTACAAAACGCATTTCTCAAGAGCAAAATAATGTAAACATTGAAACACTTTCAAATGGTTTGTATCTTGTGAATGTGAAAATAGGCAATCAATCCATTACTCGAAAAATGATTAAAAATTAGTCTCGTAATCAACATAAATAAAAAAAGACAGCACTTTGTAGCTGTCTTTTTTTATTTAAAATTAGTACATTTACCACTATAATAAAAGAAGAACAACATGATGAAAGAAATACACTCGTACTGGGCTTATTTAGTTTTAATAATGCTCATCTTTGGCGTAATCAATGCAATCCTCGGACTCTCTAAAAAAAGAGCATTTACAGACAAAGACATGCGCATTGGGCTCTTTACCCTAATTGTCTCTCACATACAACTACTCATCGGTTTCGCTTGGTATTTTATGAGTCCTTATTTCAACGCATTGACAACAAATACTTCAGAAGTCATGGGAGATTCGGCAGCTCGATTGCTCGCTGTAGAGCATCCTTTGACCATGATCATAGCCATTGCGTTGATTACTATTGGATGGTCGAAGCACAAAAAGAAAACAGAAGACACCGCTAAATTTAAAACATTTGCCATTTTTTACGGGCTAGCACTAGTTCTTATATTATCAAGAATTCCATGGAGCAATTGGTTGCAATTTTAACACGGAACATACATTTACTTACCTCCTTCTTCTGAACACTACCAATGAAAATTTTAAGTCACATTTTGTCGCCCCTTTTTGCGGTCACCTTTTTATTTTTTTTAGTACTGTTTCATCCCATCCAATGGATTACCCTGAAATTAGGGGGTTATAAAAGTCACAAGTTAACGGTTGATATACTAAACTTCTTTTTGGTAAAATCTTTATTGATACTCGGAATTCCTGTGCGTTGTAAAAACAATCACGAGTTACCCACAGCATCTTCGTTGATCTTTGTATCCAATCATCAGAGTACTTTTGACATCCCTCCTTTTATTTGGTTTTTTCGAAAGCATCATCCAAAATTTGTTTCTAAAATAGAACTCGGCAAAGGGATTCCAAGCGTTTCGTTCAATCTTAGACATGGAGGCGCTGCTTTGATAGACAGAAAAGATCCAAAACAAGCCTTAAGCGCATTGGCCACCTTTGCTAAAAACCTACGCACAAACACGTGGAGTGCCATCATATTTCCAGAAGGTACCAGAAGCAGAAATGGCAAGCCTAAAAAATTTTCTACAAATGGTTTAAAGATGATTACCAAACACAACCCTGATGCTTATATCGTTCCTGTAACGATCAACAATTCGTGGAAGGTATTTAAATACGGGAAATACCCTTTCGGTATTGGAAGCCCGATAACATTCACAACCCATCAACCCATCAAAATAGACTCCCTTCCATTTGATGACTTGATAGCACAAACAGAAACCGCTATTAAAACAACTATAAACTAAAACAACTCATGTCTTTAAAAAACATAAGAAAAGAGGTAATGCTTAGCTTAGAAAGCAGCATTGACTCCTTTGTAGATACCTTTTTAATTAAACCAGAAAAAATCTGGCAACCCACAGATTTTTTACCAAATTCTCAAAAAGAAACCTTCATTGAGGAGGTCAAAGAAATAAGAGAAATTTCCAAAGAACTAGACGACGATTTTTGGGTGGTGCTCGTAGGTGACACCATTACAGAAGAAGCCTTGCCAACTTACGAATCTTGGTTACTAGATATAGAGGGCGTTACGCAGCAACCCGATAATGGATGGGCAAAATGGCTCAGAGCATGGACCGCAGAAGAGAATAGACATGGCGATGTATTGAACAAATACCTCTACCTATCTGGTAGGGTGAACATGCGTGAAGTAGAAATTACCACGCAACATTTAATTGCAGATGGTTTTGACATCGGAACCGCTACAGACCCATACAAGAACTTTATATATACAAGTTTTCAAGAATTGGCCACCTACATTTCGCATAACAATGTAGCAAAAATTGCCCGTAAAAAAGGACACAAAGCACTAGCTAAGATGTCTAAAATTATAGCAGGTGACGAGATGCGTCATCACATTGCCTATACAGAATTTGTAAAGGAAATATTTAAAATAGACCCTAGTGAAATGATGCTGGCTTTTCAGCATATGATGAAGCATAAGATTGTAATGCCCGCCATGCACCTAAGAGAATCTTTCCAAACAAAAGGATCCTTGTTTGATCAGTTCTCTGTTGTTGCTCAAAGAACAGGCGTCTACACAGGGTTTGACTATGTAGATATTCTAAAAAAGCTGAGCAATGCCTGGGAAATAGACAAAATAAACGGACTTACAGAGGAAGCAGAAAAAGCAAGAGATTGGCTGATGAAACTGCCCATAAGAATGCAGCGCATTACAGAGCGTATTGTTGTACCAGATACAAAATACAATTTTAAATGGATGCAACCTGCACACTAAAACAAAAAAAGCGCCTTTGAAAGGCGTTTTTTTTAGTATATTTTGAATCGATCTTGATCCTCTAAAAACGGTAATTTTTTACGAAATGCATGTAAGGAGTCTCTCTTCAAACTCGCGTATAAAACACGCTCTTGATGCCTACATACGGGGGTCATCTCATTACCCTCATAATCAAGCGTCATAGAATCCCCTGAATACACGTGTTTGTTCGCGTCAACACCTACCCTGTTCACACCAATGCAATAACTCATATTTTCGATGGCTCGCGCCTTTAAAAGTACATTCCAAGCCTGAATTCTTGGCATTGGCCAATTGGCAACATACAATAAGAGATCATACGGTTCTGTATTTCTTGACCAAACAGGAAAGCGAAGATCATAGCAAATAAGCGGACATATGTTCCATCCTCTAAAGTGAACAAGCAACTTCGCTGTTCCCGAAGTGTATGCCTGGTGTTCACCCGCCAAAGTAAACGAATGTCGTTTGTCATAATACTCAATACTACCTTCTGGAGTAACAAATAACAATCTATTATAAAACAGCCCCTCTTCTTCTATAATCAAACTCCCAACCAATGCAGCATTGTATTGCTTTGCGCTCTGTTGCATCCAAGCAACTGTTGCACCTTGCATGCACTCTGCCAAGCCATGCGGTAGCATTGAAAAACCTGTGGCAAACATCTCTGGCAATACAATGAGATCAACAGGTTGCATTTCTGCAAACAGCGCATCCAACTGCAACCGATTTTCGGCCGCATCTTGCCATACAATGTCTTTTTGAACCATCGCTATTTTCAATTCTGACTGCATCCAAATTAATTTTAAACAATAATATAAAATAAATCACTTCTTTTTGTACATTGTTTCTCCAAATTCTCATGCCATTTCCTCATGCACACTTTTATTTCTGAAACCATAAAAGCCATTCTACAAAAACAACACTCATTCGAAGACACCATATGCATAGTACCGTCTCAAAGAGCCGCTGTGTTTTTGAAAGAGGCCTTTAAAAAGGAAATCTCTATTGGTTTTTTACCTAGCATTCTTAATATTGGAAGCTTTATTGAGGAAGTCACAGACCTACACAAAACAGATAGCATTCAATTATTATTTCACTTTTACTCTGTATACAAGGGCATAGAAACACAACCAGAAGAATTTGAAAAATTTTCTTCCTGGGCCATTACAGTACTGCAAGATTTTAATGAAATTGACCAGCACCTTATCCATCAAAAAGAGATTTTCACCTACTTAAAAGATATTGAAAGACTCAAAAACTGGTCTGTAAAAAAACCTTTAGTAGCCACAGAAATGATGAAGAATCACTTTTCTTTTATGGAGAAACTCTATGAATATTATACTGCACTTTACCCCTATTTAAAAGAAAAAAATATTGGATATCAAGGACTCATTTATCGCGAGTCTACCGAAAAAATTGATGCCTATATTGAGAAAAACAAGCAAAAACAGTTTTATTTCATTGGATTTAACGCCTTGAACAAGGCCGAAGAATACCTGTTTCAACAAATGCTTAACAGTGGAAATACAGAGGTGTATTGGGATATTGACACAGCTTTCCTAGCGGGGCAACATCAAGCAGGAAGGTTTATCAGAAAATACAAATCTGATTGGAACTATTACCGCACGAACAAGCTTCAGACCCCTACCTCTCATTTTACAACAAAAAAAAACATCCACGTTATTGGAGCCTCAAAAAATGTCACTCAAATAAAACATGCTGGAGAACTTTTAAAAACATTTCCCAACTTTCATAAAACCGCCTATGTATTGGCTGACGAGAGCCTGCTGCCCATCGCTCTAAATTCATTGCCAAAAGAGGTGTCTGCGATCAACATCACCATGGGCTATCCCTTAAAGGATGTTCCAACAACCTCATTGTTTTCATCTATTTTCAATGCATTTCTCAATCAAGAAAAGCTTCAAAAAACAACACAACAACAATTTTACTTTAAGGATGTACTGCAGTTTCTCAAACAACCTAGCATACAACCTTTACTAATTGCCGGTAATACAAACATTGTCGATGACATTGCTACCAAAATAGCAAAAGACAACGAAGCTTTTATTAGTGTACAACAATTAGAAAAGTTTCTACAGCCCCTTGAGGCAGTGAATAGAAAAACACTCGGATCACTATTTAATCCATTCGAAAACTCATTAGAGTTCATCGAACGTATTCTTGATTTGATCCTGCTTTTAAAAGAAAGTGCTAATACACTAGAAAAAGAATATTTATTTCGATTTTACACCGCATTCTCACAGCTAAAAAATCTTCAAACAACATACAACTACTTAAAAACACTCAAAGGTATTCAACAACTCTTTCAGCAGTTGGTGGGGTCTGAAAGTATGTCTTTTCAAGGAGAACCCTTACAAGGACTGCAATTAATGGGGCTCTTAGAAACCCGTGTTTTAGATTTCGAAAATGTCATCGTCACCTCTGTCAACGAAAATGTGCTGCCCAAAGGAAATTCAGAAAATTCATTCATTCCCTTTGATGTAAAGCTGGAGTTTGACCTCCCCACATACCGAGAAAAAGATGCGATCTTTTCCTACCACTTTTTTAGACTACTGCAACGCGCAAAGAACGTCTTCCTCTTATACAATTCAGAAAACGATAGTTTTGGAGGAGGAGAAAAGAGCAGGTTTCTATCACAACTACTGCAGCTCAAACCTTCAACAATACAGTCACAGATTGCTCCTAAGGTAGTCACTGAAAAAAGTAGTTTGATGGAAATTCCAAAAACAGATGCCATTCTTAAAAAACTCAAGGAGCAAGCAATCAAAGGCTTTTCACCTTCTACACTTACCAGTTACCTCTACAATCCAATAGATTTTTACAAGCAGAAGGTACTCGGTTTAAGAGCCTATCAAGAAGTAGAAGAAACCGTTGCCGCAAACACCATGGGAACTATCATTCACGACACACTAGACATGCTATACCAGCCATTTATTGGAAAATCTATAACCAAACACAACATCAAACCCTTATTTGAAAAGGTTGATCACTGGGTGGTGTATTTCTTTAAAAAGCACTTTCATGATGCGGATGTCTATACCGGCAAAAACCGACTCATTTTCGAAATATCAAAAGATTACATCCATCGTTTCTTAACTCTAGAAATAAATTCTTTGAAAGATGATGATGTCTTAAAAATCATTGCAACAGAAGAAGATTTAGAGGCTACAATTACCATGGATGAGTTCGATTTTCCAATAAAATTGAAAGGTCAGGTAGACCGAATAGACCAGCTCAATGGCATCACAAGAATCATAGACTACAAAACAGGTGTTGTTACATCCACTCACTTAAAAGTTCCAAGAATCGATGAAATAATAGAAGAAAAGTACAGCAAAGCCATACAACTATTGATCTATGCTTTTCTCTATACTGAGAACCATAAAACAACAGGCATCGAAAGTGGAATCATCTCTTTTAAAAGCCTAAAAAGCGGCCTATTGAAAGTTGATTTCGGTAAAAAGGATCACAACATCACCAATGAAAAAATGGATGCTTTTTTAGAAAGTATCAAAAACCTTATCAGAGAAATCTTTGACAGTTCCATTCCATTTATCGAAAAAAAACACTAGTGATGAACTAATCTTTTCCGCTCAACACCAATAAAGGAACGCTGCAATGGAATTCTTTTTTTAAGATGGTATTCTTTTCCCAAAGCTTTTTAAAGAAACCTCTTTTACGTCTAAAAACACAGAGCATGTCTGGGTTATTCGACTGAAAATGCTCTAATACCCCTTGAAAAGTTGTGGCATTTTCTGTAATCTTTAAAGAAGATTTCAACCCCATCAAAGCAGAATCAATTTGCAGATCTTCTTCTACATAACCAGGCGTTTTCACCAATAGTAAATTGATTACGGGATTGAACTTATTTTTAACAAACTGCAAGGGGGTTAACACATTATTTCTCCTTACTACACCTGATTTAAAGGCAGTAAGAACCGAATTAAATGGTTTGAAAACATAGGATTCCGGGACAATCAATACTGGAAAATCAGATTGCTTTACCACGCTACCAGAAGTCATCCCCAAAAATACTTCTTCTTTGATAGAATTACTTTTTGGCCCCATCATAATCAAATCAACTCCAATTTCTTTTTCTACAGCAGCAATTGAATCAACAACATTTCCTTTGGCCGAAATCAATTGAATATCTAGCCCTTTCCTGTCTACACTATTGATCATGGATCGCATGTACAATTTCGATTCACGCTCTAATATCGCATTCACGTCAACCATGGTACCTGCTTTTGACTGCGCATGATACGCCCTGAGTACAAAGACCTTAGCACCAACCTCCTTGGCAAAATCGATAGCATATTGCAGTGTATTTATTGCATTTTCTGAAGAACCAATAGGAACAAGTATATTTTTCATGGGAAGTATCTCTTTTAAAAAAGAAAATTACACAAATTTATTGAACTGCAAAAATGCCTTTTCGATATCTTTACAAATTCTTTGAATGCTTTCTATTATTCGTATTTTTGATCCAATTTGAAAACAGACATTAGCCACAAAAAAATAAATAGCTTGGCCTTCCCTGCGCTGATTGCGGGAATCGCTGAACCCCTATTGTCTATAACCGATACAGCAATTATTGGAAATATAGAAAACAACGCTACAGAATCTCTTGCTGCTGTTGGAATTGTGGGCGCATTCATTTCCATGCTCGTTTGGGTTTTTGGACAAACTAGAAGTGCTATTTCTTCTATAATTTCGCAGTATCTGGGAGCTGATAGATTGCACGAAATTAAAGGACTGCCTGCACAAGCTATTGGTAGTATTCTTCTTATTAGCTTTTTGGTAATTGCGATTAGCTACCCGTTTGCTGATGTAATTTTTAAATTTTACAACGCATCAGAAACCATCTTAGACTATTGCATCAGCTATTATACGATACGCATTTGGGGATTCCCATTTGCCTTAGTCACTTTTGCTATTTTTGGTGTTTTTAGAGGGTTACAAAACACCTTTTATCCCATGGTGATTGCGCTTACTGGCGCTGCTCTGAATATTGGTTTGGACTATGTATTGGTATATGGTATCGCCGGAACAATTCCTGCCATGCATGTAGAGGGCGCCGCTTATGCAAGTGTCATTGCTCAAGGTAGCATGGCTGTTATGTCTATTGTATTACTGCTGCAAAAAACAAGCATTCCACTGCAGATCCGATTGCCTATTCATCCCGAGATGAAAAAACTATTTGGTATGATTCTCAATCTTTTTGTTCGAACACTTGCATTAAATGTAGCCTTGTATTTTGCTACCTCTTACGCCACTTCTTATGGCAAAGAACACATTGCTGCCTATACCATTGGACTAAATTTATGGCTTCTTGGTGCCTTTATGATAGATGGATACTCAAGTGTGGGAAATATTTTATCAGGAAAACTCCTAGGTCAAAAAGAGTATAAAACGTTGCTTGATTTGAATAAAAAACTCATCAAATACGGACTCTTTATTGGCGTCATTTTTATTGTCTTAGGAACTATTTTATACAAACCTATTGGGCTACTATTCACAAAGGAACCCTCAGTTTTAGAAGAGTTTTACAAGGTATTTTGGCTCATATTAGCCATGCAACCCTTGTGTGCCCTAACCTTTATTTTTGACGGCACCTTCAAAGGAATGGGAGAAATGAAGTATTTGCGAAATGTGTTGATTTTTGCCACCAGCTTTGGATTTATTCCCACTTTACTTCTTTTCGATTATTTGGCATTTCAATTACATGCAATCTGGACTGCCTTCGCTGTCTGGATGTTCTTTAGAGGTGTCTTTTTGTATTTTAAATTTTATCGAAAATTTTCTCCCCTAGCACAAAAGCAGTAAATTTGCAGCCAAATATAACGACCATGACAACCAAAGCTAACGAAGGAAGCTTATCGACTAGTATCACTAACAAAATAGCAACGATAGAATTTGGTCATGCTGCTAGCAATTCTTTTCCGAGTGCATTGCTAGATCGTTTGACAAAAGAACTAGCAGAGGTTTCTAAAAACAAAGAGGTATCAATCATTGTTTTAAAATCTGAAGGAGAGAAAGCATTTTGTGCTGGTGCCTCCTTCAATGAACTTGTTGCCATTGACAACCTTGAAGAGGGTAAAAAATTCTTTTCTGGGTTTGCCAATGTCATCAACGCGATGAGAACCTGTTCTAAATTGATCATTGGTGTTGTGCAAGGGAAAACTGTAGGAGGCGGTGTTGGATTGGCTGCTGCATGTGACTATGTTTTAGCAACAGAGGCTGCTGCTATAAAACTATCCGAACTCTCCATTGGTATTGGACCTTTTGTCATTGCTCCAGCAGTAGAACGTAAAATTGGCGTAGCCGCATTGGCAGAATTATC
>JBELGW010000014.1:0-2988 GCA_042091715.1 Polaribacter sp. | reverse complement strand
CATTAGTGATCTCTGAATTCACAAAAAACGCTTTATTCAAATTTAAAAAGTAACTTTGCCAACGAAACGAAATATACCATGGGAGGAGATTATCTATTTTTAGGATTAGCAATCGCATTAGCAATCATGTATTTTTACAACAAATCGAAAACAAATCGAAATAGAAGAAAATAAAATGAGTACCATAAGAATTACAAAACAGTTCGATTTCGAAACAGGGCATGCCATCTATGGATATGATGGTAAATGTAAAAATATACACGGACACAGCTTCAAGCTATCAGTCACTGTAATTGGAGAACCTATTTCAGACAATTCACAAGCAAAATATGGAATGGTTATTGACTTTTCTGATTTGAAAAAAATCGTAAAAGAGGAAATTGTGGATGTTTTTGATCATGCCACAGTGTTCAATCAAAACACACCACATCTATCACTAGCTGAACATTTAAAAGAATTAGATCACCACATTATTTTAGTGGACTACCAGCCCACATGTGAGATGATGATTATTGACTTTGCCGCAAAAATCAAAAAGAGATTGCCAGAGAACATCCAGTTATTTTCTTTACGCTTGCAAGAAACAGCCTCTTCATTTGCTGAGTGGTACGCGAGTGATAATTAATCCTATTTACCATTGAAGCTGTTCATGGTATTTGCCATTCCAGCAGTACCAAAAGAAGTAATTAAATTGCAAGAAACAGGGATGCGCTCTATGAGCTGACTCGCTTCTTCTTTGTTCCATTGATTGAGTACAAAATCTACTTGACGACCCTTGGAGTAATTAGCTCCTACACCGAATCTAAATCTAGGATACTTGGTGGTATTTAATTTTTCTTGAATATCTTTCAAACCATTATGACCGCCAGCACTTCCTTTTCCTTTCAACCGAATGGTTCCGAAATCAATATTCAAATCATCTGTAATAATGAGAAGCTGCTCAATGGAAACCTTCTCTTTCTCCATCCAGTACTTTACTGCTTTTCCACTTAAATTCATAAAAGTACTTGGTTTCAGTAACACAAAAGTTCTTCCTTTAAAGCGAAAATTAGCAACAGCCCCTAACTTTTCTGTTTCAAATTCAGCACCATGTTCCTTCGCCAAAGCATCGAGTATTTTAAAGCCTATATTATGGCGCGTATTGTCATACTTCTCGCCAATATTCCCCAAACCAACAATCAAATATTTCTTCATATCACACAAAAATAAAAAAAGCACCACAATGAAGTGATGCTTTTTAAAATGATTCTACAGCTATTTATTCTGCTGCTTCTTCTGTCTCTTCTACTTTGGTTGCGTTACGTGACATTCTCACTTGAGCAACAACAGTAGTTTCTGGATGTAAAATTGTATAATTGTCATTTTTCAATGATCCAACTACCAATTTGTTTCCAATTTCTAATTCTGTAATATCAGCTTCGATAACATCTGGCAAGTTAGCTGGTAAAGCTTTTACTCTTAATTTACGCATGTTGTGACGCAAAGCACCACCAATCATAACCCCCTTCGAAGATCCAGTTAATTTCACTGGAATGTTCATAGAGATTTCTTTATCTTCAAATAATTGATAAAAATCGATGTGTAAAATTTTATCAGTTACTGGGTGAAACTGAATATCTTGTAAAATTGCAGCAAACTTCTCGTCTCCTAATTCAATCGTTGCAGTATATACGTTTGGAGTGTATACTAAGTTTTTGAATGCGATTTCTTCTGCTGAAAAGTGCACCTGCTTGTCTCCTCCGTATATAACGCAAGGAACCTGACCAGCATTACGTAAGGCTTTCGTTGCTACTTTACCTACGCTTTCTCTTTGAGATCCTTTGATTGTAATTGATTTCATTACTTCTACTTGTTTATAATAATTATTTACATTAAAAATTTATCGCTGATACTTGTATTTTCTTGCACTTTGTGCATGATATCTGCGAATAAAGTGGCGCAAGATACAACTTTTATTTTAGAACTCTCTCTTTTCAAAGGAATTGTATCTGAAACAATCAATTCTATCAAACTTGATTTTTCAATACGTTCAATGGCTTCACCAGACAGTATCGGGTGTGTACAGATGGCGCGCACACTTAACGCACCTCTTTCATTCATCAAATCTGCGGCTTTTGTAAGCGTACCTCCCGTATCTATCATATCATCTACCAAAATCACATGCTTCCCCTTCACATCTCCAATAACTTCCATGTGGGAGATGACATTGGCTTTCTTGCGCTGCTTGTAACAAATAACCACATCAGAACCTAGATATTTAGAATAGGCATAGGCTCTTTTAGAACCTCCCATGTCTGGTGATGCAATGGTTAGGTTATCCAATCCTAGGGCTTTGACATGCGGGAGAAAAATAGTAGAAGCAAACATATGGTCTACTGGCTTTTCAAAGAATCCTTGAATTTGATCTGCATGCAAATCCATGGTCATGATTCTTGTTGCACCGGCAGCCTGTAATAAATTGGCTACCAATTTAGCTCCGATAGCAACTCTTGGTTTGTCTTTTCGATCTTGTCGCGCCCATCCAAAATAAGGCATTACTGCGGTAACATGTCTTGCCGAAGCTCTTTTTGCAGCATCTAGCATTAATAACATCTCCATTAAGTTATCTGAATTTGGAAAGGTAGACCCTATGATAAAAATACGTCTTCCTCGCACGGACTCTTCAAAAGCAGGCTGAAATTCACCATCGCTAAAATGAGTTGTTTCTACATTTCCTAACGGAGCTCCGTATGCTTTGGCTATTTTTTCTGCTAATTCCATGCTCTGAGAGCATGCAAAAATCTTTGGACTAAGGTTGTGTGTAGACATTTAGTTGGTTTTGTTGTGAGTTTTTGTGTGTGTTCATCACAAAAATAAAAATAAATACGGAGTTGTTGTCTTTTTTATGCTTTTAAACCATTTTTTTTTTTAGATTTGCACTCCGATAATTACAAAGCTCGAGTGGCGGAATTGGTAGACGCGCTGGATTCAAAATCCAGTTCTTTCGGG